>JALZVT010000108.1 GCA_023300545.1 Pseudomonadales bacterium
CATCGAAAGCAAGAACACCAGCGCAACGATCGAGCACGAGGCGACAACGTCTAAAGTCAGCGACGATCAGCTGTTCCTCTGCCAGCAACGCGGCATCGATCCCGAGAAAGCCGTTGGAATGATTGTGAACGGCTTTTGCAAGGAAGTGTTCCGCGAGCTGCCCATGGAATTTGCCGTGGAAGCCGGCAAATTACTTGAAGTAAGCCTTGAGGGATCCGTGGGATAAACTGGATAACCTTGACGCAGTCAGAATTTATTTTGACTCCTGCCCTGCCCAGACAAAAATGCAGGGGTTCGAATCTGCCCAACAACCACAGGCGTTTCAAACCCCAGAATTAAACAAACTTGACGAAATATTGAAATCCAACACATGCTAGAAATTTCGAACCTAAGCGCAAGCGTCGGCAGCAAGGCCATCATTGATGGTCTCACGCTGGGCGTGCCCGCGGGTGAAGTGCACGCCATCATGGGACCTAACGGTTCCGGTAAAAGTACACTCGCCAATGTCCTGTCTGGCCGACCGGGTTACACCGTTACCGGCGGCAGCCTCAAACTGGGTGAAACAGATCTCAACGAACTCGAACCCGAAGAACGCGCCATTGCTGGTCTGTTTCTCGCGTTCCAATACCCCACTGAAATTCCAGGCGTCAGCAACATGGAATTTTTGAAGGCCGCGATTGACGCCCAACGCGCTGCTCGCGACGAAGAGCCCCTCGATGCGAGCAGCTTTATTCGTCAAGCACGCGCAACCGCTAAGGAGCTCGACCTCGACCCCAACTTTCTAAAGCGCGGCGTCAATGAGGGCTTCTCTGGTGGCGAAAAGAAACGCAACGAGATACTGCAATTGCTAATGCTGCAGCCAAAGCTTGCGATTCTCGATGAGACCGATAGCGGCCTCGATATCGATGCGTTGCAAGTGGTTGCCGAAGGCGTAAATCGCTTCCGCGCACCAGACCACGCAATATTGCTGGTTACCCACTATCAGCGCCTACTTGATTACATCAAACCCGATCGTGTGCATGTGCTCGCGGGCGGCAAGATTATCAAGAGTGGCGGACCGGAGCTTGCTCTCGAACTCGAAGAACGGGGTTATGGGTGGTTAACGGACAATTAAGCGCAGCCGAGCGCCACAGCGCACGGCTCACAGAATTTCAGGGCAGCACGCCCGGCACGGCCGCGCGCGAAGCGCTTGGCATGCTGTCGCACTTGCCCCAACCCGGCAGCGAGAGCTGGAAGTACAGCCCGGTAAATCGCCTGTATGAGGCACTGGAAAATGGCCCTTCAGGCAGCGCCAGCGATACCGATATTGCCGCCCTGCTCGCCCAGGCGGACACCACCCGTTTCCCACTCATTGCAGCCGCGGCGCTTGAACTCGCAAGCGTAACCCGGGTGCAGCTCGGTAACGGCGACCGACTGGAACCGGAGTCGTTTGCAGCCCAAGAGCAAGGCTGCCACTGGTTGCATGTAGAAGTTGCTGAAGGCGCGACCGCGCAGCTAATACAGCGTGGCGGCACAGCTAAGGGTTTAGCGGCGATTACCACCATCGAACTCAAAGCGGGTGCAACGCTTAATCACTCGGTTTCGGGTGCCTCGAACAGTGGCACCGCGTGGCACTTGCACAGCATCGACGCGGGCGAACACAGCCATTATCACCGCCACCAGTTAAGCCTCGGCGGACAACTCGAACGTAACGATGTTCACGTTCGCTTGGTTGGCCGCGACGCCCAAGCAACACTCACCGGTACCCTGTTGTGTGGCGACAAAGACCGCAGTGACAACCAAATAGTGCTCGAACATCAGGCGCCAAACTGTCGCAGCACAGCGCGCTACCATGGCCTTGCAAACCAGCAGGGCAAACTCACCTTTGGAGGCCGTATTCATATACTGCCCGAAGGTGCAGGCACCGACGCCCGGCTGCACAACCCAAACCTGCTGCTTGCCGACACTGCCGAGATAAACACCAAGCCTGAACTGGAGATCTACAACGACGATGTTGCCTGCGCGCACGGGGCAACGGTTGGACAGTTGAATGACGATGCCGTGTTTTACCTGCGCTCACGGGGCATCCCTCTAACAGCCGCCAGAGCCTTACTGCTGCGCGGATTTGTCGGCGATGGCCTGGGCGGGCCAGACCAGGATTATATGACCACTCTCACTAACGCAAGGCTTACGCAGTGGACGCTCTAACTGACATCGCCGATGAATCAAGTGTCGCTGCTCTGAGCAAGATCCGAGCAGACTTCCCGCTCATTGCTGGCAATGAGCAGGTTTATCTCGACAATGCGGCGACCACGCAAAAACCTCAGGCTGTCATAGATGCCCTGTCAAACTACTATGCCCGCGACAATGCCAACGTGCATCGCGCAGCGCACAAGTTGGCCGGCCGAGCCACCGAAAGCTATGAAAATTCCCGCGAATCACTCCGACGTTTTATTAATGCCGAGTCTCGTGAGCAAATAATTTTCACTGCAGGAACCACTGAGTCGATTAACCTCGTCGCGCAAAGTTGGGGCCAGACCAATCTGCAGAGCGGCGACGAAATCATCATCACGCTGCTCGAGCACCATTCCAATATTGTGCCTTGGCAATTACTCGCCCAACGTACCGGCGCAACCTTGCTCGCATGCAACGTCACCCCCGAAGGCGAAATAGATCTGGCTGACTATCACGCCAAGCTGTCTACACGAACCAAGCTGGTCTCGGTAGGCCATGTTTCGAATGCGCTCGGCACCATAAATCCGGTTGCCGAGATGATTAGTGCGGCGCACGACAAAGGGGCAGTAGTGCTTGTCGACGGCGCACAGTCGGTTGGCCATATGGCGGTTGACGTGCAGGCACTCGACGCCGACTTCTACGCCTTCTCTGGCCACAAAATGTTCGGCCCCACCGGCATTGGCGTGCTTTACGGCAAACTCGAACTACTCAACGCTATGCCACCGTGGCAAGGCGGCGGCGAGATGATCGAAACCGTGACCATCGAGCACACCACCTTTAATAGCCTGCCTTACAAATTTGAAGCCGGCACGCCCAACATTGCAGACGCTATCGGCCTAGGCGCTGCAGTGCAGTACATCGAATCAATCGACCGCAGCATGGTGCAGCAATACGAAGACAATCTATTGCGACTCGCCACCAGCGCTATTGCGCAGTTACCGGGGGTTCGCGTGATTGGCACAAGCGCACACAAATCGGGCGTACTGTCGTTTGTTGTGGACGGCGCCCACCCCGGCGACATTGGTACCCTGCTCGACCAGCAAGATGTGGCTGTACGGGTTGGTCATCACTGTGCAATGCCACTCATGCAACATTTAGAGCTGCCCGGAACGGTTCGGGCGTCCTTTAGTCTCTACAACAACACCGACGATCTGGATCGATTTGTCGCAGCGCTAACCAAAGCGCTATCCTTTCTTTGATCGAGCCCTAGAGCCACATATAGAGCAATACACCGTGAACACTGACCAAGACAACGCCGTACCCGCTAAGACCGCTGAAAATCCGTCACAGGATGGCTCTGCAGCGAGCGCTAGCGCGGTTGTTAGTTTTGATCCAGCCACCGACCCAGCGGCGATAGACGTCAGCCCCGCTGCCGCGACACATCTGCACAAATCGCTAGAAAAAAATGCCGCTCAAGCCGTCCGCTTAGGCGTTAGCGAAAGCGGTTGTAACGGCTACATGTACGAACTGAGTTTTGCTGAATCCGCAAATGCTGATGACCATCGTTACGAGTTTGCCGATCTGACAGTGGTTGTTGCGCCACAGGATTTGCCACTAGTACAGGGCACTCAGATCGATTACATCACCGAAGGTCTAAACTCTACATTGAAGTTTGCCAACCCTAACGCAGATGCACACTGTGGTTGCGGTGAGAGCTTTTCGGTCTCTTCCCCAACCGACGCCTGAGCACGGCTCCATGGAACGCAGACTCATACCCGTCCACCGTGCGGTCGCCGCTCGCCTGGTCCCCACCGGGGACCCGCTTGAAATCCCATCGGGTGTATTTGTCACTCTGACCCAATCGCTCGGCGGTACCTATACAGTCATTCATGAAGGCAATATGGCCCGCATTGATGGCGAAGACGCTGATGCGCTTGGCTTCGAAAAAGAAACCCTCGATTTCAGTCCGCCTGTCGCCGGCGACACTAGGATAGATCCCGCCAACGTGGCAACCGCTTTGGCCTCGGTATTCGACCCGGAAATTCCAGTCAGCATTGTCGACCTCGGCTTGGTTTACGACACCAACATCGATGCCCACAACGGCGTAAATGTAACTATGACACTGACCGCCCCAGGCTGCGGCATGGGTGAGGTCTTGGTACATGATGTTGAACGGCGGTTGCGTCAGGTGCCTAACGTCACTGCCGTGAACGTAGAACTCGTGTTCGATCCTGCTTGGAACCGCGACATGATGAGCGAAGAAGCTCAACTCACATTAGGGCTATTCTAGATGTCTGCCAACATCACCCCTATTGAGCAGATCGAAGACGACCTCAGCTTTTTCGACGATTGGGAAGACCGCTATCGTTACTTGATCGACCTGGGTAAGGCGCTACCGCCAATGCCAGAAACCGACAAAACTGACGCCAACATTGTGCACGGCTGTACCAGCCAGGTTTGGCTAACCGTCCGCAGTAACCCTGGGCAAAATACAGTCGATCTGTTGATGGATAGCGACGCACTGATCGTTCGGGGTCTACTCGCGCTGGTGCTAGCCGCTTACGCCAACCGCTCACCAGTCGATATTGTAGAGTTTGATATCAATGCTCTGTTTGAGCGTCTCGACCTGCTTTCGCACTTGAGCATGACCCGCGGCAACGGCCTGCGCGCGATGGTTCAACGAGTGCAAATTCTCGCCAGCGAGTTCACACCGCACTAGGCCATAGGCCTAGCCTCGCGAGGCCCTCACCACAGCACTTGATACTGTATATATATACAGCTATCTTGGCTTATGGCTCACCTCCCAACAGATCAACTGCACAGCACCTTCCGGGTATTTCGGCTATTGCCGAATGGCCGCGATCTGAGTGAAATTCCACAGCCAATATGGCAACAAATTGCCAATCATAATCGGCCACTACTACCCGCCAATGGGTCGGTAAAACTGTTACTGATAAGTGGCCGCGGCCATGGACAAAACAGCCACTGCGAAGCGATTGACGCGCTTCGACTACAAACCGACGACTTTGGCTTTTTAATGACATGGGACGCATCCCCATCGTCGCTAGAGCTTACCGCGCCACCGAGCGCTCAAACCCAAGGTAAATCTGGTGCTCAAGCCGCTGCCCAGCCCGGCGCTCTGATCGATGCCCGCCCTCGGTTCCTACAGCGCTACATCGCGCATCGCCACAGTTGGCTACCCGGCCCCGCACTGCTCGCCGAAGCGCTCACTCTTGCAGGTTATCCCGTTAACAATCCTTAAGCAGTCTTGAACCGGGTGCCGTCAGGCGCGCTTGTTGCCCATCTTGCCAATGAGACGTTCGACAAAAAATTCCATATGACCTGATGCCTTATTATGAATCGGCCACTGCGCAACCGTGCCGGCCAAGTCTTCCATCGCTGTTGCAACTGAACTACGTGGGTATGCCCGCATCACCGGTGACTGTTTACGCACTGCACGACGCAGATACTCGTCGAACGGTAACGAGCCAACGTGTTCAAGTTGAATATCAAGAAAGCGGTCGGTCACCGTGGTGAGTTTAGCAAACGCCTCTTCGCCATCATTTTTAGAGCGAACCATATTCGTGACAATATTGATCTTGGTGATGCCGTAGCGCTCACTCAGCAACTTGATCAGTGCGTAAGAATCGCCAATAGACGTCGGTTCGTTAACCACAACCAGCACCACTTCCTGAGCGGCGGCTAAAAAGCACATCACCTCATCCGAAATACCCGCTGCCGTATCGATCACCAGCGTATCCATAGTGTCAGCCAGCTCAGAGAACGCATGAATCAGGCCGAAGTAGGTATCCATATCAAGCGCTGCAAGCTCAGGGTAGCCGGATGATGCCGGTACAATGCTGACTCCATCAGCCGTTTCGACAACAACCTCGCTCAGGGTTGCCTCACCCGTTAGTACATCCAGCAGCGTTTTACGTGGCTTCACGCCGAGCGTGACATCTGAGTTTGCAAGACCGAGTGCTGCGTCTAGCAAGGTGACTCTTCGCCCAAGGCGTCCAAGCCCTACTGCAAGATTCACGGCTACGTTGGTTTTACCAACGCCACCTTTGCCCCCACCAACGGCTATGACCTGAATGGGGCTGTTACTCGTATTTACCACCGGCTTCTCCTGTCGGAATTGTTAGGCTGCGTGCGCCACTGCGTGCGCCACTGCGTGCGCCAACAACAACGCCCGTCATGTTGCTTAGTCTTTTCAGTGTAGAAGAGATCAGCGGGTCATCTAGCCGTACAGCCGCAATGCCCACGTTGTGATCACCCTCGTTGCAAGCCGTACTTACGCATTTTCTCGACCAATGTGGTGCGACGTATGTGCAAACGATCAGCAGCTCGAGCCACTACAAAACCAGTGTCCTCCAAAGCTTGGGTAATCAGGTTTTTCTCCAGGGTCGCGAGATAACCCTTCAAATCGAGACCGTTTACCGGCAACAAAAGACGCTCTTCCGGGGAACCGTCATCAGAGCGAGTATCAATCGTCGCTGCAGATTCCCCACGAATACGAGCTGGCAAATCTTGCACGTCCAGAACACCGTCGCCAATTCTGGGAACGATCTGGCGAACAAAATTCTCCAACTCCACAACATTGCCTGGCCACGCATAGCGATGCAGCACTTTCCAGACCTCCTCCGAAAGAGCACCGGTTTGAAAAACCGCATTCATCTCGGCCAACATTTCAGGCAATGCGGAAACGTATTCGCGCAACGGTGGCACAGTGATTACTAAACCCTGGAGGGCGTAAAACAAATCTTCTCGAAACTCGCCGATTTCAACCAGCTGTTCCAAATCTGCTGTGGTACTCGCCAGCAACCTCACATCGCAAGGCGCACCTCGAGTAGAACCCACGCGCTCTAGGCGTTTCGAACGCAAGAACGCCAACAAACTGGCCTGACTCTGAATACTTAGCGCTTCAATGTCTTCGAGCAGCAACACGCCACTTTCCGCCATCTCAATTCGACCGATACGGCGACTTGTAGTACCGGGTAGCGCACCGCCTTCGCACCCGAACAGCTCAATAGCGAGCAAAGACTCCGGAAAGGTTGCGCAGCTAACCGGCACAAAGGGGCCGTCACCGTACTCAGAACAACGATAAATTGCCTCCGCTATTTTGCGCTTACCGCTACCGGTTTCCCCGGAGATAAGCACGCACCCTTCTTGATCAGCAATCGCCGCGATACCCACTCGCAGAGAATCAAGCAACGGATGATCACCCGGGAGCTGTGCAACGATCCCCGCGTGCAGAGGCTGTAAATCACGCGCTTGCGGCGACAGGCGCAGGGCGTGACGCGAACGAACAGATCGCAGGGCTGAGCTCAATTGCTCCAGAGACAAGGGGCTGCGAATCAGACCCACTGGGGTAATACCGTCAGTTCGCTCAACACCAATGAGCTCTGCGCGCATGTCGCCCACAAGGTCGAGCACTAAAACAGGGCAACTCGCGTCAATACCAGTGACATTCGCCGGCGGAACCAAGACCACGCCAGCGCCACTGACCCCGGAGAACTGTTCTTCGACACAGGCGTTGATACCTAAGAACTCAAGAACAGTGGCTAAATCTTGTTTTGCCTTGACGTTTTCAGGCGCAACATTTGTGCCCACTATATGAAGTTGCATAACTGGATAAATACCTTTGGAACGTGGCAGTGACCTCCGAAGTAAAGTAGCTATCAGCCAAGGGTCAACCGACCAGAGGCAAAGAAGCGCTGTAGAGCGCCCACGGAGGACGTGCAAAGTTCCCCTCAGTTTGTGAACCCGTTCACGAACCAAAGACCAAGTCGGGCCCAAAGTCAGCCCAATACCACCCAGTTAACATCGGAAACCCGGACCTACGTCAATACTGCTCAGATGGGAACCCCACAAGAAAGCAGATACCTGTCCACCCGCGATGAAGTCGCTGAGGTGTTCCGGTTTTTTCGCGATCAGCAATCAGAGATCAAACTCCGGTTCAACTCTGACAAATTCGGCGCGCAGTCTTTTACCGCGCGCGTGCTTGACGTGACTGACAGCCAGGTTTTGCTGCAAAACATTATTCCGCGGGACGGTGTACGGCACCTACTCAGTGGAGAGTCGTTCTCGATATCCGGCCGCGCTGACGGCCTGTTTGTTTACATCTCTGACAATACCGCCCTCCGAGAACCTGCCAATACGAAGGCACCGGTGCGCAACTGCGTTGCCATCGCGTTGCCAACAACGGTGCTCTATCAACAGCGTCGGCGATCACAGCGAGTTCGCCTGCCAGCCCAGAACACGGGCCGCCGCTCGCACATTCGTCTGGGTGATATTGCGCCGCTGTATGGCCGCATTCTAGATATCTCATCTTTCGGCGCCAAGATTCAGATAGACCCCGCTAAAAAAGACTGCATTCGCAAAGACCAACGACTCGAAAACTGTCAGGTGCATGTGCCAAATCAGCTGTCGATCAACGTGTCTTACATTGTGCGCCACGCGATTTTTAACGCCGAGCAGAACACGATGACCTGTGGTCTTGAGCTACTCAAAACCAGCACCGGTGAGCAAGCCCAACTCGACGCCTTTGTCAGCAAGATCAACAACCACTCGATCTAGCCGCCAGCAGTAAGCCGCCCTTGCCGGTTCTGCCAGCGTCGCCAATCAGCGACACCATCAACGTCCCACTGCAACGGCAGCTCTGCCAGCGCCAAACCAGCCTGCACTGCCCGCTCTCGAGTGAATTGTGCAACCCGGTGCGTGCCCCAAGGAATATCAGCAAAGAGCGCGGGAAACGGTTCGCGCTGACCAATCAATACATAGCCGCCATCTTCTGCAGGACCAAGCACCAACGGCGCCGTCGCCAACAAGGCTGCAGAAGCTTGCAGGTATTCCACGGATAGATCGCCACAATCAGACCCAATGACAATGCTCGCGGTAGTGGGTCGAGTAGTGGGTCGAGCAGATGCCCGGCTAACTGACTCCGAGGCATAGAGCATTTTTGCGCCGATATCGCCGCTCGCCTGGGACAACAGAGGCACATCTAGCTCGGCCGCAAATCGCGCAAACCAGGGTGTCGATACATCACCGGTCACATGTAGCTCAAACCTCATGCCGGTTGCACAGGCAACTGCCGCGTTGTGCCGCAGCAACTGCAAATGCGCTTGCAGCGCCTGAGGTTGACCAATATGCCGCGCAAGCCTCGACTTCACCTGCCCAAGCACAGGCACACGCGCGAGCATAATCAACGTCGGTAAGGTGGGGGTTGTCGTTGTCATAGCTTGCTCATTTAAGGGCATGGGGCGACAATTCAGCATCTCGAGATGCTGCCTCCGTCCTACTCGAAACACCGTAATAGAGCGCGTGCAAATCGGCCGGATCAGCGCCAAACGCATAGCGCAGGCGCAGGCGCCACATCAGGAAAATGGTTCGCCAAGTGCCGTTGCGGCGCCAACGGCGCGACGACGTCGTTAGAAAAGGCCGCGCGCCAGTCGCATCACGGCCCGCAATTGCAGGCTTGCTCAGCACTCGTAAGCGTTTGCTCAGCTCAACATCTTCCATTAACAGCTGGTTGGGCCAGCCCCCCGCCAACGCAAGTAACCGGCGTGCAACCCAGATGCCCTGATCGCCGGTACAGACCCGAGTAAGCCGAGATCGAGCATTCATCGACCAAGCGACACAACGCAACAGGTAACTCGAATGATCAAACCCGATATCAAACCGCCCCCAGGCGCCCTTCTCGCTTGATCTTAGCGCCGCAAGCCCAAACTCCATCAACCAGGCAGCGGCGGGCAAAACGCCTCGTGAGTCAGCGTGCAGGAACCACAACAGAGAATGCGTCGCTGCGTCTGCGCCTTGTTGTAACTGCACCGAACGTCCAGGAGCGCCAATCAGCCATTGATCGGCTTGGCTACGCAAAGCGGACGCTGCAACGAGCCCGGGTTCGGCTTCTACCACCACCACCTCAAAGTCAGGTCCACGCAGAGCTTGTAACTGCGCAAGTAACGGCGCAATCACGAGGGCCTCATCGCGCAAAGGAATGACTATACTAATAGACACACGTCAATCCTTTCGATGAACTGGCAGGCACAGCTTGCCGCCACGCATCACTAACTTCATACTCGTCATCGCAATCCGGGTTCCCCAATTAGGGCAACTTAGTCTTAGGGCAAATAGTAATGTCGAACTCAGGCAACAAACTCGAAAACACCAGCAAGTCTTCACTGCTATCAGGCAGCGCTGCTGACACCTCTTCAACAGAGTTAGATGGTGAGGTCGATTCCGATCTTTATCCAGACGATATTGAAGAATTTCTCACCTATCACCTCAATATACTTGCTCGCAAGCTGTCGCGTCGCCACTCTCGCTTTCTCAACGAGAATTTCGAGATGGCACTGGCAGAATGGTGGCTGCTAGCACAGATATCGCAAAACTCGCCGACCACCGTGCGCGACCTTGCTGCGCGTACGTTGATCGACAAGGCCCAGGTCAGCCGCGGCATCGAACAACTCAAGAGTCGTGAGTATGTACGACGCGAAACCGACCCGAAAGACAAACGCAGTGCACTGTTCTACATAACCGAAGCTGGCACTGCCGCTTATGAGCAGATCATGCCCGCACGGCGCACTAACCAAAGCGAACTGCTTAGGCAGCTCACGCGAGAAGAACGCGACATGTTTCGCGCCTCAATAGGCAAGCTGAACCTGTATCTGGACGAAAACGAACCCTAGCGTTCGCGCCTCGAGTAACTTTCGAGACTTAATCTCGAAAGTTACTGCAAAGCCTTGAAATATATAGGCATTTACACTTAAGTATTTCGCCTTAGTAGCCTACTCAGTAGCCTGCCAATAAAACGCTCGCGGTACAAAGCTGCCCGTACCTTCCTCAGCGAGAGTAGCGGCGTCATACAGCCGACCGTTCAACATCACCTTACTCACTCGATCGGTACGGAATATATCTTCCAGCGGATTCGCATCCAAAATCACCAGATCAGCCAGCTTGCCGACCTCGATGGAACCGAGTTCGCTCGCAAAACCTAAGGCCGTGGCAGGCGTTATCGTTGCAGTGCGCAACGCCTCCATCGGCGTCATACCACCCTGCGCAAAGCCCCAGATTTCCCAATGACTCGCCAAGCCTTCGCGTTGACCATGGGCACCAATACTCACTAAAACACCACGCCGGGCGAGTGCCGCAGCAGTCGCTGCGCTACGCACATGGTGATAGTCCGACAGCGGCGCCTTCTGGCGCCTAACCGATCGCGGACGCAAGACATTGGGCGGTACATAACGCGACAACAGAGGGTGCTTCCAGACGTCTGTTTCCTGATACCAATAATGCTCAGCCGTAAGCCCCCCATAAGTCACAACCAGCGTTGGCGTATAGGCCACCTCGGTTTGCGACCAGAATTGCAACACGTCTTCGTACAATGTCGATTGCGGCAAGTTGTGTTCGATCGTTGAGTTACCGTCAGCAACCATCGACAGGTCCATGTGAAAAAGACTGCCGCCTTCTGCAACCACCAGCATATTTTCGGCCTGACTGGCCGCCACCACCTGTTGCCGCTGATTTCGGCGCGGCTGATTGTAGTTTTTAATCGAACCAGCGCCCTGCGCTTTCAAGCGTTTGACATGGTCACGGGCATCATCAGCGCTATCGATTGCCGCAAAGCTCGAGGAACGCGCGCCGTACACAATGTCGCCAGTAGAAAACAAACGCGGCGCCAAAATACGCCCTGTGCGCTGCATCTGGGAGGCTGCAAAAAATGAGGTCGCATCATTTGACGGGTCGTGCACTGTGGTCACACCCAAAGCAAGCGTCGCGTAGTTCACCCAGTTTTGTTCGGGAATAATCGTTCGCCCCTGGGTGCCATGCGCGTGGGCGTCGATGATGCCCGGAATGATGGTTTTATCCGCCAGATCAACGCGCTGGATATCTGCTGGCAGGTTGGCGGGCATTGCACCAACAGACATGATTTTATTGCCCTCCACCAGCACATTCGCGTTCTCAAGCACCTCATCCCCAACCATCGTGATGACGCGCGCGTTGGTCAGCAAGACACGTCCGGTGGGTGCATCAGCAGCCACCGACACCGACACGCTGGTGGAGGCGATGTTGAGCGCCTGCGGCTGTTCCAAGTCCGCTGGTTCTTCTTTCTGTTCTTCTTTCCGTTCGTCCTCGTCTTTGGTCGACGCTGCAGAAGAGCCAAGCGGTGCCTGATCAAGCTCTGCGCCCTTCAACCAATACAACTCTGCGCCAAGGCTGTAGCTCAACCAATCGCCAGACCAACTGGGGTAGTTACCGCCAATGGCTGACACCCTGTGGTTTGGTAGGTCTTTCTTATCGCGGCCAACCATAAGTATTTCTTTTGCATCGGGCGCACCCACTGCAAAACCGCTATAAGGCTGTGCGTAAATGTTGTAGTTCTCTCGATAAGCCAACCATTGCGCTGAAGGCGACAGTACAAACTCAGTAACAAATTCGGCACCTGCGTGGGTTCGTGGATTGCCACCCAGCAGATCTACGCTGCGTAACAATGTCTTGTCAGCTTCACGCACAGAAAAGTAAATGCGCTCTTCACGCGGCTGACCCACAACCCCTGCAGCAGACAACACTGAATGTGGACGCCGGCCCTGCTTACTCAGCAACCGGGTCTCGCCCCCCTCGCCTAACCAGTAAATACCCGCATCGCCATAGCGTTGATCGCGCAAAGCATTGGCACCGGCATTGCGTACCAATACGGCCTGGCCGTCAGCCGCAAAAGTAGGCTCCACGTAGTGTCCCGGCTTGGCGCTGAGCGCTTTACTGCGACCACCACGGGTTGCCACGTCGCGAACACTGCCCAGCTCCTCGTCATCCCAGGTCGCAAACACGACGCGTCGCGAATCGGCAGAGAACGACGGATGAAATTCAAATCGACGTTCTTTATCGCTGGTTAATCGTTTGGGACGTCCATCAGGCAAGTCTTTTACATACAACCGACCCAACGCTTCAAAGACCGCTTTCTTACCGTCCGGCGCCACAACAGGGCTGCGCGCCATGGTCGTTTTCACCAGTTCCTTGAATACTTTCTGTTGCGGGCGCACAACCGGTACCACCCGACGGGTGTCGTTAATCGAAAATGCGATGTCTTGCACCTTGCCCGAAGCCACCGCGACTCGGCGGAGCTTGCCGCCGGCCCAATACACCACACTCTGGTTGTCTGGGGTCCACGCCATGTTCGGATACACGCCATGCACCGCCCACACTTCCTGGACGTCCTGGTCGAGGTCAGCCACCACCACGCGCTCAGCGCCGGACATAAGATCTTTCACCCACAATCCGGTCTTGGCACGAACGCGACGAACAAAAGCCAGTTGCTTGCCATCGGGTGAAGGCGTTGGCCGCGCCGCACCACCCGCACCAGAAACCACCGCCTCGACAGCACCGGTTGCCAGGTCGAGCCGCAAAATTTCGAAAATTTGTCCGTTGGAATCTTGCGCGTACTCAAAGCTCGCGCCTGGAGTGGTGTCTTTGCTGAAATAAATGGACTGCCCGTCAGGGGCAAACACCGGCTCACCCAGCTCTTTCTGGTGCTTGTCGTTAGCGCGCGCTAGTAGCTGTTGGCCGGTGCCTCCCGCTGTGTGATAGAGCCAAAGCTCGCCGGTGCCCAGTGAACGACCTGTGGTGTAGTGCTTCCGCGCAACCAAAAACCGCCCATCAGGCGAGAAAGATGGATTGTTTAACAACCGAAACTTCTCTGCTGTGAGTGCACGCCGTTTGTTGCTTGCGCGGTCATGCAGCCAAATGTTGTCGGCCCCGGCGGAGTCGCTTATGTAGGCAAGAGTGGCCCCGTCTGGGGAATAACGCGGCTGCATTTCCCAGGCCATGCCTGAACTCACCGAACGTGCTTCACCGCCGCCCAGCGGCACTTCGTAAATGTCCCCAAGCAAATCAAAGGCCACCATTTCACCGTCAGGGCTGACATCGAGACTCATCCAAGTGCCTTCCGACACGGCAATGGTCACTTCCCGAGTGTCTGCCTTGGGCCGTTCTACCAGCCACTCTGTATTCTCGGCTCTAACCCCTAAGGCACATAGGCTAACCAGCAGGAGAAAGACAGCAATCGGTTTTAAAAAGTTGAGCATTTTCAAAGATTTCATAGATATTTGTATCACCGGACTAACGGTCAATTAGTAAGAACTGCGAGCTTTAGTACAGGCACCAGGGCAGCCTCAATGTTACCACCACGGTCAGATCCGCAACGTTGAGGCTCGCAAAACGCTGTTGTAACACAGGCTCGCCATGAAGCGTAAAAACCTAGGCCAAAACGTAAATTCTCCGGGAACCCTGACCGATTTTCGGTAACATGCGCAGCCCACGGCCAATCGTGTTAAGACCCCAGATTCGCTGCTCACGCAGACACTCCGAACCCACAACAGGGTCTGCACTGGCGTTACAACGCAATAGCGTCGTGGCGACCTAACTGAAGAAGGACAACACCATGGATCTGGCAAAATTTCGCCTGAACAATCTACCCCAGTACACCCGTCGCAGCGCGGCCATTGCTGTCGCCTTTCTTGGCATCGGCGCCTTTTCCGGCTCTGACAACACGCCGTCGGGAAGCACGGCCAGTGCCACACCCGCGCTCGCAGGTGATGAGGTCAAAACGGCTGTTGAGGCCCTCGCAACCACTACCACAGCAGCCGCCGCAGTCACTGCCGCCGCTAAGAGCCTGCCTGAAGACGCTGCAGAGCCGGCTGAAGCCCTCCTCGCAGAAGCTACTGCAGAAGCGGCTGAAGGGGTTGTTGCAGAAGAGGCCCTTGCCGAAGCGGTGATCGAAGAAGCGGTTATTGCAGAAGCGGAGATCGAAGAAGCGACAATGGAAGAAGCGGTGATCGAAGAAACCGTTGAAATTGAAGAAACCATTGCGGAAGCGCCAGCTGATGCTACCGGTCCGGCTAGCGAACTCATCAGCGACACAGTCAACGACACCGTCTCTGAAGTCGAAGTCGAAGTCATTGAAACCAGCACCATCGCAGACGCCGCCGTGAGCGAGGCCGCACCCGTCACTGATGCCATAGCGGCAGTGACGCCGGCCGCGGTAGCAACTGAAAAAGAGGCAACCGAGGTTGTCGCCCAAGTGGCCAGCGCAGCAGACCTCGAAACGGTATCAAACCTTGAGACCGTCGCAATCCCAGATGCAGCCCCAGATGCGGTCCCAGACGCGGTCGCCGAAGTGCCCAATAACGTCGAAACGACTCCGACTACAGAGGGACTAGAAGTAGACACCAACGCGGTACAAGACGTGGCTGTCGCCACAGAAAAAGTGATCGACCCAGTCGTCGACCCAATCGTTGAGGTTGACGCCGCTGTAGAGACGATTGTCGACACCGAGGCCACTCAAGACATCGCGGCAGTAGCGGTTGATACCAACATCGTGACGACTGCCACTGAGCCCGCCACTAATGTCGCAGCCGATACGGCCGTTGCAGCGACTGAGACTATTGCCGAAACCAGTGTTGCCACAGACCTAGTGGCCGCTGACGTAGTTGCCGCTGAAGTTGAAAGCACCGTCGTTGAAGGCGCCGCAACTGCCACCGCTGAAGAAGCTGTGGAAACGGTGGTCGAGGAAGAGGACGTATCGTCTGTACAAAAAATCTCCAATACCATAAAGGCCATGGTCGGAGCCGTCGCCGCAGCGGTCACTTTAGATAGCAGTGCCGATAATGAGAGTGACGCCGAAGCCAATCTTGATGCTGACAGCACTACCGAGATAGACGAATCAGCCAGCCCTGAAGCAACAGTCTCAGCAGTAACAGTCTCTGAACCCACAGTGGCTGATGTGGAAGTCGCTGATGTGGAAGTTGCTGAAGTGGAAGTGGCTGAAGCGACAGCCGCCATACCCGCGACGGTCCAAATCCCTGACTCAAAGCCTAAGCTCGGCCTTGCCCCAGCGGCTGATGAAGTGACCCCCGAGGCGGTGGCCGAGCTAGTGGGCAACTACCCCGGCAAACTCATAATGGTTGTGTTTTGGTCGACAGCCAGCGAAGCCGACGCGCCGTCGTTTGACTGGCTCAACGAAATGCATCAGCGCTACGTCACTCAGGGTTTGCAGGTCATTGCTGTCAACCAGGACAGCACGGCACGCACTGGTGAGGCTTACGCCGTCAAGCAGGGCGCCAAGTTTGAGGTCACCCATGATCGCAGTGGCGCGTTGCGAAAAGCTCTGTGGGTAGGCAAATTGCCCGCCACCTACCTGCTGAACGACGCTGGCGAACTGCTGGGGTCACACGCGGGTTTCAACGATGAGATTCGCGGTAGCTACGAAGACGAGATTCGGCGCTTGCTGAAAACTCTGCCTTAAAGCGCCTCAAACAATCTAAAACCACAGAGACTCCGTCCGGAGTCTCTGCTCCTTGCACCCAATCAGATCACTCGGCTAACCGTCGATCTTTTGCCAACCCAGGCCCTACCGTTGGCACGCCTTGGGCGTCCAGATAGCGAGGGTTCTTCGGCGCAAAGCCGCCTGCAACATAGGCGGTCAACGCAACCACCTGATAGCGCAGATCAAAGTCGCTATCGTCGTTCAGCTTTTGCATCTCGGCAATCGCATGCTCAGCGGTTCCAGGACCTCCCAGCAGTCGATCCCAATCCGCCAGCGAGCGATCTGCATCGCGTAACTGTGGGTCGGCGAAGGTCGAATGCACATCGGTGGTTGGCGAGGTTTGCATCGCATGCACGCCGCCCCCAAAGCCTTCTCTGGGTTGCAAATTGACATACAGGTTGTGATCTATGCCGACAAAGGCGTCAGCATTAACAACGCGCTTTGCAGCAGCACTACCAATGGCAAAGCCTTGCACTGGCTCAGGCGAATAAACCACGTTATGACTAAACTCTAGCCCTGTACCGCTTGGCGTAACCCCGTTTTCATCCAGGGCAATGGCGTTGAAGCGCACTGGCTGGCGCATAAAGTTATGGCGCAACCGGAAGTGCATGCCGGTGCCTTCGTTCACCGTTAAGAACACAGGATGAGTGGGTGAATCACTCGTATCACCAATGCTGCCAGAATGTTCAACCGTGAGCGTCACTGGTTTGCCACCATGCTCCGTAACCCAGGCCTGCGGACCGTTGGTAAGAATGGCATCCCCGGCATCAGACTGGTTCGGAAAATGAGATTCAAACCAGAAATTTCGCAGTGTCGCGTCCCCACGCAATTGACGGGTGTCAAAGCCATGGGGATTATCGGCTTCGCTGTACATGTACACCGTGTCCGTGAGATCAGCAAGCAGTCCAACTCCGCCGCTATCGCGAACAACCTGAAAGAGCTGTTGTTGCACAACCGCGTTGCCGCCATTGTTGTTCGTTCGCACACTGCCCGCTTTGCCGTTCGCGCCTAACACCCAGTTTTCCAGCGTATAGCCCTGCACATAACGAACATAGACTTCTTTGTCGCTAACAAGATCGCGAATGCGCTTAACCGCTGTGGTTGCTGGCGCCCGCACCGGCAGATCGCCATAACCATCAAAAAACAACGCCGGCAACGACTCTGCGGCGGGGTGTGATTGTTTGAACGACCAGGCACGGATGTCGACCTGGGTATGTTCACCGGCATCTAGCCCAAAAATACCGACCTGACCCGAATTCACAAACTCGATATGGTGCGCAGCCAGCCGCGATGACTGCGGATCGTTGGCCAGATACATTGACCACGCCTTTCCTGACACTGCATCGTTTGCATCTGAAATACGGCCATAACGGCCCGCTATCACGCTGTCGCGATGCCCCTCGGAGGCAACAAACCAATCGCCCTTAGCCCCAGGCAGCAGTCCAATCTCGCCCCGAGAACCCGCCGCACCGTCAAATTCTAAGCGTTGCTTTGACCCCAGCAGCTGCAACTGCAGAGCTTGCTTGTCTGCGGCAGCAAACAACAGCCGTGCCGCCTTCGCGATGCGCACAGCAGCGCCCTCACCAGCCAAGTGCAGATGCCCGGCCAGCTCCAGCTGTGAGTTCTCGGCCAACACGAGAGCCCCGCTGCCATCCAGCACAATGGCTGGCTCTGTCCGACCAGCGCCAACGCGGACCGGCTCTTGTTGATCAAGCGTCACCGTGTGGCGCCCGATACTGGTTACTGTGTCGCCTGCGCCCGGTACCCCGCGCGGCTGCCATGTTTTGGGGTTATCCCAAGAGCCAGATTTTTTAGCCCGGTACTCCAAGGCATTGGCAGCAGCTGCCCCCATCAGAGCAGCCCCCATTAATAGCGTGGACAAACAGATTCGGTTCAACTTAGGTCCCAAGACAGTGTTCCTTAGCGGCTTCCCGCAGTCGTTACTACCACCAAATAGTAACTCAGTTGACGCCTGCGAACTCTGGGCTTATCTGCGTACAATGCCGGCCAGCCTTTCACTCAAAAACAGCGGTAGACCGGTCTATGAGCGACTCATCAAGTGTTAAATCCTGGACGTTCAAGACCATCACCTGGTTACTGGCAATAGGTTGTTTTTACCTCGTTTATACAAAGATTGTAGAAGCAGGTGCTCGCAGCGAGCTTGGCCCGCTGGAGTATCTGGTCGACTTTTTCGCGGGGGTTGAGTGGTGGCTGTGGCTAGGGCTAATGATCCCCTACTCTATCTTCTTCTTTTTGGTTGATGCCCACGCCACCTGGCGGGTCATTCGCTGGTTTAACGTCCCCACGATCAAGTACACCGATATCCTGCCCATCCGCGGCAGCTCTTACATCCTGTCTATGGTGAACGAGCAGGTGGGCAAAGGGGCGATGTCGCTGTACCTGCTGCGCCGACACAACGTGCCGGGCTGGGAAGCGCTGTCGAGTATGATTTTCATGGCGTTGACTGAAATCTATCAACTGCTGTTTTTCTCAGCCATCGGGGTGCTGCTATACAACCAGCTTGTGGTTGAGGCCTCCTCGCAGCTACCGCTAGATGTCATTTTGCCCGTCGTCTTTATCGTGGCTCTCGCCTACATTCCGATCCACCTGCTGTACTTCTCGCGCAAGCTGCTGCCGAGTTCAACCCTTCGCGACAAGCCCATCCTCAGCGCATTTAATCGCGCCCGGCCTAGTCAATATCTGCTGTTACTGCTGTTCAAAGCACCCAACCTGATTATGGCCGTAGTGGTCTACACCCAAGCACTGGATTTGTTTGGTGTAGAGCAGGTGAACTTTGGCCAAATGCTCGCCTTCTTACCCGTTATCTTCCTATCCGCGGCGCTGCCGCTGCCGTTCCATGCAGGTGCACTGTTGTTGTGGACTGTGTTGTTTCCCGAATACCCAGAAGTGGGTGCGTTCAGCCTGGTTATGCACACGTTTTTTGTATTGTTCAACGCGCTGCTTGGCGTGTTCTTCTTGCCTAAGGCAAATCGCGAACTTTTCGGTACGCAAGCAGACGATCCAACATCGACAACAGCGTCGTCACAACAAGCAGCCAACCAAAAATAGTGAGCAGCACCGCCAGTAGCTCAAGCCCGAGTCCAACTGCTGGAAAGACTACTGCGCCAATGACGGCAGTGCCGAGCAACACAAAATAGCCAATGCCGTTATAGCGCCCGAGCTGGCTCGCACGGAGCGCCCGTCCTGCCAATACTTTTGAATCGAGGGCGTACTGGGTGAACGACAACAACACCAGCACCGGCAAAATCCAGGGCACTTCAAGCGCTGGCGAAAATAACGCGAGTGCAAAAAGCCCGGCAGCCACAAACAGCGCATCGACACTGTGGTCAAACAGGCCACCCAGCGCACTAACCTCGTTGCGTGCCCGGGCCACGGGCCCATCAGCGAGGTCAGTTACGACAGCCAACACAAAGATGGCCGCAGCACCGTTAAAGTCGGCGATGTGAATGCACCACACTACTGGGGCGATCAGCAGCAAGCGCAGCGCTGTGAGCGCATTGGCCCAACCAATAGTTGCCTTCACGTCCGCAGGAGGTCTCCGCAATAGGTACACTTGAAATGCGACAGCAAACACCGCCGCCGTGACTTGAACCCGGAGTGTACTTTGACCGACTTACCCACAACAGCGCCGCAAACCAGTGCCGCGTCTTTATCGCCCTCTTCAGTGAATTCAGAAGCCATTCTGATATCCGGCGCCAACGGCCATCTGGGCGCGCGCTTAATCCCTGCAATTGCGGCCACGCGGCCGGTTGTCGCGCTCGTTCGCTCGAGCACGGCCGCGGCGACCTTACAGAGCAGCGTCGATGCGCTCCCCGCCGCCCAAGCGAGGAATGTGACCATCACTAAACTCGACTACACCGATGTTGCGGCGCTACAAGCGGCAGCCACTCACTGCAACGAAGTGATCCACCTCGCCGGCATTCTCAAAGAGTCACCTTGGAGCACCTATAAACAGGCCCACGAAGACACGACTGCCGCGCTGCTGGAGGCGCTCGAGGGTCGCACGATCAAACGTATTCACTACCTGAGTATTGTCGGTTCCGCGCCAGAGGCCAGCAACCCCTGCCTTGCCTCCAAAGGCCGCGCCGAGTCGATGCTTTTGGGGGCTCCACACCCCGCGTTGATATTGCAGGTGCCCATGGTGCTGGGTGAGGGCGATTACGCCGCAGCGGCCCTGAATGCCCAGGCCCGCAAAGCATTGAATATTGTCTTTGCAGCCCAAGCGCGGGATCAGCCGCTTTACGCTGGCGATGTGGTCAATGCACTCATCGCAGGCTCGCAGCTGCCCGACGATTTCAACGCAACCCTGACACTCGCAGGCCCGGAGGCTGCCAACAAACGTGAGCTTATTCAGCGCGCGGCCGGTCTGCTGAATAATCGCACCAGGGTCATCGGTTTGCCCGGAGGCCTCGCGATCGCGCTGGCGAAGTTGCTGGAAACGTTCTCCAAAAACCCACCCGTCACTGTGCCAATGATGGAAATACTGCACCACGACGACAGTTATGACCCAGAAGCCGCGTGCGCCGCCCTGGGCATTACACTGACGTCCCTCGACGACATGCTCGAAAACGTACTGCTTCGGGCCTGAGCCTGGCAGGCACCCCAAAGATTGTCACGCGAAGGGCCGTAAAATAGCCAATCGGCACTGTGACTCGCCCCCGCAAGCGGTTACGATCAGTACTCACCGTTCGCGGTTGACCGCCCGGTTGGGCGCCCTCAGCCAGCAACGGATTTTACGCGAGCTTGACTAGAGGGAGGCAAGCCACTCATGAGATACGAAGCACCCACCACCACTAAGGAGGCTGCAAACCTCCTCGCCAAAGCCAAGGGCAAAGCCTTTGTCTTGGCCGGCGGCACCGACCTTTTGGTCCGTATGAAAGCCGGTATGCTTGAGCCCGACCTCGTGGTTGATATTAAACGCATACCCGCCACCCGTAAGGTCACCAAAACGGCCAGCGGCTTTACTATTGGTGCCAGCGTATCTGGCGCTGAACTGGGCGAAAACAAAGCCGTCAAGAAGGCTTGGCCAGGTGTTGTCGAAGCCACCGAACTCATCGGTTCAGATCAGGTGCAAGGTCGTTGCACCATGGTTGGCAACCTGTGCAATGCCTCCCCCGCGGCAGACAGTGTTCCGGCAATGATCGCAGCCGGCGCAAAAGCCGCCATCGTTGGCCCCAAGGGCAAACGTTCGGTTGCTGTTGAAAAAATTGTGACCGGTCCCGGCAAAACCTCGCTGAAAAAAGGCGAGATGATCGAGTCAATTTCTCTACCTAAGGGCGGCGCCAAAATTGGTGATGCGTACCTGCGGTTTATTCCACGCACAGAGATGGACATTGCGGTTTGCTCTGCAGCCGTTTGCCTCGAACTTGGCGCCAAGAACGTCATCAAAAAGGCGACTGTGGTGCTGGGCGCAGTTGCCCCCACGGCAGTCACCGTTCCTGCTGCCGCCAAAGCGATCATCGGCACCAAGCTGGATGACGATGCGCTGGACGCCCTCGCCGCTGCCTGTGAAGCCGCTTGCAACCCGATTGATGACAAGCGTGGCACCATTGAATTTAGAACCGAAGTCGCCGCCGTGCTTGCACGTCGTGCTGCAAAAATCGCATTCGAACGTGCTGGAGGCAAGTAATGTCAGGCGTACACGTAACCACCACCGTAAACGGCGATGCCGTTGAATTTGTTTGCCCACCCAACGAGCCACTGCTTGATGTATTGCGCAACCGTCTGGGTTTAACCGGCGCAAAAGAAGGCTGCGGCACCGGAGATTGTGGCGCCTGTAGCGTCACGGTCGACGACCGACTGGTTTGCTCGTGCCTCGTACTGGGCGCTGAAGTAGAAGGTCGCTCGGTAAGCACCGTTGAGGGCATGGCTGATGGCGCGGACCTGCACCCACTGCAGAGCAAGTTCATCGAACACGCTGCCCTGCAATGTGGCATTTGCACCCCAGGGTTCCTGGTGGCCGCTAAAGCACTGCTTGATCGCAACGACGATCCCAGCGAAACAGAAATTCGCTATGCACTGGCCGGCAACCTGTGTCGCTGCACCGGGTACGACAAAATCGTGCGCGCCGTAGATGACGCCGCCAAAGACATTCGCAAAGCGAAAGCAAAGGCAGCAACCAAAACCGCAAAGGCGAAAGCCAAAAAAGCGGCCGCGAAATAATTACACCGAAGTAGGAGAATACGATGAGCGACAACAATCAGAACACCAACTTCACCAATCAAGAGTTTAAGGTCGTGGGCAGCCGCCCTGAACGTCCAGACGGCATTGACAAGGTCACCGGCCGCGCACTCTATGGCGCTGATACCTATGCGCCCGGACAGTTGGTTGGTGCGATACTGCGTTCACCTCACGCACACGCAAAGATCAAAAGCATAGATACCTCTAAAGCTGAAAAGCTGAAGGGCGTAAAAGCCGTGTTGACCAGCAAAGACCTGCCTGACCTGGTTGGCGGCGCTGGCCCGAACTACGACATTCTTGTGAACTGCATGGCACGCGATCGCGCACTCTATGACGGCCACGCCGTTGCAGCCGTTGCGGCAATCGATGAAAACACTGCCCGCAAGGCACTGAAGTTGATCAAGGTCGACTACAAGATTCTGCCTCACGTGACTGACGTTGACGAAGCACGCAAGCCGAACGCTCCGATAGTACAGCCCGGCACCCGCACCGCGAATGTCGAGCCAGCGCCAACCAAAGATTCCAACATCGCTGCGCGCAATCAATTTGGCCACGGCGACGTTGACGAAGGCTTCAAGCAGGCCGACGTCATCATCGAGAAAACCTACAAAACGGAACAAACTCACCAGGGTTACATCGAGCCACACGCATGCCTGGCAAGCGTTGGACCTGATGGTTCTGGTGAACTCTGGGTAACCACCCAAGGTCACTACACGTTCCGAACCGTTTGCTCGACCCTGCTTGGCCTCGATATCGCCAAGCTCAAGGTCACCTCGTCAGAGATTGGCGGTGGCTTCGGCGGCAAAACCCACGTTTGGATGGAACCGGTTGCACTGGGCTTGTCCCGCAAAGCCAACCGCCCCGTTAAGGTGGTGATGAGTCGTGAAGAAGTGTTCCGCGCTTCTGGTCCTACCGCGTCCACCTCAATGGACATCAAAATTGGCGCCACACGCGATGGCCGCATCACTGCGGCTACCGCTGACCTGCGCTATCAAGGTGGCCCGTTTCCCGGCATGTGGGGCCTGCTCGGCGCCATGACCTCCTTTGCGTGCTACAACCTGCCAAACGTGAAAACGGTTGCCTGGGACATTCTTGTTAACCGGCCTAAGGTCGCCGCTTACCGAGCCCCTTCCGCGCCTATGGCGGCGTTTGGTGTCGAAAGCACCATGGATCTGGTGGCTGACGCTATCGGTATGAGCCCGGTCGACTTCCGCATGCTCAACGCAGCACGAGAAGGCACCCGCGCCAGCTACGGCCCAACCTATGGCCCGATTGGCATTCTGCCAACGCTTGAAGCGGTAAAGAATCACCCGCACATGACTGCTCCACTCGGCCCTAACCAGGGTCGCGGAATGGCCTGTGGTTTCTGGTTCAACTTCGGCGGCCAAACAGCCACTGACCTGAACATCAGCACAGACGGCACCGTGAACCTGACCATCGGTACCGTCGATGTGGGTGGCTCACGCGCCTCCATGTCGTTGATTGCTGCTGAAGAACTCGGTATTTCTTACGACGAGATCAAGTGCAACATCGGCGACACCAACTCACTGGGTCACAACGACACCACTGAGGGCAGCCGCGGAACCTTCTCTTCTGGCATGGCAACCATCTTCGCCGCCCGCCAGGCCATTGATGTGATGCGTGAACGCGCAGCGCAGAAGTGGGAAATTCCGGTCGAAGAAGTCGAGTGGAAAGACGGCGAAGCGCATGCAGTTGGTGTCCACCACTCCAACCTCATACCGCTGTCTCTGAAAGAGATCGCCAAAGCGTCACCACGTACGGGTGGCCCGATTGCCGGTCACAACGAAACCGTTGCTGATAACGCCGGCGTTTCGTTCGCCAGCCACATCTGTGATGTTGAGGTTGACCCAGAAACAGGTTCGACCCGCGTTATTCGCTACACCGTAGTGCAAGACGCAGGCAAAGCCATTCACCCTCAGTACGTCGAAGGTCAGTTCCAGGGCGCAGCAGCCCAGGGCATTGGTTGGGCACTGAACGAAGAGTACATCTACGGCGAAGACGGTCGCTTGCAGAATGCTGGCTTCCTCGACTACCGCATACCGGTGTGTTCTGACCTGCCGTTCATCGACACGAAGATTCTGGAGATTCCAAATCCAGATCATCCATACGGTGTGCGCGGTGTTGGCGAAACCTCAATTGTTCCGCCTTTGGCTGCCATTGGCAGTGCTGTGTCGAACGCCGTTGGTGTCCGCATGGACCATGTGCCCATGTCACCGCCGCGTATTCGCGCCGCGTTGAAAGCACAGGCTGCCAGCGAAAAGGCGGTCTCCGCGGGCTAAGCCCCGTTGGAACCCGGCACGGTGTGCGCAATAACTCTCAGCTTAAAGAGAGCCTGATTACTTAACTGTCATGCCAGACATTCAGTTTTCAGGCGCCGTACGCCAGGCCGTAGGTGACGTGGCCTCGATACACATCGAGGCCACTACCATTCGTGAACTTCTGCGCAAACTCGTAGAGCGCCATCCGCGCGTGCAATCTCTAATCGACGAAGGCCTTGCCGTCTCGATCAATGGCCATATATACCGAGATGGCTGGACCACCCCTATCCCACCAGATGCTGAGGTCTTTCTAATGCCTCGTGTTCCGGGTGGCTGACCTGCTAGGCTGGCAAAGACCCTAAACGCAGCACCACAGCAATGCCTTCTGCCTACATCGATATCGCCAATCACCTCCGCACCCAGCGCAGTGAACGATTGGGCAACACCGCACTCAATGCAGCCGACTTCAGCGCCATTGCTGACGCAGGCTATTTAACCCTGAGCGTGCCAGTTGAAATGAGCGGCCACTGGCAAAACCTGCAAAGCACCGGACCTGTACTCGCCGAATCGGTGCGAGCACTCGCGCGCGGCGACTCAAGCGTTGCTCTTGTTGCCGCTATGCACCCCTCCGTGCTCGCGTTTTGGCACGCCGGAACCGGGGCCAACCCGCTTGACGTCATTACTCATCAAGCCCAACGTCATTTTGCCACTGCGCTAGACGGTCACTGGTGGGGCACGTTAATGAGCGAACCCGGCAGTGGCGGCGACCTCAGCAAAACCAGCACCCAAGCAGTGGCCGGTGCAAATGACACCATTGCATTGACGGGCGAAAAGCACTTTGGCAGTGGCTCTGGGCAAACTTCCTTTATGGTCACCACCGCCCGCGAAGACGACGCCGTGAATCTGTTTGTTATCGACATGCGCGACAAAGCCTGGGACGGCGAACAGGGCCTGACCATGATTCGCCCCTGGGACGGTCACGGCATGTGCGGCACTCAAAGCCACGCGTTTAAACTTGAGAACTGCGCCGCTGAACGGGCAGATCCTGGCAAACCGTTTAGTATTGCCCGCCCGCAAATCAGCAACCTCAGCGCCGTGCTGTTCTGTGCGGTGATCGCAGGCGTACTCGACGAAGCTTTTGACTACGCGCTCAAGCGCTTGAATGCAAAGCACGATGGCATGCGCGCACTGGAGCGCGTTGAGCTAGTACGCGCCAACAACGAACACTGGCAGGCCATCACCCTGTTTGAGGCCGTCCGCGACAAAATGGGCACACCTGACGGTGTCGCTCACGCCCGACAAGCAAAGTACGCAATCGCCCAACACGCAGAGAATGCGCTGGGCAGGCTTGCAAAGGTGATTGGCGGGTCTAGCTTCGGACGCTCATCCCCACTCGGCCAATGGTCTCAGGATGTCAAAGCACTGGGCTTCCTTCGACCGCCATGGGCACTCCAGAACGATCAGCTGTTTGAAGCTATGTTCTAAACCTCAGTAGCAGCAACCACTAGTCCGAAGACCGAAATTGGTTTCTGCGCTCGCGACGCTCGATCTGAACTTCCGCAAATATGTGCTTGGGGTCAACTCCCTTTGCCCCAGGAGCGAGCACGGCGTCTATTCGTTCTGGCACGACGCGATAGACCGCCCCGTCGGATGCTCGGCGCAAAAAACCAAAATCTACGAGCTCGCGCCTCAGCGTGACATAGTCTGCAACACCATCGTCAGAACCGATGACATCGAGCCACACCAAGAGCTGGCTGTTTACTTCGGTTTCGTCATAAAAAGTGTCTGGGTCGAAACCAACCATAGAGAGCGCCATCAACACTTCTGCGTCACTTCGCTTCTTTGGCAGACGCCGCATAACGCCGCCATTAAACGCGCGTCGAAGTATCTTTATAACGTCATCTCGATCTTTCATCAGCTTAGATCAGGTTTAGCCCGCCGTCGGCTAACACCACCTCTCCAGTTAGGTAGTTACTTGCAACCAGCATCGACACGATCTGCGCGATGTCTTCAGGTTGTGCAGCCCTTTTCATCGGCGCGCGTTCTCGCCACAGTTTCTGGGCCGCAACCCAACTCGCGGTCATTTGTGTGTCAACCAGACCAGGCGCAACCGCATTCACTCGAATGTCCGGCGAAAGGCTCACGGCTAACAGTTTAGTCATGTGGTTTAACGCGGCCTTACTAACGGAATAAGGAATAGAGGCGCCCTTAGGTCGAACGCCGGCATGAGAACTGATGTTCACGACGCAACTGGAGCATTCTTTTGTCGACGACGATCGCAACGCCTGCTCCGCAGCAGTAATAAGTGTCCAAGGCGCAATCACATTCACAGCGTAAAGCGCATGCCATGTTTCCGGCGACGCAGCACCAAGATCAGCGTGCGGAATGGTTGCGCTGATACCTGCGTTGTTAACCAACACATCCAAACGCCCATGATGGGACAACACCTGTGCTATCAACCCACTTGCCTCACTTTGATCCGCGAGGTCAGCCTGGGTGTAAGACGCATTAGCGTGGCCCCCAGCCAGCTTGCGCCCGGCCGCCACTGACGACTTCGAATGGTAGGCAAGCGTAAATCCCTCACCCGCCAGATGCTCAGCGATCGCCTTACCAATCCCCTGAGTCGATCCGGTAACCAGAGCAACCCTGCCTGCATTTTCACTGGACATGATGCGTGCTACCCGGTCTGTGGGCCTGCAAACTGAACCTTGATGCCGTCAGGGTCAAAGAAGAACACAATGCCAATTTCAGAGCTGCCACCTATCGGTCCCAGCTGTTCAAAGCCCAGGTCGTTCATCGCCTTAACCGTCGCGGTTAAATCTTCCACATAGAAGTTAATTCGATCGATGCCCAGATGATTAACGGGTGGCGAGTAAGCCGGCGCATCGTCATACGGCGTCTGCCAGCGCCGCAACTGCAACGTCGCCATGTTGGCGCCTTCGCCAAAGCTTAGGTCCTCACCATCAAACTCGATGGCGTCGGTAAATCCGTGGGCCGTAGCGAAGTCGCCCGCCCCGGCCTGAGTGCCCGACGCAGTCTCACGAAACCCCAGCAATCGATAAAACTCTCGCGATCGCTCCAAGTCGGTCACGTTCATGTTTGTGTTAACCAGCCGCACCAAGTTAGGCGCTGAGGTTGACTTCGCCCCGCCATCAGCCTGGATCAGCTTCAAGAACGCGCCGTCTTGATCTTTGAAAAACACAAACCGCTCGCCGTTGGGGGCTGTGCTCGGCGACGATACAAACTCCACGCCCTTTGACTGGAGATAGCTGAAGTCGCCATCAAGGTCGGTGGTGGAATAGGTCGCGTAGGCCATGCCGATGTGGTTTAGGTTGGCATAGGGTGGCTCTTCCCGGTAAAAGTCACCGCGAAACTGCACCGTGTCGACAAATGGCGGCATGGGCGGGTTTTCGAGGCTATGTAGCGAGACATGAATCAGGTAGTTGTCGGGGAACCCCAAGGCCTGAGCAAAGGTTGTGCTTGTCTCCGGTCCCGCAGGATAGATCTCGCCGATGAAACCCAAGGTTTCGTACAGGGCCCGCTGACGCTCTATATCGGTGGTATTAAGGCCAAAATAACCTTGCCGCAGCAGCCCAAGGTCAGCCTGAGCCACCTGAGTGACGCGAAGGCCCAGAGAACCATCACTGCCTTCGGGAATTTCAACCTGGATTGTATTCTCGAGTTTAAGGCTTACCGACACGACAGACTCACCAGTGCCACTCAGTTCTTGCGGCGCTACAACACTCGCGCCATTAATCGTGATCAGCGCGTTATCAACGCCTTGGGCATTAAGCACTAGCTTTGCTGGGCCCACGATTGATCGAAAGGTTGCCGAGAAGCTGGTCGGCTGACCGGGTTGGCGTTGCAATGTTGCTGGCCCAAAGCGGGTCAGGTTAGCTTCGTTCATATCCTGCTCTCTCTCAAATTCCTACGGTGAAGAGTAAGTCGATTGGGTGGGTGGCGGCAATGGTCCGGTGACACCAAACTTGACGCCGCGCCCTCATCATCAAACACTGGCGAAACAGGCTAGATGATTGGGAATATATTGATGCGTTGGACCTATTGGGTGGGCTTGGTGGCGATCTGTGTCGCTGGCTGGGTGATCTACGGCATCGTGAACCGGTTAAACACCTCGCTTCAACCCGAGGGGCAAGAAGCGCTGGCCGAGCTTCGGGCCAGCATTGAAGCCCAGAACGAGGCCGCCTTCTCTCGCCCGGCAAAGAAAGCGCTTCAGCCACAGCAAGCCAACACCCTGAAAAACGTCTACTTTGGCGACCTGCACGTCCACACCGACCTATCCTTCGATTCCTATTTGTTTGGCAACCGTCTCGACTCAGACACCGCCTACCGAATCGCCAAAGGTGAAAGCGCTGAGATCGCAACCGGCGAACGCGTTGAGCTAACCCGCCCCCTCGACTTTGTCGGTCTGACCGATCACGCAGAAGGCTTTGGTCTGCACGAGGCCTGTGCACTCACCCAGAAAAGCTCAGCCGCCAGCGACTATTGCAGCGCCATGGAAAACCCGTCGCTGCGGTTCTTTCTTTCCCTGCGCGCGGCGGGCGAAAGCCGGCCCATGATCAAAGATCTTGCGATCTATCAAGACAATGCTGAGGTTGCACGCACCTTTGCGGACTCGACCTGGCAAAAAATCAAGCAGGCCGCAGAGCGTCATTACGAACCCGGCACCTTCACCACCTTTGCAGGCTATGAATACTCGCCCGTTCTGCCCGATCGAGGTAAACACCACCGCAACATATTGTTCAGATCGATGGACACTCCCCAGCACGCCATCTCAGCTTACGACGCAGCGTCAGAAATAGATCTGTGGCAGCAGCTGGAGGCCACCTGCACAGACAATTGCCAGTTCCTGACCATTCCACACAACCCCAACAAGACCTGGGGTCTGGCCTTTGCCAGCCATACGATTGATGGCGTTCCTTACACGATTGATAACTGGCAACTGCGAGAACGCTCAGAACCCATTGTGGAAATGTTCCAAATCAAGGGCAGCTCTGAATGCTCCAGCGCATTTGGTGCCGGCGATGAAGAATGCAGTTTTGAACAGTTCTTGCCGGTCTGCGCTGAAAGCCAAGAAACCGCCTGTATTTTCCCAACCTCTATGGTGCGCGACGGCCTGCAGAAGGGCCTAGCCCTTGAAGACGAGCTGGGCTTCAACCCCATGAAATTTGGTTTAATCGGCTCTACAGACACCCACAACTCTAACCCCGGTGACACCGAGGAATGGGATGCCCGCGGCCCAGCCGGGTTCACCTCGTCGCCGGCGGCGCGCAGACTGGATGGCGTCGGCGGCCGTTCTGAGGGCTCTCTCCAGCGCAATCCTGGCGGTCTTGCTGCGATCTGGGCAGCAGAAAACACTCGGGAAGCACTGTTCGACGCGATGCGAGCCAAGGAAGTGTACGCAACCAGTGGCACCCGCATAACGCTGCGGGTTTTTGCTGGCTTTGACCTACCGCTCGATATCGCTGCAACCGGTGACATTGCCGCTGCGTATCAAACGGGCGTGCCTATGGGCGGCACCGTTGAGGGTAAAGACGGTGAAATGGCGCTGTTTGTCTGGGCCGCCAAAGACCCCGACAATGCGCCCTTAGCGAAGCTTCAGGTGATCAAAGGCTGGGTCGAAGACGGCAAGCGTCAGGAGGCGGTCTATGACATCGCTTGTGGTGGATCACAGCTCAACCCGGTCACCCACCGCTGCGCCGCAAACGGCGCCAAGGTGGATACCACCGACTGTAGCTGGCAGAGTTCTGAGGGCGCCGCACAAATAACCACACGCTGGATCGACCCCGACTATGCCCCCAACGAGGATGCCTTCTATTACGTTCGCGCGGTGCAAAACCCAACCTGTCGTTGGAGCACGTACGACAGTTTGCGGCTCGGCCGGGAACTGCCAACCGAAGTTCCTGCGACGGTAACAGAAATGGCCTGGGCGTCACCGGTGTGGGTTAAGCAGCAACTCACCCCCCAATAAATGAACCGAGCGCGACAGTATGCGCCTCCAGCTCGCCCATCACTTTAAGTTCCGGGTGGGGATCCAACTATCAGCGTAAGCCGCAATATCGGCAAACACGGCTGCAGTCGCGCGAGCACCCATGTGGATAGGCGGCCGAGGTTGTCGAACCGGTTTTGGCCAACTCCAACTGGGCTCCACGCTAACGTGCTTGCCGGTAGGGCAATTTTTTCTCGCATGATCTCAGGCGCCTGAGCTATGTCCACACCGTGTGGAGCGTACTCTTCGACTTTCCATCCATAGCCAATCCCAAACTCAAATCGGCCATCCGATGTCTAATCCAGTGTGGCAATGGATTTTGCCAGCGCGACTGCATCATGAACGGGTAGAAGCGACACACCCGTACTCAAGCGGAGCGTTGTGGCGACAGCAGATGCCGCTGCCCGTACGATTAGCGGATCAGACGTACGCTTGTACTATTCTAGAAGGTCTCCTCCAGGCCAGCTTGTTAGTCGACTTGTGGGCAAATGGGTTTTTTCTGGAATCCACAAGGACTCAAAACCACGGGATTCAAGCTCCGGAGCAAGCTTGGTTACTTTGAGGGTTTGGTCTGTGGCAAATATCATCGCTCCTACTTTCATTACTTTTCGTCCACTAACAGGGTGGCGAAGAAGATGCGAACACTCGGATTCTCCCGTACATTCTCAGGAGCAGCCTCGGGTCGACGGAGTAAGGCATGAACACCAAAACCACCAAATAGCAAAGCCACCACTAGAGACCCGAACAACACCGCTAGAGCGTTAAAAACACAAAAGGCTGTCGTGGCACCAAGCACTATCGGCCAAGCACGATGACGTACAGCTCTTCGAGCAGATTAATAGCCGGAGGCCCCGATCTGACTGCAAAAGAACAGCTCGCCAGAACACAACGGCATCTGAGAGTGCCTAGCCCCCCTGCTGAGCCGCTAGCTCGGCCAGATCAAAATAGTCCCGCCACTCAACAATCTCGTCGTTCTCAACTTTAAACACGCCCATGACGCGCACGGCCATTTTGCCGCCACCCTCCATAAAGAAACGGTCTTCGCGTTCATTCAGAACCGTGTCACCGTTTTCGGCGGTGTTGAACACTTCCCATTCGAGCCCGGTCAGATTAGGCATGCCTTTGAGAAACACCCGCGCGGCCTCACGACCGTGCATGGGCTCCATAGGAATGTTGTGATACACCACGTTCTCAGCAAGCATGTCGCAGGCGCCGTCGATGTCCATGCGGTTGAACGCGTCGATAAACGCGCTCACCCGGGTTTGTGCAGCAGCCACCTTAAACGCGCTGAATCAGAGTGCCGGTACCAAGACCGCCACCACAGCACATACTCACCACACCATACTCGCCACCAGTACGTTGCAACTCGTGTACCGCTTTGGTGATTAGAAAACAGCCCGTTGCACCCAGCGGGTGGCCGAGCGCAATTGCGCCGCCATTAGGGTTCACTTTAGCCATATCAGCACCCACCGTTTTTGCCCAAGACAGCACAACAGAGGCAAAGGCTTCGTTCACTTCAAAGACGTCAACGTCATCCACCTTGATGCCGCCGTCAGCCAACACTTTCTCAGTCGCTGGAATGGGGCCTTCAAGCATCAGCACCGGATCGCAACCCACTAGCGCTGTTGAAACCACCCGGGCCAGAGGCTTGAGTCCAAGCTCCGCCGCCTTCTCGGCTGACATTAGCAGCACCGCTGCTGCGCCATCTGCAATCTGCGATGAGGTACCCGCCGTGTGCGCGCCGTCTTCGCGCGCAACGGGTTTGAGTTCGGCAAGCTTTGCCAAGCTGGTATTGCGGGGCACTTCGTCTTTGCTGAAGGTCTCCATCGCGCCGGTGCGTTTGCCGTCTTCGCCGAGTAGCGCAACATCTAATGGCAGAATCTGCGAGTCAAAACGACCGTCGGCAATCGCCGCCGCGGCCAGCTCCTGGGAGCGCAAACCAAAGCCGTCGGTGTCAGCGCGGGTGAGTTGATACTTCTCACACATGCGCTCTGCGCCTTCGAACTGACTGGTGAACTCAAAGTGTTCGAAGTAACTGCGTGAAATGGGCTTGCCTAAATGCTTGGGCAAACCCACCGCGTCAGAACCAATGGGCAGCTTCGACATGCTCTCGACGCCACAAGCGAGCACCACGTCTGCGGTGCCAGCAAGAATGGCGTGGGAGCCCAGCGTTACGGCCTCCTGAGAGGAACCACATTGGGAATCGATCGTAATGCAGGGTGTTTCCTGAGCGCCGCCCTGGGACAGCCACGCGGTGCGGGTGACGTTCATACCCTGAGCACCCAGCTTGTTAATGCAACCGCCAATGATCTGATCAACCACGCCAGACTCCAACGAGTTGCGCGCCAACAGCTTGTTGAACACCTGGCCGAGTATATCGGTGGGATGCATGGTGCTAAGCCCGCCGTTCCTGCGGCCAACCGCACTGCGGGCAGCATCAACAATTACAACATCAGGCAGGCTTTTTGAAGTTTGGGCAGTGTTGGCCATGGTCGTCTCTCTCCTCAGTTAGACCCCAAGGGTGGCCGACTATGGCGAGGCAATCAATACCAAGCATGTTGTGTACGGCTCATGTATGGCATGAGCCGCGTTACAAGCGATCAGCCGTCGGTGATGCGACGTCCCATGCCCGCCCGCTTATCTTCCACATGCGTACGTACTGGCATACCCACGTCTGATTCACGGCGAAGGTTGTCGCGACGCTCATCAAAGTGTTCGTAAACGCAGCGACAGCCTTGTGGGTTACTGCAGTTGCCCAGGGGTAACAGCGGCGCCTCTTCAGAGAGGAAGCGCTGGCCACCGAGTTCTTCCACCGAGTCGCAGCAGTTCTCGTCACGCGCACGCACAGCAACGCCATGAAACAACTTGTTCACACTGCCGCTCAGGACACGACTGCCGGCTGCACGGCCTTTAATCCGTCCAATCCGCGCAAAGCTGCCTTTCTTATCAAGCGCTCTATACAGGCCCTTTTGGCCCTGTTTGCTTTTGTCTCGACCTTTGCCTAATCCAAACAGCATGTCTTAATTCCTTTGCCACGCCAGTGTGCCGTTAGCCGACCACCCGCTATTGCCATTCATTGAAGTCTGAACAACATAAAGTTCGACACTCGTCCTGAGTACGATTGGCTCAGTTTAACAGGGTTGTTGGTAAAGCAGCCAGACTAGCAAAGGTAATTTTTTTCAAGTAAAAGCTTAGAATAGTCATCTATGTACATGTTTTATAGGTCTTTAATAGAATCAGCAACAAAGGGCGAATTCAGCGGCCAATAACGCCGTCCAACCGCGGCTGAATCCCTCACGGCTTAAAGTGGGCCGATTTCACCCGAACCTGCGACCCGCTGGCTAACAGTTGGTTTGCCAAGGTACCGCACACTGCCGCTACCACTGACACGAGCTTCCAGTTTCCCTGATACCTGAATCTGCGCAGCCGCACTGCCACTTATTCGAACCTTAGCGGTTTCACTGCTGAGATCGACCGCATCATAGTCGGCTGAACCTGAGATCCGCACGCTTTGATTCTCAGCCTGCCCGGCGAGTTTGACGTCTGCTGAGCCAGAGATGGTCACGTCCAAACTGCGCACCGACACTGAGTTAAACTCCAGGTCGCTGCTGCCTGAGAGGGTCAGTTCCAAATCTTGGGCAGCAAGGCTGTCAGCAGTCAGACCCCCTGAGCCACTAAGCTGCAACTGCGAAAAATTCTGCAACTCGACAATCAGGCTCACATCACCGGAACCCCAGGCGCTAAACCATTTACGGTCTTTCGGTCGCACCACCAGCTCATTGCCCTGCACAAACACGTCGTAGCGATCCAAATCATCATCGTCGCCGTAACCATAAACCCCTTCCGTGTCGCCCTGAACCAGTTGCACGTCAGGGCTTCCTAAAATTGATATACGGTCAAAGTCACTCACCTGCCACACTCGATCAGCGGATCGTGCGGCGGCTTCCGCCTTTAGGGAGAACGCGAAACTAAAGCCCACTACGCAGAGCGTAAACAGCCCCACCATTAGCCACCAACGGCCATCGTTTGATCGATCCCTAATCATTCGCGTGCCCATACTGTGTTCTCCGTTTAGCTGATTAAATCGTTAACCGAATGAATCCAATTTTCGTGCCAGCATGCGCCTCCACACCAAACCCTCACCTAACATACTGTTTTACTTCGTTTTTTCAATTTTCGACTCGATTCAAACCGGCTGAGGGCAACCCCCAAGTCAACGCTCACCCGGCAAGACTTACAGACTGACACCAGAAGTTGGCGGATTCCGCCACATCATAAGTTGATACCCCAAGACCTCCTCTCAGGCTAAGCTATGCAAATGCCTGATTTGAGAAAATGGATCGTCCATTCAGACTGCCCTGTGCCCTGCGCGGGCACACACCGCACCGTATTGCTGCCCTGGCACCTAATCAGCCGTGCACTGCTAATGGCTACGCTGCTTGGCGGTTGCGACTTTGAAGCCGAAGCACTGCCAACGACCTCCAAGCCGGCCAGCATTGGCACGCTCGAGAGCACCCAATCCCTCCCCGACAATCAGCTAACCACTCGCATCAGAGTCAGCGCCAGTGCCGTTGAAGAGCGCGAGATTTCAGCAGGTGCAACCGCCACCGGTGTGATTCAGGCATTTCGCAAATCCGTCGTCTCGGCAGAGGTTGGCGGCCGGGTGACCGTCCGTCGAGTTGAACCCGGCCAGCGCATCTTGCAAGGCCAGGTTTTGCTCGAACTGAACGCCAAGCGCAGCCAAATCGCCTTTGATCGAGCAACCGCTGAAGCCCAGGCACGCAACGTTGATTACGCCCAGGCAGAACACGAACTACTGCGCGGACGCAGACTGATCGAACGCAACGTGATCAGCCAAGACACCCTTGATGATCTGCGTTTTAACCTAGACCGGGCGCACTCAATTCTCGCTGCGGCTAACGCGCAACGCGACGATGCAGCCCGTATTCTTGCTGACAGCCGAATAAGAGCGCCTTTCGCCGGCACAGCGGAAGTGGTTCACGTGCAAACCGGCGACTATCTCAACCCGGGCACACCCGTTGTCACCCTGGCAGATTTCAGCAAAGTACGCGTTATCGCGGGCATTACCGCCAACGCAGCTGCGGGTCTAACCATCGGCGACACCACCCGAATCAACATCGACTCGGCAGGCGCGCGCTCACAGGCCAGTGAAACGACCGGCAGTATTCAGGCCATCGGTCGTATCGCCGACAGTAACGGCACGTTCCCGCTCGAGCTTTGGATTGAAGGCGATGCGGCCAAGTCACTGCGCGAAGGCATGATCGCAAGTGTCACCCTGCCCCAAACCGGCATTGAGCCCATCGTTGCCGTTCCTCGCGGTGCAGTACTGCGCCGGGAAGGCAGCATGTTCGTTTATGTACTGGGGCAAGGCACAGCCATTTTACGGCCAGTACAGCTCGGCCGCAGCGACGCCAACTACACACAGATTGTCAGTGGCCTAGAGGTGGGTGAGCAGGTCATTGTTGAGGGCCTCTTTGCGCTGCGAGACGGCGCACCCGTAGAACTGCTCGAATAAGTGCAGTTACTCTAAAACCCATGAATAATTTTATTCGTTTCTTTGTCGAACGCCACCTGCTGGTTAACGTGCTTACCGTCTCGCTCATCGCCCTCGGCGTCTTTTTCATCAAGGATACGCCGCGCGACTACATCCCTTCCGTAAGCACCCCGATCATGCACATCACCGCACAACTGCCAGGAGCCAGTGCGCGTGACATCGAAACCAAACTGACCATACCGCTCGAAGAGGCTATAGAAGACGTCGACGGCATCGACTTCTTTACCAGTGTCGCCTCTGACAATACCTCGTTCACCGTAGTTGAGCTGTTCATGGATTTCAACGAGGAACAGATTGCAGAAGTCGCTCAAGATTTACGCGATGCGCTAGACGGTATTACCGATTTCCCAACGGAAATGGACGACGACCCAACGCTTGAGCATTTCAAACCCGACAATCTGCCCATTGCAGAGGTTGCGCTAGCCGGGCCTCCCAGTCTGCTTATTCCCTACGCCAAACGACTTGAACGCAAACTGGAGAACATCAGCGAAGTCTCCCAAGCTATTGTTATTGGCCTGCCAGATCCGGAAGTGCGCGTACTTGTCGACCCCAAGCGCGCCTTGGAACACAACGTCACTCTGCTCGATGTTGTACAGGCCATACAGCGGCGCAATGTCTCCGCCACTGGCGGCGTATTGGAAACCGCTAGCGACCGCAGGCAGGTTGTACTTTGGAGTCGCTTCAACGAACCTGAGAACGTGGCCAACACCGTGCTGCGCAGTGAACGCGATGGCTCAACACTGCGTATCAGCGACATTGCCCGCATTGAATCGACCCGCGAAGATCTAACTTTGATCGCCCACACCAATACTCAACCCGGGGTGTCTCTGGTGCTACGTAAGCGCAAAGGAGCAGACGCAATAACCCTGGTCGACTCGGCCCGGCAAATGCTCATCGACAACCCACCTCCCGAGAGTGTGACCTGGGACATCGTCAACGACAGCTCTTTCTATACGCGAAACCGACTCAGCGTCATTGCCACCAATGGCCTGCTCGGCATGATTTTGGTTGCCGTTGTTCTGTTCGTCTTTATGCGTGCCCAGGCCGCACTGTGGGTACTGGCTGGCATCCCCATCGTGTTCATGGGTGCACTCGCTGTATTTGGCAATACGGGCATGAGTCTGAACATCATGTCGCTTACTGGTTTTGTCATTGTGCTGGGCATGGTAGTCGACGATGCGGTCGTCGTGGCCGAGCGTATTGTGTCGAAACGCGATTCGGGACTATCGCCACATCAGGCCGCCATTACTGGCGCAAGCGAAATGGTGAGGCCGGTGTTCGCGGCAGCAATCACCACCATTCTGGCTTTTGTTCCCCTTTTGGCACTTGGCGGCATGCCTGGCAAAATTGTCTGGCAGATTCCAGCGGTGGTTGTCATCGTACTCACTTTCTCGCTCATCGAATCCTTTTGCATACTGCCCGCCCACATGTCGTTGGGACGAACAACAACCAGTTCGTCTGGGCATGGCGGCAAACGCGCCTTTATGCTGAGACTCGAAAAAGGCTACGCAAACTTGTTGCACCGCTTGCTGCGTTTCAGAGCGCTCGTCGTACTCTGCTTCTTCGCCGCTCTGATAGTCATCATGGGCATCATCGCGCCGCAGGTTAACTTCCTGCTGTTCCCCCAAGACGATGCCCGTACGCTGTTCCTGAAAATCTCGACACCAACCGGCACACCCATAGAGCAAACTGAAGCCATAACGACCTCAATCGAACAACAGATCATCAAACTAACGGGCGATGAATTACGCGCAGTCACGGCACGCATTGGCCACCAAGATGCAGAAGCACCAACCCGACAGCGCGGCCAGTCAGAGAACGAAGCATTGGTTACCACCATTCTGAAAGAACTGGATCGCCGCTACACTAACGCGGAATGGATACAGGTACTGAAAGAACAGTTGATTGTGCCGGCAGACGTCAAACTGGTGTTTCAATCGGAGTACATCGGTCCGCCAACCGACCAGCCCGTCACGCTGCACCTGATGTCAAACGACGATGAGTTGCGGCGCGGCATTGCACTCGAGATCGCTGATTTCCTGCGCAGCCAGCCAGGGCTCACCGAAGTGGATGTCGATGAACGTGCCGGCACACCACAGATCGACCTTAACCTGAACTACGAAAAACTCGCCAGGCTGCAACTTGATGCCACCCAGGTTTCGCAAACACTGGCAGCGGCCTTTCACGGCATCGAAGCCAGTGAACACCGAGGCATGCAAGACACCACCGAGATCCGGGTGCAATTTGATCCTGCTGCCCGAATTGACCTGCAGGGCCTACTCGACACACCGGTACGCGCGCGTGACGGCGCTCTGGTCTCGCTGCGTGACGTGGTTAGCCCCATCGACATTCGTGCGGTTGGGCGGCTGTTTCATCGCAACGGCGATCGCACCGCCACCGTACGTGCCAGCTTCACTCCCGATAGTAATCACACCGCACTCAACTTCACAGCGTTTCTGGAACAAGAGCTGTTTCCCCGCTATCGCGGCCTCGATTTAGAAATCGAGGTTGGTGGCGAAGCTGCTCGAACAGAACAGGTCGCAGGCGATCTTGGCCAGATAGCCATCATGGTGATGCTGGGCATCACCGTTGTAATCTGGCTGTTGCTGGGCTCTATAACCGAAGCGCTGTTTGTTATGGTAGTCATACCCTTTGCCATTGCCGGCGTCATTCTCACCTTCTATCTGCACGGTATGAATCTGTCCATGACAGCGATCATGGGGGCAATTGGTTTGGCGGGCGTTGTGGTGAATGCGTCCATCGTTATGCTCGATTCCATACACCGTCAGGGTAAAAGCGCTGGGACAGAGAGCCATTCCCACGACAACGATACGGTTGTTGCCGCTGTGACCGATCGATTGCGCCCCATACTGGTGACCACACTGACCACGCTGGGTGGCGTTCTACCCACGGCTTACGGTATTGGCGGCTACGACGCGATCGTCAGTCCAATGTCATTAGCTCTTGGCTGGGGGCTTGCCTTCTCAACCTTGGTCACGCTGCTTTTGGTTCCCGTGCTCTATTCGCTCGCGAGAGACCTGCAAGCCGGATTCGATCGGGTGGGTGCAAAAATGACCGGCAGGCCAGCTAGTAATTCTGCTGCGCGGTAAAGCGCACCTCTCCTGCTGCATCTAAAAGCTTCATGCTTACTGTGAGTTCAGCCTCACCCGCAACCCGCTCAATATCCAGCATACCAAACTGACTCTCACGCAAATTGTCATCGTTCACGCGGTAGTCGTTGGTTTCGCCCCAACCAAATCCAGAGCGTGCACTCAGCGGGCTGGAGGTCACCTCATACAAATCAAAGCCGGTGCCGCCAGGATAGTCTGCGGGTAACCGAGATATCTCTCCGAGGTGCCGGTCGCCGCTCAGCAACAGCAGGTTGGTGGCGCGGGCTTCGCGAATAACCTGAAACAGGCGCAGTCGTTCATGCGGAAAGTTACCCCACTTTTCAAAACAGTGCTGATCTGCAATCACCTGCTGACCAGACACCACAATGCGTAAATCTGCAGGCTTCACCAGCTGCTGCGCAAGCCATTGCCACTGGGCCTCACCCAGAAAGGTGTCGGTGGTGTTGAGTTCGTAGTTCTTTAAGGGGCACGACAAGCTACGCGAGGCACCTTGTAATGGCCCTCGAAAGGTACGGGTATCAAGCAAGATTACCTGCACATCGAGACCGGCATGCGCAATGCGTCGCTCGGTATAAACACCCGCTCGCCCCCGTGCCGGATCATCAGCGGGGTACTCCCAAAAGTTCTGGAAGATTTCAGCGGCCTGATGCTTGAACTCAAAATCAGCGCCGCCGTCGTTGCGGCCAAAATCGTGATCATCCCAGGCAGCGAACATTGGCGTTGTGGCGCGCAACTGCGTAAAGCCCGCCCCTGCTGCTAACTTTGCGTATTCCGCGCGCATCTTTTCGGGCGTCGGCGCTGCTTTGAATTCTGGAGTATCTGCGTAAACGTTATCTCCTAACATCAACACAACATCAGCACCGACGCTCCCGAAGGCGTTCCAAATCGGGTGGTTGGGCGCATCGTCATCCGCACAGGAACCAAAGGCAATTCTCAACCCGCCTTCTGGTCGTGGGTTCGCAGAAAACGATAACTCAGCGGGAGATTTAGAGGTTCCGCAGCCAACGACAACCGCCAAGGCACAGGTTAAAAATAGTCGGCCAGCTAGCCGTTTATTTCGAGCCACGTAGATTAAATTCCCTCTCGTCATATCCGTTTCCAGCTGAGCTATCTTTTTAAACACAGTGCCAAGTCCATTACGTTGGTGTCGGTTGGCCCTGTCACAAAGAGTTCATTATGGCTCCCGAGCAAGGTTCCAGCGTCCGCCCGCAGCAGAGCGTCATCAAGTTCAGCTCGGGTGTAGATCGATGAATCACGCAACCAGCCCCCAGCTGCCGACGTTGGACCATCAGTGCCGTCGGTTCCAGCTACCAGCACTTCGAAGGCCTGGGTTGTCGTCTGGGTTATCCCTGTTAGCTCGCGGGCGAGTGCCAGAGTCAGTGCCTGATTTCGGCCCCCTTTGCCGGGATGTTCTGGCAACGTGATCGTGGGCTCACCGCCCCACAAATACAGTCCGGCGGGGCCACGACGTAACGTCCTGGCGATTTGGTGCGCCACGTCATACAGATCACCATAGAGTCTTTCTTTGTTCTCTTGCACCACCAGCCCTTGGGAACGGGCGGCCTGCACAATTGCCTCTCTCGCAGTGGCATTCGCCGCCACGGTTGCAGAATAGGTTGGACAGGCTAGGTAGCGTGGATCACCCAAGCCAGAACCGATCACACTGTGCTCGTCTCCAGCCACATCTGAAATCGCCAGCACGGTCGCTTTTGCACCTGAAAACGCTTTCAACAGTCGCCCCGACTTGATCAGCGAAAGTTTACTGCGCTCTGAGTTAACCGCCTGAATATCGGCGCCTGAGGCCACAAGGTCTTCTGTTTTTCGCTGCCAATCAACCAGCGACACACCCGGCGGCAACCGTTCTGCCAACGCAGACGCCCCACCAGAGATCAACATCAGTAAGTGGCTATTGGACGACAGCGCCCGCACTCGCTCATACAGGCGTTGTCCGGCGAGTAACGATTGTACGTCTGGTATCGGGTGCCCAGCTTCAATAACTTCCAGCTGTTTATAGTCGGCGCCCAGTGTTCCAACGTGCCCACGTTTGGTAACAACCAATCCTGGTGTGCCAACGGGCAATAACCCAAGCGCTCCACGCGCCATAGACGCCGCTGCCTTACCCACCGCAATCACTTCCACCGGCGCAACTGCTTGTCGGTTCTTGCCACCAGCCAAGATGGACGGGTTATTTTCAAGGGCGCGCTGGACCGCTGCCTGCCCACCTGCTGCGCGCACACCGGTCCACCACAGTTCAGATAAAATAGACATCAGAGATCTCGCGCCGGGCCCAACAACCCGAGCGTCGCCAACTGGGTTGTTATGCGGTTAGCTGCCTCTATGCCGTGCCGCACCAACTCGCTATCACCAGCAGGTGCATCAACGGCTCCAAGCCAGCGCGTTAAAACCTCAACCTGCTCACGGAGATCGGCAAGCACTACGCTATTGCCAGCCAGTGCGGCAATAGCGTCTGCACCCACAGAACCCACTCCGGGCAATGTGTGCGCACCTAAGTTTTCGTAGCCTGCCGGAGTTTCACCCTTAAGATTGGCAACACAGCGATAACAGATAGCAGCGATTAACTGATCAGCAGCCTGACGAGCACCCGCACAGCGCGATCGATGATCCGTATCGGCTGCCGCGTGTGGCAGCAACTGCAAACGATCAGCATGGCGATCAAGCAACGCAAGATAGGGCACCAGTGGTCCTGAACAGGATTGATCCTCGCCGCTCAGAAAAACGTCAGCGTCTATGGCCGCAAACGCCAGGTGCTTTGAACTCAGCGCGTCGTTCAGAGCGGCAACGTCCACAAGCTCGCCTCGATCGTAGTTGATAAGCACCGCATCAGGCGCCAGCACCGAAAGTACTTGGGCGTTGACTATCCCCGCATTGGCAAAACCTTCCGCCGTCATTGGGCCGAGCCCCAAATGCGGCGTCAGCACGTCTGCGGCGTAAGCAGCGTCAATCACACTCGCGCAATACTCAAACCCTTCCGATTCGACCCAGCGCTGCTGTGAAGGTCGCGCATACACCGCCACTCGCATCCCGAACGCCCGCGCGAGCTTCGCCACTTCTCGGCCGATATTGCCAAAACCAAGCACACCAATGCGTTGCCCTTCGAGTTTTTCAGTGGGAAAGTCTCCCAGGTTCTTTCCAGTATCAAACGTTCGGGCCTGTACTCGCTCATAAAGCTCGTCAACGTCGAGGTTGGGACGAATACGCAGGAGCGCCTTAAACAGCATTTGTGCGGTCGCTCGAGAGTTGAAGCTTGGCGTATTCATGAGTGGTGCTGTGCTCGCCCCCTCTGCACGTGCCCCCTCTGCTCCGCCCCAGCTGTCGCTGCCCATGTTGCCCGTGCCTGCGCCTATGCGCACAGCGCCTTCACAAAATCGCGCCTGAGCGGGAATAACCGTGGCTGCAACCATCACAGCATCAAACTGCCCCTGCGCGGTCACCGCCAACAGTTCATCTTCTCGTGAGAGGTTAGGCTGATAAAAAAAGTGCAAACCCGCCGGCAAGCTCTGTTCGAGCAACGCGCTTAACTCGGCGGACGACGCTCGCCTGCAATCGTGGAAAGCTGCCCCTCGTAACGCCAGATGAGTGGCAAACTCACTGGCGTCTGGTGCGCCATCAACACCGCTTGTCAGGCCCACCAAATCAGCGACCAAGACGCGGTACGCACGCTCGCTATCGTCTTTTCGATCGCGCTGCACGAGTGCAGGCCAATCGAGCCCACCCGGCAGTCGCAGGGCCGGGGCTGACTTGTGTGAGTTGACGGACATAGTCGTGAAGGTTCTTCGCTGGCTTGTTCAGGGCCTAGTCTAGCGTTGCGGAGCAGCCACAGATAGAGAGCGTGTAGAATAGCGCCGGAGTCACCAACAAGAGACAGACTATGCGCCACCGCACCGCCACCCAGTGGGGCGTCTATGACGTCGAGGTTAACAACGGCAAAGTGAGTGCCGTCGACTCAATTGACCTCGATCCCACCCCGTCCGCGCTCGGCAACGGCTTGCTCGACGGCGTACAGCATCCCTTGCGCATAGCCCGACCAGCCATTCGCAAAGGTTGGCTGCATAACCCCGGCAACCGCAACACCGCAGCACGCGGCAGCGACAGTTTCGTCGAAGTCCCCTGGGACGAAGCCCTTGAGATCGCCGCCGCAGAACTCACGCGCGTGATCGCCGAACGCGGCAACAGCGGCATATTCGCGGGCTCCTACGGCTGGGCCAGTGCCGGCCGCTTTCACCATGCCCAGTCGCAACTGCACCGGTTTCTGAATCGCATCGGCGGCTGCGTGCGGGCCATGAATTCCTACAGCACCGCCGCGGCACAGGTCATTTTGCCCCACGTCATTTCTTATTGGCATGAGATGGAGCTGCACCAGACCACCCTGCGCGACATCGCGCAGCACAGCGAACTGGTGGTGAGCTTTGGCGGTATGCCACTGCGCAATGCCCAGGTCGCCTACGGCGGCATCACCGAGCACCAGACCGGGCCAATGCTGTCCAAAGCCGCCCGACGGGGTGTCGAGTTTGTATCCATCAGCCCCATCGCTACGGACATGGCTGACGATCTAAACGCCACCTGGCTACCTGCCCGACCCGGCACCGACGTTGCACTCATGCTTGGCCTGGCCCATGTACTGGTCGCAGAAAATCTGTTGAACCGAGCATTTTTAGCCAGCCACACCGTCGGCTACGAGCGCTTTGAAGACTATTTGCTCGGCAACAGTGATGGCCAGGTAAAAGACCCACAATGGGCAGCTGAAATTTGTGGGCTCGGCGCAGACACCATCATCGCACTCGCACGAAAAATGGCCTCGAAGCGCACCTTTGTGAATGCCGCATGGGCGCTGCAGCGCGCCCACCACGGCGAGCAACCCTACTGGATGCTAGTGACTTTGGCCGCCATGCTCGGTCAAGTTGGACTGCAAGGCGGTGGCGTAGGCTTTGGCTACGCCGCTGAGGGCTTTGTTGGCAGTGATACGCGTCGCTTCAACTGGGCCACCATGAGCAAAGGCCGCAACCCAACCGGTCTTGCCATTCCCGTTGCACGCATCACCGACATGCTGGAGAACCCCGGCGGTCCCTTTGACTACAACGGCAAGCGCAACACCTACCCTGATATCGATCTCATCTACTGGGCTGGCGGCAACCCATTTCACCACCACCAAGATCTGAATCGTCTGCGAAAAGCCTGGCAAAAACCCAGCACTGTTATTGTTAACGAACCCTGGTGGACACCAATAGCGCGCCACGCCGATATCGTTTTTCCGGCCACTACCCCGCTGGAGCGCGAAGACATTTGCGCCTCAAGCCACGATCCCTACGCGCACGTTATGCAACAGGCGATTGCACCAGAGGGTGACGCCCGCTCCGACTACACTATTTTTTCTGGCCTCGCCAAGACAATGGGCGTGCTCGACGAATTCTCCGAGGGCAAAACACCCAGAGAATGGCTACGCAACATGTGGGAGCGCAGCAGCGAGACGGCCAAGCGCGATGGTTTTGAGTTACCAAGCTTCGACAGTTTTTGGCAGGAAGGCACCCACAAACTGCCCGATATTCCACCCACTGACGATTGGCTCGCCGGCTTTCGAACCGATCCCAGCGCCCATCCCCTTGGCACTCCCTCAGGAAAAATCGAACTTTATTCGAGCACCATCGCAGGCTTTGGCTACGCCGATTGCCCCGGCCACGCCAGCTGGATCGAACCGTTCGAACGACTTGGTGGCGCCGGCGACAGCCCTGCCCATTTGCACCTGGTTTCCAACCAACCCAAGCATCGGCTACACAGCCAGTTTGACCACAGCAAACATGCCCAGAAAGAAAAGGTAGCCGGTCGAGAACGGCTGCGCATTCACCCCGAAACCGCCCGCGCGCGCGGTATCACCGAAGGCTGCACCGTGCGCGTCTTCAATGACCGTGGTGCCTGCCTCGCGGGCGTTGCGTTCAGCAACCAGCTGCACCCTGACGTTGTAGAGCTGCCAACCGGTGCCTGGTTTGACACCTGGATAGACGCGGATGGGCAACCCCTGGAACTCGCTGGCAACCCTAATGTGTTAACCAAGGATGTGGGCACCTCAAAGCTTGCACAGGGTCCGAGTGCGCACACCTGCCTGGTCGAAATCGCCCTCTATACGGGCGACGCCCCCCTCCCGAAGGTGTACGAACCGCCGTCGTTCACGGCAGCGCTATAAATGCCCAACACTTCTAACCAGCAACCCTAAACGGCAACGAGTGAACCATCGATGGTGATGGCGTCCGCTCGATCCTGATAAAGCCCTACGTAATCGACGAGGTAGTCGACTTCCACATAGGGCTCGGGGTAATACCAAAGCACGTCGGCGACGCCTGCAACACTGTGATAACTGGCCGTGCCCTTGAAGGGGCAATAGGTACTGGTGTCAGTGTTGACCAGCAGCGCAGCAGGAATATCCTGGCGTGGCAGATAGAGCGCCGGTTTGTGCTTCGATTCCTGCAACCAAATCGCACCGCGGGTACGACAAAGTTCGGTGTCGCCCACGCTCACCACCACTTCCTGAGCAATGATCTCCCGGGTCACTGTGTAACCCGGGTACTTGTCAAAGCCAGGCGCTTTATTGTCTGCCGTTGCATTACCCATCGCGTGGCTCCTACTTCATCTGCGCGGCAATCGACTTCAGTATCTTCTCGCCATAAGGCGGCCGCAGCCCCGCCATCTCGGCAATGTTCACCTTGGTTTGGCGATAAACCGCCTTGGCGTGTGAGAACGTCTTGAAACCGTCGTGCCCGTGATAAGAGCCCATGCCCGACGGCCCTACGCCACCAAAGGGCAAGTCTTCCTGTGAGATATGCATGATCACGTCATTTACGGTGACGCCACCAGACGTGGTGTGCGAGAGCACTTGCTGTTCTTCCTGACCATCCTGACCAAAGTAATACAAACCCAGCGGACGCGGGTTGGCGTTCACAAAATCAATAGTTTCTTTCACGTCGCCATAAGATTTCACGGGCAGAACGGGACCAAATATTTCTTCCTGCATCACCTTCAGGTTGTCGTCCGGATTCACCACCAGTGTCGGCGGAATTTTATGATGGGGCTGCTGGCGAAAATCTTCGTTAGACGGGTTCATCTCCACAACCCGTGCTCCGGCTTCGCGCGCTTCTTCCAGGTAACCGTTAATGCGCTCGTAGTGACGCTCATTGACCACCGAGGTGTAATCATCATTATGTAAAAGCGTAGGGAACATTTTTTCAACCGACGCTTGGGACGCTGTGATGAATTCTTCCATATTGTCTTCGGGCACCAGCACATAATCAGGTGCCAAACAGATTTGCCCCGCGTTCAACATTTTGCCTGCCATAATCGCATCCGCCGTTTTCTGGACGTCGGCAGACCGCCCTACAATCACTGGCGATTTACCACCGAGCTCAAGGGTAACTGGCACAAGGTTCTCGGCCGCTGCGCGCATGACGTGCTTAGCAATCGACGTTGCACCGGTGAACAGCAAATGATCAAACGGCAGTCCGGAAAAATCAGCGCCGGTCTGGGGACCGCCCGCAACAACCGCAATTTCGGTTTCGTCAAAGCGAGTGGGGAAAATTTCTGCCATCACCTCAGAGGTTGCCGGCGTAAACTCGCTAGGCTTGATCATCGAGCGGTTGCCCGCTGCCAAAATTCCGGCCAGCGGTGCAAACGTCAGGTTCACCGGAAAATTCCAGGGACTGATAACACCCACAACACCGAGCGGTTGATAGTCAATGCGCGCCTTGGCACCCAATAAATTCAACGGAAAAGGCCCCACCTTGCGTTTCTCTGGTTTCATCCATTGTTGCAGGTGTTTTTGTGCATGCCGCAACGGCCCTACTGACGCTGCTATATCGGTAAACAACGATTGGGTGACACTGCGGTGCCCAAAGTCAGCACTCATCGCTTCGGCCAGTTTGTCTTTATGCTCCATCAACAGCTGGATAGCGCGCTCAAGGCGATCGTGGCGCACCGTCGCTGACACTTCGCCTTCAGCAAGGTATGACTTACGCTGACGATCGAGCAATTCGAGCATTGTTGTCTTGGGCGTTTCGTGGAAATCAGTCATTTAGTCACCTTTGTCGTCGATGTTAATAGTGTTCAATTCACAAGCTTAATCAGGCGGTAGCGAACGGCGTTTCTGGCAATGCAATTTTTGCGGGCGTAGCCTGCTCGTGGGTTGCGAGATGCAACAAAAAACTCCCTAAGCCTGCAGCGCCCTGCATATAGCCGGTCTGGGTTTCCAGAAAGTCAGGCCGTGAGCGATGCTCCGCTTGAGCCCAGCCAATGCCATCGCGGATATTGGACGCGTTCGCAAGCGCGGTCACGGCAATGCGTTCAGCCAATTTAAGGTAGTCCGCTCGGCCCGTTGTGCTGTAAAGCGACAGCGCGTAATCACCAATACCGGCGTCACCACAACACTGCCCATAATTTTGCCATAGGCCACTGGTACGCACCTCAGGCACCCCTGTTCCCAGCAGCCCTTGCATGTTGTCGTGCAGCCAATCAAGCCACCGTGAATCACCCGTAATCTGGTGCAACAGATACATCAGCCGCCCAGTACCCGCAGGTCCGTGGCACACGCCCAGATAGAACAGCGACGGGGGTTGTTCCTCTTCGTTGTGGCACACCAGATGCCCCTGATCTTGGGGGACTGAACGAGATTGGACATACCGCGCCGCGGCGATCGCGACGTCGATGTAGGTTGTGTTTCCCGCAAAGCCGCCCGCGGTCGAGTCCTCATTAACAGTGGCTAGATCTGCCAAAAAGTAAGCAACCCCGGCCCCGCCATGCGCAAAGTTTGGCGCCGTAAAGGGAAACGGCATATCCGTCATCATTAACCAACGCGGTCCGTCTTCGGTCTGTTCGGCCACTTCAAGTAAACGATCTGCGGTTTGGCGGGCCCAGTGCAGCGCCTTAGCGTGCAAGCCTTCACGATGGGCATACAGCAATATAACCCCAGCCCCCGCGGCGCCCACGCTCAGATCGATAACCTCGCGATCGCCCGTTTTACCGGTGATATCAGAAAACGGCATCGGCTCGATCCAGCCAACTCCACCGCCAATGGGTTCCGACTGCGCCATCATTTTCTCAAGACACAGGGTGGCACCCGCTTTAAAGCGTAGATCGTCGGACGCTTTAAACAGCTCGTTCAATACGAACACAAAACCAGGCCAACCCGAGTAAAAACCAATGGTCAGTTGGTCTTTGCGCGCAACATAGGCAAGCAATTCTTCACCGGCGCTGGTTGCCTCGGCAAGATATCCGTTATCACCTGTCGCGCGATGCAACTCAATATAGAACAGAGCAACCCCTGCGCTCCCATGATAGAAGGTGCGCGGTGTTTTCGAATCAGCCGCATCGGTGCGCCGCCACAGCGCGCCATTCTCGCCGTTCACTTTGCACGACGCGATAAAGCGCTCTACCTGCAACGCTGCAGCCATTGGGTCCAATGCCGTCATACCACCTCTCCTGATTCGCGTCTGTTGATAGACTCACTCTACCCTAACGAATGGGTTGACTGCTGAGCAACCTAGGCCAGCGCCACAGCACCACGGCCATGGCGATCAGCCCCTCGGTCGCAACCAGCGTGCAGGCCGGAACAACGCCCAGCCCGTTGGCCAGAAGCCCGATGTGTAAAAATCCAATGGGCGCCGTACCAATGGCCACCGATAGCAGCCCCATCATCTGGCGCTCATAGCCCTCGGGCGCGTTCATCAATACCAGGGCACTCTGCATCGCTCCGAAGGCCGCACTGGCGGCACCCGCTAACAACAGCAGCACGCCAACCAGCCACACCATCTCGCTCTGCACAAACGCGAGTGCAAAGCCGCAATATCCAAGCACGCCAAAAACGTAGATGTAGCGCGAGTGTTCTGACCGGGCGAAAAACGACAGCAGTATGGCGCCGAGCAATGCACCTGCACCTTCCACACTGACCAGAAAACCAACGCCGGCCGCATCCAGTGCCAGCACCTCCCGAGCGTAGACCGGCACCATCGAGAAAAACGGGAACGCCCACAGGTTGAATACCACGGTCACGACAAATATACCGGGCAGCGTGCGGCTGGTTTTTAGCGCCTGAAAGCCTGCGCGCAAACTGTCCAGCACAGTCTCAGCACCGGCTACGCTTTGCTCTGACAGCGCTGAGCCTTGAGCGCTCTGCAGGACGTCTACTGCAAACTCACGACGCAGGATCAGCAATAGCCCGCCCGTGGCGTAGAGCGAGGCCGCCAGCAAAAAAGCACCCGGCAAACCAATACGCTGATAAAGGTAACCGCCCAGTAAAGGACCGATGGTGCGCATGATGGCCCCAACCAGTATGTCCAAGCTCATCGCCCTGCTCACTCGGTCAGGGCCAGCGATATCGCCCATCAAGGTGCGCCGGACCGGAAAATCGGTGGACCAGGCAACGCCAGACAAGAACGACCCAAGACCCACATGCCAAACCTGCAGCAGACCGTTATGTGCAAGCCACGCTTGCGCGACCGCACAGCCAAAAATAAGCGTCGACGACCAGCGCAAGATCGACAGCCGTCGAAACCGCTGGGCAATGACCCCACCAAAGGCCCCAAACAGCGCCATCGGCAGCAGTCGCAACATCAGCATCGAGGCGACCAGCAGAGGTGAACCGGTCATGTCGAGCACAAAGATGGCAATCACCAGCGCTTCGAGCCAGCGCCCCATGCCGTTGAACCCGCCAAGACTCCACAGCGTCAGGAACCCGCTGTCGCGTAACAGCGGGACTCTTGTTGGGGGTATGTCTGCGGGCGCGTGTAGCGGCGGTTCTATTGCCGCTGCGCCTCGGCCAGAGCGGCGTACTTATCAAGCAGTGGCAATACCCTGTCACGGCCTTCCGAGGGCACACTGAAAATCAGTTCTGTGAAGCCCTGAGCCACTCGCCCGGCCAGTTGCTCAGCGTCGTCTGGCGCACCAAACAGCGCCAACGTGATGTCTTCGGCTTTGCGGCCTCGCTTCTCACAGGCGGCCTCAAGCTGTTCCATGGCGGTTGAGCCCATACCGCCAATGGGCATCCAGCCGTCAGCGTACTCTGCTACCCGATCAAACACCCACTTCGAATTTGCGCCAATCCAAATTGGCGGCCCACCGGCCTGAATCGGTTTTGGGTACGACCAAATCTTATCGAAGTTGACAAATTCACCGTGAAATTCGGCTTCCTCTTCGGTCCAGATCGCCTTCATAGCCAGCACTTTCTCGCGCATTTCTGCCCAGCGCCGCGGGTAGTTCGCGCCGTGGTTTTCCATTTCTTCGCGGTTCCAACCAGCCCCAATGCCCATGACAAACCGGCCGTTAGAAATCATATCGAGTGACGCTGCTTCTTTGGCAAGCGTAATCGGGTCGCGCTCAATCACGAGGCAAATACCGGTACCCAACGTAATGCGCTCAGTCACCGCCGCACAGGCGCCTAGCGCCACGTAGGGATCATGGGTATGCCAGTACTGTTTGGGCAGATCAATGCCGCCAGGGAAAGGCGTCGCTCGAGACGCTGGGATATGGGTGTGCTCTGGAAAGAACAGGCTGTCTAGCCCACGCTCTTCCACCGCCTTTGCCAATTCTACTGGCTGAATCGCATAGTCAGTCGGAAACATCTGGACGCCAAATCTGGCCGGTTTGCTGCTCATATTCTCTCTCCCAAAAAAACGCTAAATGCCCGTAAAAGGAGGCATCCATTGGCTGCTCAGCACCCACTGTAACTGCCGCGACACCCATCCCACAAACCGCTACCCTTGGCGGCGAATGAAACCAGCCTAAAGTAGCGCGCGAGGCCCCTAGAAGGCCTCCGCCAACCAGGGGAAACCATGAACGACATCACCCAGACCATGCCCGTACCCAAGCGGGGTGGCGAACGGACCTTGCTTGGCCATCCACGTGGCCTGCTCATACTGTTTTTGACGGAGATGTGGGAGCGCTTTTCTTTCTACGGCATGCGCGGCCTGCTGATCATCTATCTCACCCAGCACTTTCTGTTTTCTGATGACCGCTCTGCGGTTATCTATGGAGCCTACGGGGCCCTCGTTTACGTCATGACCATTATTGGTGGCACCCTGGCCGATCGATACCTGGGCTCACGCAAGGCGGTCACCTTTGGCGCCTGTCTGTTGGTGCTTGGGCACTTTGGCATGGCCTTCGAAGGCAGCGGTTCAAAAGAACTCATCACTATTGGCAGCGTCGAGTATCAGCTCACGCTAAACGGTCGCGGCGGCGACGCACAGCCAATTATTGTGGCGGCTGACGGCACCAGTTCGCTCATCACCTATTCAACCGACGGTGACAGCAAGCGCTTATTGATTGCCGACTCGGTAACAATGGGCCTGCCTGCTGAGGTCGATCTCAATAGCGCCAGTCGACGCATTGTTACCGAAGAGCTGTACACAAACATTCTCTACCTGTCGCTCGCGCTGATCATTGCCGGTGTAGGTTTCCTCAAAGCCAACATATCAACCATTGTTGGCTCGCTGTACGGCGAAGGTGATCCGCGCCGGGATTCGGGTTTCACCATCTTCTATATGGGCATCAACCTCGGATCGTTCCTGGCCTCCATTTTTTGTGGCTACCTGGGCATCGTCTACGGTTGGAAGTACGGCTTTGGTCTGGCCGGCATTGGCATGATGCTCGGGCTTATCGTTTTTCTGCGCTACAACAGCTGGCTGGAAGGCAAGGCTGAGCCACCGAACCCCGAGCGTTTAAAAGACAAAGTGCTGGGCTTTATCAATGTGGAGATAGCCTGCTATCTGACAGGGGTTTTGATCATCGCCGTTGCGATGTTCTTTGTGATGAACCCGGACGGCTTTGGCTCGGTGCTTGGTCCGCTGGGTCTCCTAATGCTGAGCTGGTTGTTGTTTTACGCCTTTACTAAGTGCGAGGGCTCAGAGCGTGATCGCATGCTTGCCGCCATCTATTTTGTACTCGCGCAGATCCCTTTCTGGGCCCTGTTTGAACAGGCTGGGTCATCGCTTAACCTGTTCACCGACAGACTGGTAGAGCGCAGCCTGTTTGGTTGGAGTGTGCCTGCGCCGGTGTTCCAGTCATTGAATGCTGGATTCATCTTTTTGTTTGCTCCCCTCATCGCCTGGCTGTGGATTGCTCTGGCAAAGCGCAAACTGAACCCCTCTACCCCGGTTAAGTTCGCCTTTGGCGTGCTGCTGGCAGGACTTGGTTTCCTCGCTTTGGTCGCAGGCATGCAAGGTAGCGGTACCGATGGCTTAACGCCGGTGATCTTCGTTTTTCTGATTTACTGGATTCACACCATGGGCGAGTTGCTGGTTTCACCCGTTGGTCTGTCAGCTGTGACTAAGTTAGCCCCGGCACGCGTGGTCGGCATGACCATGGGTGCCTGGTTTCTCTACAGCGGACTGTCTAACTTTTTAGCAGGTGTCATCGCCCGTAGTACGGGCGCCGAAACCATTGGTGGCCAACTCACTAATGTGGCTGCAGCCAAGGCCGGTTACATTGAGGTGTACACCAACGTGGGCTATGTCGCGATCGGGATATCAGTAGTGATGCTGTTGATTTCGCCGTTTATCAAGAAATTGATGCACGGAGCGGACTAGAGTTTGCAGCGGCCGTCACTCCCCAACATTCAGCTCAATCATCGCTGACTCCGGCCGCGCCAAACCACGCTGAGATCCGTTAATCGCATCTACCATCAACTGCACATGGGGTGCATCGCCAAAGGTCGCGTGCAACTCTGTCACTGCAGCCTCCAAACGCAACTCGCGCAGAAACAGAATTCGGAAGGTTTTGCGGACGTCTGCAATCGCCTCTGATGAATACCCCGCCCGCTCCATGCCGACCTTATTCACAATACGCATGTGGGCCGGAAAGCCTTCCGCGATCGTAAACGGCAATACGTCTTGAATAACCCGGCTCATACCCGCCACCATCGCAGCACGGCCCACGTGGCAAAACTGATGTACCGCTGACAGCCCACCAAGGTTGGCGTAGTCATCCACCACAACATGGCCACCCAGAGTGGCGCTGTGGCTCAATACCACGTGGTTGCCGACCTTACAGTTGTGCGCAACATGGGAATGCGCGAGCAACGCGCAATCACTGCCAACCGTTGTTTGCGAGCCTTCCTGTGTACCAGCGTGAATGCTCACAAACTCTCGAACGATCGTGCGATCACCAATGGTGGTATGACTCACCTCGCCTTCAACGTGCTTTAGGTCCTGCGCGGGAACACCCAGTGTGACATAGGGAAAGACGTCACAGCCGGCGCCAATATGCGTGTGCGCATCCACATAAGCATGGGCGCGCAACACAGTGCCATCGCCAATCTCAACGTCGTCAGCGATTGTGCAATACGGGCCAATGTGGCAGTTCTCACCCAGCTGGGCGCCTTTATGAACAACCGCCAGCTTGTCGATTTCTACAGCCATTTAAAAACCTTCTGTCGCTTAGTATTGTGTGAAGTGTGCCTTACTGGACTGAACAGCAACTTAATAAGTGCCGTTCGCCGTCACGGGCAATGCGTTAGTTTGAAGCGCCATCAAGAAACTCTTTGAAGCCACCCGGCACATAAGGACCGATGCAAACCTGCTCCAACACGCCAATGCCCTCGCGCTCGCCATCGCTTGCTCGCACAACCTGCTGAACATGCAGGTTCTCGGGGGCTAGAGCGTCGAGCTGGCGAGGATCAAAGGATTCGTGACCTATCGCGAGTTCACCTTGCCAAGCCCCTTGTCGCCAGTCGGGGTGCATATAACCAAGCCCCTTCATCTGAAATTTCAGAATGGGGGTTAGTGTAATCGTGCGATTGGTGCCGTCAACGCGTTCTAAATCAATTTCGGCGCCAGACGCCAGCCGAGTACCGGGCTCGTAACTGACGCGATGCCTGGCTGTCGCCATGCGCTCATCTTCGGCCTCGACGGCCGTCGGAATATCATCGGGCCCAGCAAACAGCGGTGCCTCAATGCCCTCTCGCACCAGTGGCTCACCTTTCTGGCCATCAAAGAAAATGGCGTGGGACACATGGTCGTCCCAGAACAGGGGGGCCCAAAGGAAAAAGAAGCTGCCCGGCGCTACCGGCGCCCCGCCACTTTCGGGTTCGCCAACACCACGCACACCCCATGATCGGTCTTTGGTGCCGCGGCAGTCTCGGCCGTTAACCTCAATGACACCCTCAGGCGTACCAACCGTGCCATCCCAGTAACCAAACTGATCAAACCGAGTGGCATCCATAACCCGGCGCGGGCCTCGCCACAATGTTTGATGGGCTTCCTCGATGGGTGCCGTGCGTGAACTGAAAACAATATCGCAGCTTAGCCCAGACTCGTTATCGTCGAGCACAACACGCACTTTGCGCATGGGCTCAATGATCTCAATTCGAAACGGTCCACAGCTCATATCGGTACGTTCGTCAGGCGCCCGACGCGACCCATAAAAGCAGTGTTGCAAGCCATCCGCACGCACCACACTAAACGCACAATCCAGCACCCCGCGCAGCGGATAGATGGCCATGCCGATACCAAAATACCAGGAACCGTCTTCGGCGTAGCCGTTAAACCATGTCCGGTCATAGACATTGCGATCACCGCTTACCGGATGGGCAAGCGGCTCAGCCGTCTGATGAATCGGATAATCGTCCAGATTATTCAGCATCTATGTAGGAACCTAAACGCGTGCCTCAGGGAACAACCGCAGGAAGTTCTCACTGTAAAACGCTGTCTTTTCCTGCTCACCAAAGCCTTCCAGCACACCTTCAAACTTGGCAATAGGATCACGCCCGCCTTCGACATGCGGATAATCACTAGAGAACAGATAGAGATCTGGGTTTGAATCTTTGATCAGTCGACCCACATCTTCGTGCGGAAATGGTGTAAAGCCCATCTGTTCAGAAAGCTGCTCTGAGGGTTTGCGATCAAACCGCACAGACTCATCAACGCGGCTATAGATACGCGAAATAGAATCAAGCCGACGTAACATTTCAGGCACCCAACCGGCACCCAATTCAACAGCGGCACCTTTCAGTTTTGGATGCCGAGCAAACACGCCGTCAAAAACCATCATCGAAACAAAGGTCTCTGGTGGCTGATGCATAAGGGCTGCATCTTTAGTACGAACATTTTCGCCACCACCCATCCAGTCTTTTACTGGCGCGCGGCCATTGTTGCTCCAAGACTTCAGTGACTGCAGCGGCGAACCACCAACATGCATAACGAAAGGCGTATTCGATTCTGCCAACATCGCCCAGAAAGGTTCGAGGTCAACGTGCCCAGGCGAATGCCCAATTGGCGCTCGGTGCGGCACCCAGATGGCTTCCATGTTGTTTTCGAGCGCCCATTCAAGTTCAGCAATAGCGAGCTCGGGCGTATCAAGTGGGACCACACCAACACCCATAAGTCGGCTGTCTACAGAACAAAAATCTGCCATGTGCCGGTTGTGCGCGCGCGCGGCGCCGTAACGCAGCTTGGGATCGGTTTTAGAACTGGGGTGAAAGGGTTGCACCACACTGTGGGTTGCGAACACCAGCTGCTTTTTGAAACCCAGCATATCGAGCGCAGTAATTCGATCTGCGGAGTTGAACGCTCCCAGAGCCTGAATCTCTTTTGACTTGGCAATCAAATCATCGCCCAGCGCAATCTGCTCCGCGACGTGCGCATCAGAGTGCTTGCCGCCATTGTCCATAATCACCGCAACTTCGTCATCGGTGACTAGAGACGCGCTGTAACTCACGGAATAGATGTCATCACGAATCGCCGGGTCGGCGTAGTCCTTAAGGAAATTAGGCAACTCCATGATGTGGCTGTCAGCGTCGTAGAACGCTCGTGAATCTGGTGCGTATGGCATCTCTAAACTCCTTATGTGATGCCCTGAGGGTACCACCAATACGTCCATTTTTGCGCTCAGGCCGCCTCGACGAGCCGCTTTGGTGCGCCGCCATGCACTAGAGAGATCAACACGCACCACAAATGCCCAGACTGATCGTCCGAAGCCCCACAGGCCCCGTGGGTTGCGCGCATCAATGTTGGTCAGACCGCAGCAGACCGGGCGATACAGGCGTTGGCATGGCCGTTGCAAAGCCCTAGCAGACATCACAGGCCGGTGAGTACCGGGCAGGACACAGAGGGAAGGAGGTAAATCATGAAAATGATCAACGCGATAATCAAGCCGTTCAAGCTCGATGAGGTGCGCACCGCGCTATCAGGCATTGGCGTGTCGGGAATGACCGTCACCGAGGTGAAAGGCTTCGGCCGCCAAAAAGGCCATACCGAGCTGTATCGAGGGGCTGAGTACACCGTCGATTTTTTACCAAAGGTGAAACTAGAAGTCGCAATCAGCGATGACCTGCTCGACTCAGCGGTGGAAGCCATTGTGGCTGCTGCCGGTACGAACAAGGTGGGTGACGGCAAAATCTTTGTCCTCGAGCTCGTCGACGCCGTTCGAATCAGAACCGGTGAGACCGGCAATGATGCGGTTTAAAGCGACGTTGCATACGCAGACCTCACCAACCAATAACCCACTTTATCGACTCACTAACGGAGAAACTCGTGGACGCTGATTTGCTACAAACCAACTACGCGTTGGACACCTTTTACTTTTTGATCATGGGTGCGCTCGTGATGTTCATGGCGCCCGGCTTTGCGATGCTCGAAGCGGGGCTCGTTCGCTCAAAGAACACTACCGAAATTCTGACCAAAAACGTCGCCCTGTTTGCGATCGCCTGCATCATGTACCTGTTTGTGGGCTACCACTTCATGTACACCGGTGCGGTTGAGGGTGGCTTTTTGCCCAGCTTTGGCTTTGGTTTGGGCGGCGCTGACAACACCGTTGCCGCCGTCACCTCTGGCGCTGAAGACGCCCCCTACTATTCCTCACGCTCCGATCACTTCTTTCAGGTTGTGTTTGTCGCTACCGCAATGTCGATCGTTTCCGGTGCTGTGGCCGAACGTATGAAGCTCTGGGCCTTTCTTGCCTTCGCCGTTGTTATGACCGGCGTTATTTACCCTATCCAGGGCATGTGGAGCTGGGGCGGCGGCTGGTTGGCTGAAGCGGGCTATAGCGATTTTGCAGGCTCCGGCATCGTCCATATGTGTGGCGCTGCAGCTGCATTGGCCGCTGTTATCGTGCTGGGTCCACGGTCCGGTAAATACGGCCCCAAGGGTGAAGTTAATCCAATCCCTGGTGCCAACATGCCACTCGCGGCACTGGGCATGTTTATCCTTTGGTTTGGCTGGTTCGGCTTTAACGGCGGCTCTGAGTTGAAGCTGTCGAATGTCGAAGAAGCCAACGCGGTAGCCCAGGTGTTTATTAATACCAACATCGGCGCGGCAGGTGGACTGATTGCAGCGCTGCTGCTGTCACAAATACTGTTCGGCAAAGCGGATCTGACCATGGCGTTGAACGGCGCTCTGGCTGGCCTTGTCTCAATCACGGCAGACCCCCTCAGCCCCGACGCCTCAGTGGCGCTGCTTATCGGCGTTATCGGTGGCCTTCTGGTGGTCGGCTCGATTCTATTGCTCGACAAATTGCGTCTTGATGACCCGGTGGGTGCGATCTCGGTGCACGGCACCTGTGGCATTTGGGGAGTTCTTGCCGTGCTGATCAGCAACAGTGATGCGACCCTCATCGGTCAGCTAACTGGCCTTGGCGCTATCTTCGCCTGGACCTTTGGTCTCAGCCTGATTGTCTGGATTGTGCTGAAAGCCGTCATGGGCATCCGCATCTCCCAAGAGCAGGAGTTTAGTGGAGCTGACATCAGCGAATGTGGCATCGAAGCTTACCCGGAGTTTAAAAACGCCGGCTAGTCCACGAGCAAGCCAACCCAAAGCCCCCGACCTGGTTCGGGGGCTTTTTTTTGTCGCTGGTAAATGTCGCTTGTCAGGTTAGTATTCTCGGAGAACCCGCAATCTTGGAACCGATATGGCTATCCAGACGTTTACCCCAGCGACCCGTCGTCACGGCATAGCCAACGGGCTGTCCACTTTGGCGGCTGTGGTCTGTTTGAGTCTGTTACTCGGGGCGTGCAGCGAAACCGCCCGCGTCGATGACCCGGCCGCAATAGCGGCTTCTGAAAACAACTGGCAACAGCCGTTATTCAACGGTCTTGGCGATGTGGCGCTGCCCATCACCACCAGCTCAACCGTTGCCCGTAACTACTTCAATCAGGGCCTCGCCCTGGCCTATGCGTTCAACCATGCAGCCGCAGACTTCGCGTTCACCGAAGCCACCGTGCACGACCCCGAGTGTGCGATGTGTTTTTGGGGCAGCTCTCTGGTACTCGGCCCCAACGTCAACGCCGACATGACTCCCGATAACGCGCCACGGGCGTTTGTGCTTGCAAAGCGTGCAGAAACGCTGGCGAGCAATGCCACCGGCTGGGAAAAGGCACTCATCAATGCGCTCGTACAGCGCTATGAACCCGAAGAGCCAGAAGATCGAACCGAACTCAACGAGCGCTACGCAAGTGCCATGCGTGAGGTTGCCGCCGCCTACCCCGGCAACACCGATATAGTCGCATTGAGTGCAGAGGCCATGATGGACATGCACCCCTGGGATTTCTGGGATGCCAATGGCGAGGCACGACCTTGGACAACTGAAATCACAGACACGCTGGAATGGGCTCTGCAAGACAACCCCAAACATATCGGTGCTATTCATCTGTACATCCACGCTATGGAACAGTCGAACCAACCGGAGCGCGCCGAACCCTACGCGGATCAACTCGCCGCTCTAGCACCCGCTGCTGGACACCTTGTACACATGCCTGCGCACATCTACATGCGCGTTGGTCGCTACCACGACGCCACCCTCAACAACATGCAAGCAACAGTCGCTGATAATAATTTCATCCAAGCCTGTCGATCCAACAGCCCGATTTACCTGGCCGGCTACATTCCGCACAACTGGCACTTTGGCTGGGTCACCGCAGCCATAGAAGGCTGGCAATCAAAGGCCTATGAACTCGCCGCAGGCACCGCCAATCAACTCACTGCCGAGCTGTTGCGCGCCCCAGGCATGGCCGTTGCACAGCACTATTATTCACAACCGTTGTTTGCAAAAGTTCGCTTCTCAGACTGGCCGGCCATATTGGTAACGCCAGAACCTGCTGCTGACCTGCCATACGCGCGAGCGATCTGGCACTACGCTCGCGGCACCGCCTACGTGGGGCTAAATCAGCTGCAACAAGCGAGCAATGAATTCACTGCACTGCAAACCCTAAGCGAAAGCCCCGAAATCGCGGAACTGACATTCTTCAATCGGGAAGGCGCACCGGCGCTGACGGCCATCGCGACAAAGGTACTGGCGGCTGAGCTGGCGATTGCCAATGGTGATACCGAGAGTGCGCTCCTTGGGCTCAAGCAGGCTGTGGTTCTGGAAGATGCGCTGCCCTACTCCGAACCACCGGAATGGTTCTTTCCAGCTCGTCACTCATTGGGCGTATTACAACTGCAGATGGGCGACGCCCAGGCCGCCGAGGCGACCTACCTTGAAGATCTGAAAATCATGCCGGAAAACGGCTGGGCTCTAAAAGGTTTGACCAATGCATTGCGTGCTCAAGGTAAAACCGCGGCCGCCAACGCTGTGGATTTGCGCTTTCAAAATGCCTGGAAGCACGCTGAAATCAGCATTAGCTCCTCACGCAGCTAGCTCGCTTTACGGGGTCGGAATTTATTCCGACCCTCGCCTCACTACCACCCCGAAGATCCGGGCGCGCCCTTAATAGGGCCCGTCATTTTCGAGCCAACCCACCCCCCATAAAAGCCACCGGGTTGCGCGCGCATCTGCTCGCCGTCAACAAAGCAGTCCACCCGCTGGGGATAGAACGCGCACCACAAATGCAGATTCTCGAATTCAGGGAATACGCGAACGTATCGCCAACCGGCTTCCGTTACCGGTCCAACGGCCCGCCCGCCGATATTAAAACCCTGAGCAAGCCCTTTCCATTCACACATAGATTGTGTGCCGGACGGAATAAGCAATTCTTCTCGAACGTCTTCCGGGGGGATGTACCAGGTTGGTGCACTCGCTGTTTCGAGCACTCGAACTGCACGCGTTGAGCGTGCAATGAGTTCACTGCCAACGCGCACCTCGACAATCTGTGCACGCGCGTCCTGGCGAGGTGGTCGGGGGTAATCCCAAACCGATTCTTCGCCATCACCAATCGGCTGAGCAAAGTCTGGCCGCTGGGCGCCGGTGTGACGCCAGCCTCTGCGCCCCGCCAACACCGCCGCATCGGGCGCAATGATAAAGTTTTTTTCAACAGTCACATTAACGCCTAGCAGGAAGACTTACTTACTTAAGCCAATCTCATACGTGTAGCCAATCACGAACTTAATTTCATCGTTGTCCAGAGGATCTGGCAAGTTATTACCAGCCGCATCCTGGGCGTTATCAAGATCGGTGGTCGATACCATCAAACTAAAGCCCGCTTTGGCAATCGACACGTTGAAGTCGAAGTAGTCGCCCGCAACGCCGTTGAATGCCTCATTGAAATCGCCATCGTGGTAGCCAACGTGAACGCCAAGCTCAACACCATCACCAATCTCAATACCATAGTCTGCGTAGAGGTAAATGGCTTCACCAAAACCAAAATCCTGCCCAGGAGCCTCGTCCGCTTCCGTGTTGGCCAAAAGATTTAGGCCAAAGGTAAATCCCTGGTAACCAACCGACCCATAAATCTCACCAAAATCGAACTCGGCTTCGTCGTCGTAGTTGTAGTACAGGTAACCAACGTCGTAGCTGAAATCTCCAGCTTCGCCCGCAAAGCCGGCGTAAAGGTCATGCTCGTAGGAGAACACATCGTCTGGTGCGTAACTCACGTTCGAGATCCAAGTGCCAGCGTAGAAGCCACTATCGTCCGCAAAGTCGATCCCGCCAGAAATTGCAGCCTCGTTTTGAGTTTGGGTTAAACCGCGCCAGATGTAGTTGTTATGTGCGCTGACGTTGGCGCTCCACTCGCTGGCATGAACCACGGGGGCTGCTGCAATGGCCAGAGTAGCGAGGCCGGTGGCAAGGCCTGCTGCAAGAAAAGAAGGTTTGAAGGCTGTCATAGGTGTCCCCGTTTTTTTGATGTTTCTTAAGCATAGTCAAGTTCTGGGGCCGCGAAGCGCCCGACCAGATCCCGTTCCTGCAACCTGTAAAGCAATAGTCGGGCCAGATTCTCCAAATGCCCCTCGATGAGGGCGAAAGAGCCCTCTCGTCGAAGATTCAAGAGCGCCAAACACATCGCCATGCCCAGTTGCAGGGCGAGCGAGCGGACCTTGCCCGTGTAACGCTCTAATTCGGTGCGCCGATCATCAGACACTAGGACCAAGGCGCACCAAATAGATCACGCCGCTGCAGGAGATGGCATAGACTAGCCGGCCGCTTTCTGACCAGGCTGCTGATCATCGATAATCCTTACGCTCGTCCAACCGCCCGGTATTACGCGCTGGGGCTTCTCACGGTGGTCTACACCTTCAACTTCATTGACCGCCAGCTGCTGTCCATTCTGCAGGAGTCTATTAAGCTCGACCTCGGACTGAGCGATGGTCAACTCGGCCTGCTCACGGGTTTTGCCTTTGCGGTGTTTTATGTCACAGCGGGCATTCCCATCGCCCGCTTCGCTGACAAGTCGAACCGACGCAACATTATCTCAGTGGCCATCGGCCTGTGGAGCGTAATGACCGCGGTCAGCGGCTTTGCCCAGAATTACTGGCAGTTGCTGCTCGCCCGGGTTGGTGTTGGGGTTGGCGAAGCGGGCGGCAGTCCACCATCACATTCCATCGTGTCCGATATTTTTCCCGTGGAACAGCGCGCCAGCGCTCTGGGTATCTACTCCACCGGCGTCAATATCGGCATCCTGTTTGGATTTTTGCTGGGCGGCTGGCTCAACGAGTTTTTTGGCTGGCGTGTTGCCTTCATGGTCGTGGGTATTCCGGGCCTCATAATCTCCCTTCTCGTCCGTTTCACAATTGCCGAGCCCATTCGAGGGGGGGCTGAAAACCGCACAGACACCCAATCGGTTGTGCCCTTCAAAAGCGTACTGGCCCTCCTGTTCAGCCGCGCGTCTTTCCGCCACATGGCCCTTGGTGCTGCCCTGAATGCCTTTGCCGGCTATAGCTCAAGCAGCTGGACCGCTTCGTTCATGATTCGTAGTCACGGCATGAGTACCGGCGAGCTGGGCACCTATCTCGCAGTTATCCTTGGCCTTTGTGGGGCTATTGGCGTCGTGCTGGGTGGCGTGCTGGCTGACAAACTGGGCAAGAATGACCGCCGCTGGCACATGTGGCTGCCGGCAATCACCGGCATTATTTGCCTACCGTTTATGATCGCCACTTATCTGGCGGATGGTCCTTACATGGCGTTAGGTCTGTCGGTCGTTCCCGGCATTCTGTTCAACGTGTACCTGGGCAATACCTTAGCCATGACCCACGGCCTGGTCGGCCTACGTATGCGCGCAGTGGCCTCTGCCATTCTGTTCTTTGTGCTCAACCTGATCGGTCTTGGGCTTGGTCCCACCTTTGTCGGCTTCTTAAGCGACGCCCTGGAACCCACTCTGGGACAGGAGTCGTTGCGCTACGCCATGCTCTATGTTCTGCCGATTGCCATGACCTGGTCGATAATCCACTTTTGGCTGGCGGCACAGACCTTGCGCGAGGATTTGGCAGCCGCACCCGATTAGCGGTGCCGCAGTAGGCTAGAAAACACGACAAGCCCGGCTGAGGAACGCCGCCGGGTTTGCTAGAGTGGCTGTAGCGTCGACTGGGGAGTACAAGCACGTGCAGACCGATCCACAACACCACAACCTATTTCGTCAGCAAACACGCGACTGGCTGGCAGCTAACTGCCCCGCCGAAATGTGCACTCCCATGCCCGAGGATGAAGCGGTGCACGGTGGCCGTAAACAGCGCTCACCCAACCCAATCGCTTACGACTGGTTAAGCCTGATGGCTGAACGCGGCTGGACCGCACCAATGTGGCCCCGACAATACGGCGGCGGCGGCCTGTCTACCGCTGATTTTCAAATTCTGCTCGAAGAGATGCAGCGGCTAAACGCACGCCCTCCACTCATGGGTATGGGCATTAGCATGATTGGCCCCACGCTGCTCGAGTACGGCACCGAGGAGCAACTGCAACAGCATCTACCTTCAATCATTTCTGGCAGTACCCGCTGGTGCCAGGGTTACAGCGAACCCGGGGCCGGTTCCGACCTCGCAAGCCTTGCCACCAAGGCGGAAGATCGCGGGGATCACTACCTCGTAAACGGTTCCAAAATCTGGACCTCGGGCGCCAACTTCGCCGACTGGATGTTCTGCCTGGTACGCACTGACCCAGCCGTGCAAAAGCAGAAAGGCATCAGCTTTCTACTCATAGATATGTCCAGCTCTGGCATCACAGCCAACCCCATCACGCTGATCGACGGCAACTCACACTTCTGCGAAACGGTCTTCGACAACGTGGCCGTGCCAAAGGCAAATCTGGTGGGCAAACTCAATCAAGGCTGGACCGTTGGCAAGCGCCTGCTGCAGCACGAGCGATCAGGGCTGGATGCACTGTTAGGTGCCGGTCGCGATCGCACCGAAACCAACGTGACGTTAACCGAACTGGCAAAGACCCAACTCGGTATAACAAACGGCAAAATCGCTGACACACAGATTCGCGACAGACTGTTGCAGCAAAATCTCGCCGCTCGCGCTTTTGCCTTGACCCAACAGCGCGCTGTTGAAGAAGCCGAAGCCAACACCCCTGGTGCCGCTACCTCAATTTTCAAATTGCACTGGGCACACCTCGTACAAGAAAAGCTTGAACTGCAATTACTCTTGCGCGGCTCTGGCGGGCTCGGCTGGCAAGGCCCGTCGTTTGACCCAGAGGCCATCGGCAAAGGTCGGCTCTGGTTGGAATCAAAGGCGGCATCCATCGCCGGCGGCAGCAACGAAGTGCAACGTAATATCATCGCCAAGCATGTGCTTGGTTTACCTGATTAACTGATACTGAAATCACCAACGAAGGAACACCCACCATGAAAACCGGCATTGGCATCGGCAGCGCATACTATAACGGCGAAGACTGGAACGAACTGGTCGACTACACCATTCAGGCAGACAAGATGGGCGTCGACTACGTCTGGTCGGCTGAAGCCTGGGGAATGGATGCGATTGTGCCCCTTGCCTATGTTGCCGCTCGCACCAGCAACATCAAACTGGGTACCGGCATAATGCAAATTTCGTCGCGGGTTCCCTCGATGATCGCCATGACAGCCCAGAGCCTCTCGACCGTATCAAACGGCCGCTTTGTTCTCGGCTTGGGCGTGAGCGGTCCGCAGGTTGTTGAGGGCTTGCATGGCGCCGCCTTCGCGCACCCCATGGGACGACTCAGGGAATGCGTAGAAATCATCCGCAAAGGGCTCTCCGGCGAACGCCTGGCTTATGAAGGCAAGCACTACCTGTTGCCTCGCCCCGGCGGCGAAGGCAAGCCAATTAAGCTGTCTCAACCACCCCGCCCCGAACTGCCAATCTACCTCGCAACGCTCGGCCCCAAATCAATGGAGATGACGGGCGAGCTGGCCAATGGCTGGTTGGGCACCTCATTTATCCCCGAAAACGCTGACGTTTTCCTCGAGCCATTAAACCGCGGACTCAAGAAGTCTGGCCGCACACTGGCAGACATGGATATCCAGGTGGGCGGCAGCTTCGAAATTGGCGACAACGTTGAAGAGATGATCAACGCTCGACGGCCCGAAATGGCCTTTATCCTTGGCGGCATGGGTTCTGCGCAAACTAATTTTTACAACGATGCCTTCAAACGCGCCGGCTACGAAGACGCCGCTATTGAAGTACAAAACCTGTGGGTGAGCGGCAAGAAAGACTTGGCCATCAAGGCTGTCCCTGACGAGATGGTGCTAAAAACCAGCCTGATCGGCACCGAGGCAATGGTGTGCGAACGGCTGCGGGCCTATCGCGACGCTGGCGTATCAACACTGCGGGTCAGCACCGGCGGCAGTAACTGGAAGGAACGAACGGATTCGTTAGCGGAAGCAATCGATGTGATCCAGCGCGAATCGGCCACCTGGTAACCCTGACTCGATCCACTGTGTACTGGAGAAATCACCCATGCCACGAATAAGACTGCTGCCCGACGACGAACTTAATCCCGAGACGCTTGCCCAGGTACAGGCTGTTGAAGCCTCCGGGGCAGACGCCACGGTAATGCGCGCCGTAGCAAACCGCCCGGATATGTTTGAAGACTACTTCAAGTTCTACTATCCCTCACACCAACAGGGCATCGTCGAACCGGATCTGAAAGAACTGGTGCGATTGAAAGTTGCAAGACTCAACGACTGTTTCACCTGACTAGGCGCACGATTTCCATCGGCGATGGAAAAAGGCCTTACCGAAGAAAAAATCAGCGCGCTGGACTCTCCTGAAGCAGCGTCTAAAGCCTTCAGCAACCGGGAAGCCATGGCGGTGCGTTATGCAGAAATGCTGGCGGTGGATCACCACAATATCGACGACGATCTGTTTGTGGCGCTGCGCGAGGAATTCACCGACCCAGAGATTCTGGAACTCGGCATGATGATCGGCCAGTACATCGGTTTCGGCCGCTTGCTGAAAGTGCTCGACCTCGAGGACCGCTTCTGTAAATTACCCTAGCCTGAGCAGGCGAACTCATGACAGCGCGCAGGATAACTGCCTATTCCACACTCGCTGTGGTTGCGTCGATCAGCGCTGCCGTCTGGTATCTGTTGAATCACGCAGAACTCGACATCTATGTACCGAAGTTTGCGGAACACTGCAGTAGCTGCCACGGCGAAAACCTTGCCGGCACTCGGGTTGGCCCTGCACTGGTCAACGCCGCACTGTCTGGGGGAGATTCGGTTCCTGAGATGCAGGCGAGCATCACCTCAGCCCATCTCGGACTGGTCACGCCACCTCTCAGCCAAACCCTGACCAATGTAGAGCTCAAGGGTTTGGCAATTTTTGTCGGCGAACGGCGCATGGGCCAGCGCTTCACCGAATTTCAATTCGACCGCAAAATTAGTGTGCCTACTGATATCCAGACCAGCGAGCAGCACTCGTTTGTCATTGAAACTGTCGCCCAAGGGCTCGACCCGCTGGTATTCAGCATTGAGCCCCTACCCGATGGCCGGCTGCTGCTCACAGAAAAGGAACGCGGCCTGAGCATTCTTAACATCACCAAGGGCGTCACCACCCAGCCCACGACAGGTACCCAGTCTGCGTTAATCGAAGGAACCCCGGCGACCGGCAACTCCATTGGCATCAAGGGTGTTCAGTTCGGTTCCGGCTGGCTTTTAGATGTGGCCCTGCATCCTGACTACGCAACCAACGGTTGGATATACCTCCACCACTCGCACCTGCTGGGCAAAGACTGCGCAGGCGGCTTCACCTGCCCATCAATGAATCGACTGGTTCGCGGCCACATCGAAAACGGCCAGTGGATTGATCAGGAAATAATCTGGAGCGCACCTGAAGCCCTTTATTCCATGATGGCGGATACCGGTGCCGGTGGTCGCATCGCCTTCGATAACGCCGATCACGTCTACGTTTCTATGGGTATCAAGTCTACCGACGGCTTGCAGGACACGAGCGCACAGGACCTGACGAGCCCCTATGGCAAGGTTCATCGTGTGCACACCGACGGCGCTATTCCAGCCGACAATCCCTTTGTTCAATTGGCTGCCAGCAGCAACAACACCATCGCCGCGAGCATCTGGACCTACGGCCATCGCAGCCCACAAGGTCTTGAGTGGCACCCTGAACGCCAACGGGTCTGGAATTCCGAAATGGGCCCTCGCGGCGGCGACGAAGTTAACGAACTACTATCAGGCCGAAACTACGGCTGGCCGTTTCACTCATTAGGACTCGAATATCTGGGCAATCGAGTGGAGCGCCACAAACCAAAATCCATTGAATTCGACAACCGTGAAATAGAAATGCCCCTGGTCGATATCACTCCGTCACCGGCGATCTCAAGCTTTGTGGTGTATTCCGGAGAACCTTTTAACGGCTGGCGAAACGACGTACTGATCGGCTCCTTGAAAGGCAGCTCACTGTATCGCATGAGCTTTGCCGGCAACCGTCTCAGCCACCGCGAAACCTTGATCAGCGACCTCGGGCGCATTCGCGACATCGAGGTTGGCTACGATGGTCTTGTCTATCTGCTGCTGGAGAGCAAGTCTGGCAGCACCGTAGTAAGGCTGCGACCGAGTGCAGAGCCCGCAATCACTCGCTAAAACGCGTTGCGCGAGACCCATTCACCCCCTAAAGTCAGTGCATAACTTAGGCGAAACAGAGAATAAACCATGGCAGTATCCGCAGAATTTCGTTCAGAGATAGCCAGCTGGCTAGCCGACAATTGCCCACCTGGCGCGCGTGGTCCCGGTCAGATCGCCTCAGGGTCGAGCAAAGTCACTCTAGAACCCGACACGGCCCTGTGGCTCGAGCGTATGGCCCAGCGCGGCTGGACAGTACCCACTTGGCCCAAAGAGTACGGTGGCGCTGGTCTAAGCGTCCCTGAAGCCCGGGTGCTGTACGAAGAAATGGGCAACATCAAGGCGCGTTCGCCGCTTATGGGCATGGGCACCAGCATGATCGGTCCGACCCTGCTCGAATACGGTACCGAAGAGCAGAAGCAAGAACACCTGCCAAAAATCGCCCGTGGCGAAGTGCAGTGGTGTCAAGGCTACTCAGAACCCAATGCGGGCTCTGACCTTGCGGCCCTCAAAACCAAAGCCGAAGACAACGGTGATCACTACGTCATCAACGGCCAGAAAATCTGGACCTCTGGCGCTGCAACCGCCGACTGGATGTTCATTCTGGTGCGTACGGACCCCGACGCACCAAAGCACAACGGCATCAGCTTCATGTTGCTGACCATGGACCAGGCCGGCGTGACCACCAAACCAATCCGCCTGATCTCCGGTTCTTCGCCGTTCTGCGAAACTTTCTTTGACGACGCGATCGCGTCTAAAGAAAATCTCGTGGGTGAACTAAACAAAGGCTGGACCATTGGTAAGCGCCTGTTGCAATTCGAGCGGTCTGGCATTGGCGGTCTTACCGGCGGCGTGAAAAGCAGCGATCCAGCAAAGACATTGGTCAAGGTTGCCAAGGAATACATCGGCGAAACTGACAAGGGCCAAATCGACGACCTCGACGTGCGTCAGCGAATCCTCACAATGAATATGCAGCGCGCTGCCTTTCAGATGACCGCACAACGCGTGAACGAAGAAAATCAGTCCGGAACCCCAGGGCCCGCTACCAGCATCTTCAAACTGGTCGGCGCCACACTGCAACGTGATCAAGCTGACCTGAAGCGCGAGCTGATGGGCTCACGTGGTCTTGGCGCGCCAGAGGCCACCTCGTTTAGTGCGGATGAACTGAAGGCGACTGAAGAGTTTCTGCACCTGCGTACCACCACCATCTACGGTGGCAGCAGCGAGGTTCAGGCAAACATTGT
>JALZVT010000109.1 GCA_023300545.1 Pseudomonadales bacterium
TGGAGGTACTGGAGGTACTGGAGGTAGTTTCTGCCACGACCGTGGGCTCCTGTTAGTTACTAACGCGGCGAGCGGCGCCGATTGAGCTAGATAGCGCCGCTATTGTGCCAGTCATCGATCTGGTTGCGATCAAAGCCAAGCTCCAGCAGCACCTCGTCGGTGTGCCCGCCCAGATCCGGCGCCGGACCCTGCACCGTTGGTTGGTCTACGCTGGTCGTGTGCGCCGCTGACACCACACGAGCCATGTCACCACCACCAAGATCGGTTTCGGTAAAGATCGGTCGTACAGCCATCTGCGGGTCTGCTGTCACTTCGGCGTAATCGCGAATGTTGGCAGACGGTAGGCCCGCCGCTTCAAATTGCTGCAACCAATAGGCTGTGGTTTTGGCCTTAAACAATGGATCGATCATGGCGTTGAACTCGGCCGTGCGCTCTATCCGGTCTTGTGGATTGGCAAATTCAGCGTAGCGTTCCGGAATGCCAAGAGCCGCCATAAAACTCTGCACTTGGGGTTCCTTGAGTGCCGCAACCTGGACAAATCCATCGCGGGTAACAAACACATTTGCGGTCGGCGCCTTCGTCGGCGAGCGGTTACCAAATAGCTCAGGCAGCAGTCCGTTGACCATATAGGCACTCACCTGGGGTGCCTGCAGAACCATGGCGGTATCCATCATCGAAACGTCTACCGCCTGGCCTTCACCAGTCGCTAAGCGTCGATACAGCGCCGCTGAAACAGCAAAGGCCGTATTCAATGCCGTGGCCATATCGACGGGCATGTAGCCGGTGCGCAGAGGTCCCGTGTCGGGGTGGCCGGTAATCGCCATCATCCCCGAGCTCGCCTGAATAGCGCCATCAAAAGCTGGCAGATGCGAGGACGGGCCGCTCTGACCAAATCCGGAGACAGAGGCGTAAATAATGTCAGGCCGAAGGGCACGCACCGTCTCGTAATCGTACCCCAGCCTACTCATGACTCCAGGGCGAAAGCCCTGAATGAACACATCAGCTGTCGGAATCAGTTTGTCGAGAATCGGCTTGGCGGCCGGCCCCTTCATATCGAGCGTGATGCTCTTTTTGCCGATGTTGCAGGTATAGAACGACGGCGAGCCTTTGGTACCCGCCATCAGATTGCGGGTCATGTCGCCGCTGCCCGGCGGCTCAACCTTTATCACCTCAGCACCGTGCTGAGCCAATTGCTGAGTGGCAAAGGGCCCGGCCAACACCTGGGTGAAATCGACGACGCGGATACCCGCAAAAGGTTGAGTCATGGTCCTGTCCACTGCTATCTCAAGCGATTACCATAATCGCTATGTACGGGTTAGCGAAAGGGGATTGCGTATGACCGGCCAAATCTTCAACAAATGGCTAATTTGGGGACTCTCTCAGACGCTGAGACAGCGCCTTCGGCCGGCTCTTGGGGTGGTACTAGGTCTGGTTATCACCGGTGCTCTCGCGAGCTGCAAATCACAACCGGCCGCGCCTGTAGTCAGCGCTTCGCCTGGCGTCACTGTGACCGGCGAGGCGATTCCCGCGCAGCTGCAAAAACTGATCGACACCTGGAACGATCCTGCTCTTCAAACGGTTAAAGCGTTCCAGATTTTCGACAATCTCTACTACGTGGGTATCGATTGGGTGGCTGCTTACGTGCTGCAGACCTCCGCCGGGTTGATACTCATCGATACGTTGTACGAACCCTGGGTAGATCACCTGCTAACCGGCATGGACGAGCTCGGTCTTGATCCAAACGACATCAAATACGTGCTAGTTACCCATGGTCATTTCGACCATGCCGGTGGCGCTGCACAAATCAATCGCCGCTTTGGTGCCACTGTTGTCATGACCGAAGAGGATTGGGCGCTGGCCCGAGAGCCTGCCAGCATTCCCGCCTTCGCTATGGATGTCCCTGCCAACGGCCAGGTTGCCCACGACGGCGAAATCATCCAACTGGGCGACACCAAGGTAGAACTGTTTAAAACTCCCGGGCACACCGAGGGTGTGCTGTCGTTGCGCTACCCGGTGCAAGACGGCACAGAGACTTACACTGCCATAACCCTCGGTGGCGTTGGGCTGAATTTTTCAGGCGTGGAACGCACTCAGAGTTACCTCGACAGCTACGCTCGACTACGCACCGAGATTGCCAAGGGTGCCAGTGTTAGCCTGCCGAATCACGCGGAGATGGGTGCTGTGTTCGAACGCGCTAAGCAACTCGCGCAACGGGCTCCCGGAACGCCTCACCCCTTTGTTGACCCCGAGGGATTTGCCGCAGACCTTGCTGGTTTTGTTGCAGCCGCGCAGAACAAACTCAATGCTGAAAAATCAGGTACGGCGCAAGATCCGCTGGATGCGCTCAAGTCAGTCCTAACAAACCAAGAATCAGAACAAGAAACAAAAGAGCAGTAACGATGGGTAAGGCCAACGACAGAGGCAAAATCACCTCGCAGCAAATACAACTGGGTGAACACTCCTGTCACTATCAGGCCTGCGGCCCGGAAGACGGCCCGCTCATAATCTTTGTACACGGCTGGCCAGAGCAATCCCAGAGCTGGCGTCATCAACTGCCGGTGTTTGGCGGTCTTGGTTTTCGAGCCATTGCTCCTGACATGCGCGGGTACGGCAAATCGACGGTGTACCCCAATCACAGCGACTACGCGCAGGAACAGGTTGTGGGCGACCTACTGGCATTACACGCTGCGCTCGGTGGAGCACCAGCGATCTGGGTGGGGCATGACTGGGGTAGTCCGAGTGTCTGGAACATTGCCAGCCACCACCCTGAGCGCTGCCGAGCCATTGCTAGCCTGTGCGTACCGTACTACACGCTTGAGCGAGGTCTGCCACACTGTTTGCAGTTCGTCGACAGAACAATTTATCCGGAAGAGACCTTTCCAGCAGGCCAATGGGAGTACATGCATTTCTACGCCGAAAATTTTGACCTCGCCACACGCGACTTCGAGGCGAACTCTTACAACAGCGTAAAAGCACTGTTCCGAAAAGGTGACCCGGATGGCTTTGGCAAACCGAGTGCCACCGCAATGACCCGCATCAACGGTAGCTGGTTCGGCCCGGCAGGCGAAGCGCCTGATGTGCCAATGGACGCTGACGTTGTTACCGACGAAGATCTGCAGATTTACGCAGAAGCACTGGCTCGCAACAGCTGGTTTGGTCCTGATTCCTACTATATGAACCACACCGCAAACGCGCAGTATGCCGCACAAGCCGTAAATGGCGCACGACTGGAAATGCCGGTTTTGTTTATTGCAGCGCAATACGATTACACCTGCGAAACCATCAGTTCAAGGCTAGCGGTACCGATGCGGGAATACTGTACCGACCTGACTGAAAAGGTACTGCACACCGGTCATTGGATGGCGCAAGAACAACCCGAGGCCGTTAACCATACGATTATGCAATGGCTATCGAGCGTGGTTTCGCTGTCGCGTAAATCAGTAGCGCAGCAACGAGATTAAGGAGCGCAACCGCCCAGAATGCGCCGTCGTAGTTACCAACCCGATCGTAGTACCAGGACGACAGCCAAGGACCAGACGCGCCCATAGTCAGTGCGATGGGTAGAGCAGCACTGCGCACCTCCCCCAGATAGCGACGACCAAAATAACCTGCCCAGATCACCTCTTGCAGGGGAATCATTCCCCCCCATCCCATGCCAAGCGTAATAAACCCCGCGTAGAGCAGCGGCGTGCTCACCTCCATTTGGCCCCAGGCAATCAGTGCGGTAGCAATGCCCGTAATGGATGCTGACAACGCCGCCAGTCGGCGCGGTGCCTCCATCCGATCAATAACGTAACCCCACAACGGTTTGGTCAGCATCGCCGGAATTGAAGCCACGGTAATCATGAACGCAGCGTTCACTCTCGATAGGCCTGCATCAGTCAGATAAGGGATGGTTTGCAGCAACATCACGCCGATACCCGCGCTAAAAATGCCAAAGGAGGTTGCTAGTAGATAAAACGATCGAGTACGTACGGCCTGGGAACGAGTCATCGACATCGAAAAATCATCAGCCGCTTTTTGCGCCTGCCCACCGAGTACCTGGGCGTCACTCTTACCATCAGGGTGCAACCCATGATCTTCCGGTGCGCGACGCATCACTGCAGCGACCGGCAGCATGACCAGCACCGCCACCCCGGCAAGCCACTGCCAAGCCTCGCGCCAGCCCACCACGTCGATGGCCCAGGTGATGCCGGGTGTTATTGTCAAACCCGCAAACGACACTCCCATCGCCGCCCAGGCGACGGCACTGCCGCGCTTCTCAACAAACCATTTTGACAGGGTAACATTCACGACAAGATTGCCAATCAACGCAGATCCGCTGGTCAGCATAATGCCGTTAATCAATATCCAGCCGCTAACGCTCTGCACCTGGGAACAGAGGTAGATCGCCCCACCCAGCACGACCAAGCCCACCATCTGAAAGCGGCGCGGTCCAAATTTGTCGACGTAGGTACCAATAAAGAAACCAACAAACGCCATGACAAACTGGCCAATGGTACGCGGCAACGTGAAGTCAGATCGACTCCAGTGCAGTTCCGCGAGCATCGGCTCCATAAAGGCGCCGAGCACATAGTTCTGCGTACCAATCGCAATAAGTTGGGCAACAAACGCCGCCCCGATCAGATAATAGCCGTAATAGATTTTACTCAGGAAAATTCACGATCTTCCCACCAAGGGAAGTACGTGGGCATGTCCTGACTGACCTTCTCCGGAAACACCGCTGGTCGCTTCTCAAGAAACGATTGAACGCCCTCATGACTATCCGGCGATTTACCACGATGGTAGATGCCGCGTGAATCGATTTTATGCGCTTCCATCGGGTGATCCGCATTGAGCATGCGCCACATCATATGTCGCACGAGGGTTACTGATACCGCACTGGTGTTGTCAACAATCTCCCGGGCAATCTCCCGGGCTTTCGGCAGCAGTTCTTCTGGCGCAACGGGCTTACGAATCAAACCGCCTTCATAAGCTTCCTGGGCCCCAAACACACGACCGCTGTAGCACCATTCGAGTGCCTGACTAATGCCAACGACACGTGGCAAAAAGTAGCTCGAGCAGGCCTCTGGAACAATGCCGCGACGGGCAAACACAAAACCAAACTTGGCGTCGGTACTCGCAAGCCGAATATCCATCGGCAATTGCATAGTCACGCCAACGCCAACCGCCGCACCGTTCACGGCGGAGATCATTGGCTTGTTAACTTCGTAAATTCGTAGCGTGAGTACCCCGCCACCATCGCGGTGCAAACCACTATCACGATCGGAACGATCATCCGCGTCAAAGGTGTTGCCGCCGCCGGACAGGTCGGCGCCAGCACAAAAGCCACGCCCAGCTCCTGTCACAATAATCGCACGGACATCATCGTCGGCATCTGCGCGATCAAGCGCATCGATCATTTCAGCCTGCATTTCACGGGTAAATGCGTTGAGCTTTTCTGGTCGGTTAAGCGTGATAGTAAGAATGTTGTCTTCGACGTCATAAAGAATGGTGTTATAGGCCACTGTAACTCTCTCCGATGGTGTTTCTTGGGAGATATAGTGCAGGGAATCTGCTTAGGCCGCCACAGACAGGGGGCAGATTAAATTCTGACCCTACCCTCCACCCCCCCTCTTTTGCCTCACCCTCAAGTTCCCCGTATCTTGCACTTCATCTTTGAATAAACAGGCCTACCATGACCGACGTCCTGAAATTTGACCGCCATGACAAAATTGCCACGCTGACGTTACACCGCCCCGAACGCCTTAACGCCCTATCAGAGGAGCTGCGTGACGCACTTAGCGAAGCACTTACGCAATGCCAAGCGGATGACAACGTTGGCGTCATAATTATAACCGGCGCGGGTCGCGGCTTCTGTTCTGGTGCAGACCTGACCGCGTTCAACGAGAAAAGCGTCCCCAATCAAAATGCCAACCTCGACGATCTGGGCTGGATGGGTCGCCAGGCACAGTCCATCTATCATCTCGACAAACCTGTTCTATGTGCCATTAATGGCGTAGCAGCTGGGGCGGGAATGAGCCTTGCCGCCGCCTGTGACATGCGTATCGGCTGCGAAATGTCACGCTTTAAGTCGGTATTTATCGAACGCAATCTGTCACCCGACTCTGGCTTGAGCTTTTTTCTGCCGCGCATCGTGGGTGCCTCTCGCGCTGCCGACATCATCTACACCTCGCGTCCTATCGATGCTGATGAAGCCTACCGAATGGGACTGCTTGATCGCCTGGTGCCCGCGGACGAATTGCTCGCAACAGCGACCGAAGTCGCGGGGCAAATGCTGCAATGGCCACCGCTCGCATTACGCATGTCGAAGCGCGTACTACAGCACAACATTGAGGCTGAACTCGACCATGCACTACGCTATGAATTAAGTGGCCTGAACGTCGCTGGCCGCGCTAAAAACGACGCTAAAGAATCAATACTCGCGTTTTCTGAGAAGCGCAAACCAACCTACACGGGCACCTAAAATGAAGATTGGAATATCGCTACCGGTACGCGATCTAGAAAACGACCTGGGCGCCATCCGCGATTTTGCCCAAACTGCAGAGGCACTGGGCCTGACTCATCTGCGTGTGCCAGATCAGGTGATTCGTCAAAACAGCAAACACTTGCACGAACCGCTGACCCTGATGGCCTGGCTCGCAGGAATCACGGAGCGCATTGAGTTGGTGCCCTCTATTGTCGTGTTGCCGCTCCGACAAACTGCGCTGCTGGCTAAGCAGGCCGCAGAGGTTGATGTGCTGTCTAACGGTCGCCTGCGCCTCGGCATTGGTGTCGGCGGCAACGCAGCGGAATACCAAGCGATGGGCATGGATTTCCATACGCGAGGCGCGCGTTGCTCGGAACAAATGCAGCTCCTACGCCGGCTCTGGAGGGAGCCAACGCTGAGCTTCAAGGGACGCTTTGATACGATTATCGATGCGGGAATAAACCCATTACCCGTACAAAAGCCAATTCCGATGTGGATCGGCGGCAGCGCTACACCAAGCACCGCTGTCATCGAACGTATTGGCAGCCTTGCTGATGGTTGGTTTGTGCTAGCAACACCAGAAGACTATCCCGAACTAAGGGCGCAGATCGATGCAGCGGCTGTTCGAGCAAACCGAGACCCGGCTCGCATTGGCACGGAAGCCGGCGTTGCTGTTGTGGGTCCGCGTGAATCCGAGTGGCAAAGCCGAGTGCAGCACTGGCACAAAACCGGAATAACACATCTGTGCCTGCGAACGCTCGGTGGAGACCTTCGCGGCGGCAACGCTCACATTGCACGCATGCGTGGCGTCATCGACGAAGCACTAACGATCACCGCGTGAGAACAAGAAAATTTCGAACACTGTAAAAGCCGTCGGACACAGGCCAAGCAACGTTCTTCATCATCTCTTCCCCAGCGGCCCATTGCTCATTGTCCAGTAAGGCCTCGTGGATGCGCTTCTGCGAGCCAATGTTGCAAAAAAAGGTTCGACACCAATGGGAATCGTGCTCCAACGGTGCTTGCTGAATGACTTGGGCGATCTGTTCTAGATAGCCATCAGGCAATTCGACATCGATACCTACGGAGAGCCTACGGGAGAAGCCGCCAACGTAGGCGGTCCAAGAGGTGCCAGCAATCGTCCAAGTCGCAACGTTGACCTGTTCGGCATCCACGCGCCCCCAAAATGCGGCCAACAGAACGTGAAAGGAGCTCATTAAGAAATTTTGCAGGGCGTCTTTCTGTTGTTCCTCCGGCGATTTACCAATGCCTGCAAAGCACTCCGTCAGCCGCCGCTCGTCGCCCAGCACAATTTCCACATCCAGACGCCCAGTACCAGCCGCTTCACCTGCCACCCAGACCGTTCTGATTGCCGGTAAAACACCATTTGGCACACACCAGTCTTCACGCGTTTCGACGGCAAGATTCTGGGCTTCAAGCAAACCCTTAAGCACTTCTGGGGAATTCAGATTCAATGTTGTCGCGCCCTGCTGATGAATCGCCATGATAGACGATTCCGAGCAATCATCACCTGCGCAAGCACCGCCTGCTGGGCTGTCTCCGAGCCACCTGAACCCTCGGACAGGGAGAATTACGGCAGGGCGATCGTTATCAACAGTAAAACTGACGATATAGCCCGCCGCGATCGAACCCGCCAACCAAATTGCATACTCACGTCATATCGCCCCCTACATTCATTTATTGAACGCATTCCGTCTCATTTATGGCTTATGTAGCGCTCAGAGTGCTGAATGCCCCACGGAATCTTTTTACAATTAGGGTGTAATAGCCCTTGGAACCCGTCGAACTGATCGACGGTAAATCCGTTTACATACGGGGCACTATTTACTACACGGTTAGTGGACTGAAGGCGTTAGACTTCGCGCCTCAAAAATTTGCTTCTGTCAATTCACGCTAAATCAAGCCAAGGATAAATACGACATATGGGCGCTTTCAAAGAACCGCACGGTGGTGAACTCAAGGATCTATACCTAAACGAAGCTGCTGCTGAAAAGGAGCAGGAGAAGGCTGGTGACTACCCGTCATGGGATCTCACCGCCCGTCAGCTGTGCGACCTTGACCTGCTTAACTGCGGTGCATTTTCTCCGCTTGAAGGTTTCAACACCCAGGTGGAATTTGAATCCATCTGCAAAGATATGCGCCTACCGTCCGGCGTGCTGTGGCCAATGCCCATCACTCTGGACGTATCTGAAGAGTTTGCCGAGAGCCTAAGCACCGGCGGCCGGATCGCGCTGCGCGACCCTGAAGGCGTCTTGCTGGCAACCATGGATGTCGAAGACATCTATCGCCCAGACAAGGCGATGGAAGCCGAAACCGTATTCGGCACCACTGACGATACTCACCCCGCCGTTGCCTACCTAAACAACACTTCAGGCGCGGTCTACATCGGCGGCAAAGTTCATGGCGTAGAGCCACAAACCCACTACGACTTCAAACTTCTGCGCGACACACCAGCAGAAGCACGGGGTCGGTTCCGCAAGCTGGGCTGGCGCAAGATTGTCGCGTTCCAAACACGCAACCCACTGCACCGCGCACACCAGGAGCTAACGTTCCGTGCCGCAAAAGAAGTGCAGGCCAACCTTTTGATCCAGCCCGTTGTTGGTTTGACCAAGCCCGGTGACATCAATCACTTCACCCGCGTTCGTTGTTACGAGCACGTGCTCGATCAATATCCCGAGCAAACCACAACGCTGAGCCTTCTGAACCTGGCCATGCGTATGGCCGGTCCACGCGAAGCAATCTGGCACGCCATCATTCGCAAGAATTACGGTTGTACCCACTTTATTGTTGGCCGCGACCACGCAGGTCCTGGCAACGATAAGAACGGCAACCCGTTCTACGGCGAATACGACGCGCAAGAGCTCTTCAAAGAACACGAAGAAGAACTCGATATCGCGATGGTGCCATTCAAAATGATGGTCTATGTAGAGAACAAGGCTCAGTACGTTCCTGCAGATGAAACCGACAAAGACGATACCGTGCTCAGTGTTTCAGGCACCGAGTTTCGTCGTCGTCTGATGGAAGGCCTGGATATTCCTGAATGGTTCTCTTACCCGAAGGTAGTAGCCGAACTACGTAAGGCGCACCCGCCCAAAGACAAACAGGGTTTCACGGTGTTCTTCACTGGGTTATCTGGTTCAGGTAAGTCCACCATCGCCAACGCGTTGATGGTGAAACTGCTCGAGAACGGCGGCCGGCCGGTTACGCTGCTCGATGGCGATGTCGTACGGAAGAACCTCTCAAGTGAACTGAGTTTCACCAAAGAGCACCGCGATTTGAATATTCAACGCATTGGTTACGTTGCAAGCGAGATCACCAAGAACGGTGGTATCGCAATATGCGCCCCTATCGCGCCTTACACAGCGACTCGTCGCTTTGTACGGAACCTGATCGAACCATTAGGCGGCTTCCTTGAGATTCACGTGGCGACCAGCCTCGAAGAATGCGAACGTCGCGATCGTAAGGGCCTTTACAAGCTCGCTCGCGAAGGCAAAATCAAGGAGTTCACGGGCATCTCGGATCCCTATGAAACGCCTGAGCACGCTGAGCTGGTGATTCAAACGGAAGAACTAAGCCCTGACCTGGCGGCGCACCGAGTGGTGCTAGCGCTTGAGAGCATGGGTTACCTCACATAACCCACTGCTGCGTCTAACTAAATGGCCGCTCGCCTCGTGCTAGCGGCCATTTTTTTTGGCGGGCAGAACGTGAGGCTAGTTAATCGAACGGCCACGAGCCAGCAAACCGTCTTGAAACACCAATGTGCGATGAACAAAGCGGCTGCTCCAATAAACCCACTGGTCGCCATCAAGAGCCGGTGTCTTATGCCGCGGCGGATAGCCACGGGTCATCAGCACCTGCTCTTTTGTCATGCCCAATCGCATCGTGCCAGAGCTAATGTGCTTTGCCAGATCCTTGCCTAGCCGCGCGAGTGGAATTTGCTTTGGCGACAGTAGCTCTGCCGCAATATCAGATAAGGGTCGCAGGCTGGTTTTTGCCACAAGCGCCACCGTCAGCGTCTCCCCCGAGTCCAGCTCGAGCAGCATCTTTTTGTCGGTAATATCCACCAGCGTCACTGCGGAATTCACTGGCAGCAGGGTGCCACGCGAATAGTTGGTGGTGCTGTGTTTTTTACGCTCATACCATAGGTTATAGCGAGTGAAGTAACTGGCGCCGGCTTGGGGCGTAATCGCCGCTGGCTGAACCTTACGCCGTACCGTTTTGATCGGCCGAATAACTGTCGCCGGAGCAGCTGCGGCCGGCGCGGAACCACTTCCCCGCTTGATCATGCTCTGTACAACTGTATCGGGCACACCTGCCTTGGCGAGCGCAGCCAAGCCATTGGCCGACGTATCAAATTGAGTGTTCGCTGCAGAGCGGATACTCAGATTGATGGTGTCATTGCCCAAGCCTGCCTTCACCAGCTTCACAATATCGTTATTGGTTAGCGTTTCTGCCGCCACCACAGGCGACCAGAGGAACGCCCCGAGCAACACGCTCGCAACCAGACTGCGAAAATTCGCTCGGCAAAAGATCTTGGATACTCGACGCATGATTTCATCCCTTTTATTCATCAAGAAGCAGAGTAACTAACCGATTGCGTCGCTACCAGTGCTTATCAGTCGCTGGCTAGCGCCTTGATCAATCGCTCCTGAAATTCGAGGCCTTTAAAGAAATCGTCGACACCAATGCGCTCGTCACGCCCATGGGCACGCACATCGTCTATGTCACTAAAAATGCCTGATACGCCATAAACTGGAATACCAGCGTTGCGAAAAAATAGACCGTCTGTCGCGCCTGTACTCATAACCGGCACAACCGGAGTGCCGGGCCACAGCTCTTCTGTGATGCGCATGATCGGCGCCATCACGGCTTCGGACAGTGGCGACGCAGGGCTTGGCGTTGGCTTGCGAACCGGCGTAATGCTGACGTCCGCGTTACCAATCACCTCACCAAGCACAGCCTGAATTTCAGCGGGGGGTCGACCCGGCATAATGCGGCAATTCACCGTAGCAGAGGCACGCTGCGGCAATGCGTTCTCCGCGTGCCCGGCTTCCAGTTGGGTCGCCACACAGGTGGTGCGCAGTCGTGAATTGACTGCCGGTGTTTCGGCAAAGCGCGCTGCCGCACGACTATCTGCTGGGTTCTTCAACAACCGCTGCATCGCTTTCTTGTCAGCGGCTGACATGTCTTGTAACAGGGCTTTGAAATAGGCTTGTGTCACCTCATTAAAGCTAACGGGAAACTCATACGCCTCGATGTTACTGAGCGCACTAACCAACGTATAAATCGCATTATCTGACCTCGGCAGCGAACTGTGCCCCCCACGATTGGTCACTTCGAGCGTGTACGACTGATACACTTTTTCGGCCGCCTGCACTGAATTTCCAACAGGTTGGCCATCGCGCAGACCGCCTCCGCCACCCTCGTTAATCACAAACTCCGCGTCGACTAAATCGCGGTGATTTTCGAGCAAGTAGATAACGCCATTCTCTGGCCCACCCTCTTCATCAGCAGTCAACGCAATGATGATGTCACGGTTTGGTTGAAAGCCTTCTTGCTTCAGCTTGATTAGGTTGGCAACCGCAATGGCTGCTTCGTCTTTGTCATCGACCGTGCCCCGACCGTAGTAGTAGCCTGCAGATTCTATGAACTCAAAAGGTGGCAAATTCCAGTCTTCAGGGTTGGCCTCAACCACGTCGATATGAGCCAGAAACAAGATCGGTTTTTGCGTCGGCGCTACGCTGCGCAAGCGCGCGACAAGATTACCTTTACGGGGAGCATTTTCGATCACCCGTACATCTTCCTCCGCAAATCCAGACGCTAAAAGATGCTTCGCCATACGCTGCGAGGCAATCGCCGTATCCCCACTGGAATGCGTAGTGTTGGTTTCAATGAGCTCCTTGAATATCGCTTTGGCCCGCTCTTGATGGGGGTTCAATTCAGCGGCAGAAGCGCGATCAATTCCCAAAATGAGCAACACAGCTACACAGCCAAGCACCAGCAATCGCCGGCCGGTGGTTTTGCTGACGGGCCGCCCTTGATCATTCGTAAACATTGTTGTCCCCCTTCATGGCTTTAATTTGGTTACAGGCCTGTGAGTCTAACGAACTCGCCCCTGTCGCCAGGCTTCTATGAGCTGGTCGTAGGGTACGGTCTTGCCCTGCGGCTTTTCATTCGCAAGCGCAGGCTTAGGCGCTCCCGGCCGGGCTAGCCACACATCGCGAGACTCTTCCGGATTTAGTTTGGGACCACAATCGCCTTGCACATCATGTCGTTCAAGGCGTTCCATAACTCGGTCTTGCTGTTTGGCAAGTTGGTCCAACGCCGCCTGCGGCGTCACTTCACCACTAACCGCGTCCGCAACGTTCGCCCACCACAGCTGGGCAAGCTGCGGGTAGTCCGGCACGTTGGTACCCGTCGGCGTCCAGGCAACCCGGGCCGGGCTGCGGTAAAACTCAACCAACCCACCCAAACCAGGTGCAGCAGCTGTCATCGCCTCAGACTCCAAATCAGAGTTTCTGATCGGCGTTAAGCCATGCAACGTTTTCTTTAACGACACCGTTTTTGAAACTACAAACTGGGCGTACAGCCAGGCGGCCTTTCGACGGTCGAGCGGCGTACTCTTGAGTAGCGTCCAGGAACCCGTGTCTTGATAACCCAGCTTCATACCTTCTTCCCAATAGGGTCCATGAGGTGATGGTGCCATCCGCCACTTGGGCGTGCCGTCAGCATTCATTACCGCAAGCTCTGGCTGAATCATGTCAGCCGTAAAGGTTGTGTACCAAAATATTTGTTGGGCGATCTGGCCCTGAGCGGGCACCGGTCCCGCCTCAGAAAAAGTCATTCCCGCAGCTTCCGGTGGCGCAAAACGTCCTAACCAATCCATGTAACGGCTGAGCGCATAGACGGCCGCTGGCGCGTTGGTAGCCCCCCCTCGCGTGACTGAAGAGCCAGTCGGTCGACAGCCTTCGACCCGAATACCCCATTCATCCACGGGCAGGCCATTTGGCAAACCTTTGTCGCCCGCACCAGCCATCGATAGCCAGGCATCCGTAAAGCGCCAGCCAAGGCTTGGATCTTTCTTACCGTAGTCCATGTGACCATAGACGGGCTTACCGTCCAGTTCGCCAACATGAGTGGAGAAAAACTCAGCGATGTCTTCGTAGGCGGACCAGTTTTCTGGAACACCAAGTTCGTATCCGTAAACGTCACTAAACTGCTTTCTCAGATCTGGGCGTTGGAACCAGTCATAACGAAACCAATAAAGGTTCGCAAACTGCTGATCAGGCAGTTGATACACTTTGCCATCAGGGCCCGTGGTAAAGCTCAGACCGATAAAATCTTCCAGATCAAGAGTGGGCAAAGTAACGTCTTCGCCCTCACCAGCCATAAAGTCTGACAATGGCAGAACATAACCGTAGCGGGCATGGGTACCGATCAAATCAGAATCGTTGACATAGGCGTCGTAAATATTCTCGCCAGACTTCATCTGGGTCTGCAATCGCTCAATAACGTCCCCTTCCTGTATTAGATCGTGGGTGACCTTAATGCCAGTAATCTCTTCGAAGGCTTTCGCAAGAACTTCACTTTCATAAACGTGGGTAGTGAGCGTCTCCGACACCACTTTTATCGACAGCCCCCGAAACGGCGCAGCCGCTTTAGTAAACCAGGCAAGTTCAGCTAACTGTTCATCAGCCGAGAGCGTAGACGGCTGAAACTCGTCGCGCTGCCACCTGGCTGCGCTCGCGGCCATATCAGCTGCGCTTGTTGCACCGGCGGCTGGCGCAGCCTTATCCACACCGCCTTGTATCCCGCCTTTTACCCCCTCTTGAGACTCAGCTCCACACCCAGCAAGCACAACAACGCCCGCAGCTAAAAAAGCGCCTGACACCCCACGCGCACGTTTCAACCAACGTGCGCCAAACGCAATATTTCTCAGTGATGATGCCATTTGTTTCTATGCTCCTAAGCGCAGATGAATCAGTTTCAGCCGTTGCGCATGATCAATAGTGTACTGCCCAGAACGCCAACACTCATCCACCAAACCGGCAGATCAGTCAGCCCGACCCAGGCAATGTGTGCAAATCCCGCGACGAGCAGGCTAATAAAAAATCGGTCGCCGCGAGTGGTATCAAGCGGCAGAAAACCACGTCGTGACAGGCTCGGCGAGCGCAACTCAGCTATCGTAAGCGCAATAAGACAACAGCCAATGCCAACAAAGAACAACGCCGTAGGCTGCGTCCAAGCCATCCAGTGCAGTGAAGGCAAAGCCCCCATCACACTCGCCCCAGCGCAAAACCGGCGGCTAGGTGCTTGCGTACGAACCACACCACAATGATGCCGGGCACAATGGTGAGCACCCCGGCGGCGCAGAGCACACCCCAGTCCATGCCCGAAGCACTCACAGTACGAGTCATCACTACCGCTATGGGTTTAGCTTCACTACCTGTGAGCGTGCGCGCCAGCAACAACTCAACCCAACTAAACATGAAGCAAAAGAACAGCGTCACGCCTAGGGCCGCGCGATTGAGCGGCAGAAATATTCGAAAGAAGAAAAATAGTCGACCGTGACCGTCAAGCTCCGCCATCTCGTCAATAGTGCGTGGCACCGATGTGAAAAAACCTTCAAGTATCCAGACGGCAAGCGGCACCGTGAACAAACAATGCGCCAACGCAACGGCTAGTGGTGTGTCGAACAACCCCATCGCTGAGTACAGCTGAAAAAACGGCAACAAGAACACCGCTGGGGGCGCCATACGATTAGAGAGCAACCAAAAAAACAGATGCTTGTCACCTAAGAATCGATAGCGGGAAAACACAAAGGCCGCGGGTACCGCCACCACAAGTGAAATAGCGCTGTTGAGTGCAACATAGGTCAGTGAGTTAGCAAACCCGTTTGACCACACCGGATTGCTGAAAATCTCCTGGAAATTAGCCAACGTTGGCGCCTGTGGAATCAGCTCCACACCGGCAGCAATACTGTTGTTGGTCCGCAGCGCCATGTTTAACAACCAATAGAGCGGCAGCAGTAGATACAGACAATAAGCCCAGAGCAAACCACGACAGAACCAAGGCTTAGCCGAGCTCATTCGTCAGGCCTCTGCACGACGCTTGTGTAAAACAGGTAACACAGCAGTAGATTCAGCAAAAAATACAACAGCGAAAACGCCGCCGCCGGACCGAGATCGAATTGCCCTACGGCCATTGTCGTCAGGTGTTGACTGAGAAAGGTCGTACTGCTGCCAGGCCCTCCACCGGTCAGGACAAACGGCTCGGTGTAAATCATCAGGCTGTCCATCAGTCGCAACAATATCGCGATGACCAAAACACCCCAGAGTTTAGGTAATTCGACGAACCGAAAGATCTGCCACGAACTAGCGCCATCAAGCGTAGCCGCATCGTAGTTGGCCCGCGGTATGGCTGACAGCCCGGCAAACGCCAGCAGGGCAACCAGGGATGTCCAGTGCCAAACGTCCATTGCCAACAGCGTGATCCATGCATCCGTTGAGTCTGCTGCGTAGTTGTAGCTAATACCCAGACTGTTAACTGTCACACCCAGCAAACCAATATCAGGGCGCGCAAAGATCTGCCAGATGGTGCCTACAACGTTCCAGGGTACAAGCAGTGGTATTGCCAATAAAATGAGCAACCCCGACGTAGCGGCAGAGTTTCTGGGCATACCCCGAGCGACCGCAATGCCCAGCGGAATTTCCAGCGCGAGTACCGCACCGCTGAACAGCAACTGGCGCTGCAACGCATCGATAAAGCGCGCATCCCGCAGGGTTTCGCGAAACCAGTCAAAGCCGACAAAAAAACGTGAATCAAAATCGAGGATGTCCTGCACTGAATAATTCACAACAGTCATCAGCGGTATCACGGCACTGAACGCGACAACCAACAGCACGGGCAGCACACCCAACCATGCGGCGTTGTTGTAATTCTCTGGTCGCCCAGTGGTACGTCGTGCTCTGGTATCGCGGATCGGAGATCTACTCATGGCGTATCGACCCGCCAGTTGTCTTGAAACACCTGATAGTCGTGTATCAACAGATGCACGGCTGCGCCCGGCTCATGGGCAAGCTCACTCGTAACCTGCACCTCCAAGCTGCTGTGTAAGCTGTTGTGTAAGCTGTTGTGTGACGTGCTGTGTATCGCCTCAGACTCAATAGCGACCGTAACAACACCCAGCGAGCGATCTGCACTTGCACCCGTCAATCGTTGACGCACCACCCTGCCAGACAACATCAGCGGATCACTGTTGACGCCTGAACGTTGATGAGCAAG
>JALZVT010000110.1 GCA_023300545.1 Pseudomonadales bacterium
CGCCTGCGGGAGTCACTGGAAGACAGCGGCGTATTTGGTGCCGTACGTGTTTCTCCGAACGACACTGCGCTGGGTGAACTCTACGTCACCGGAAAAATTCTGAAATCGACCAGCGAAGATGTTCAGCTCGAAATTTCGGTCCAGGACATCTCGAGAAAACAGTGGTTTCGTACCCCGCAAAAATTCACCTACCGAGTCAATGAATACAGCCTGCAAAGCGCACGCACCAAAAACTCAGATCCCTATGCGCCGATATTTGCCGAGATCACAGAAGCCATTGTGGCCAGATTTGCCAAAGAACGAGATAGAAACCTTAAAAAACTGCAGAACGTGTCAGCTCTGGTTCTCGCGCGGAGCTACTCCGAAGAAACCTTTGGCCCCTATCTGATTGAGCGCCGCGGTCGACTGAAACTGCGCGAGTTACCGGCTGCAAACGATCCCAAATACCAACGGGTGCTGCGTCTGAAAGCGCGCGAAGACGTTTTTGTGGATGAGCTGCAAGATCATTATCAGGTTTATGAGGGCGATCTGCATGACAGCTATGCGGCGTGGCAACGCGACAGCTTTCCAGAAGCAAAAGACTACCGCCTTGCGCGCAACAAGGCCCGTAAAGAACGCAACCTTGGCGTCCTCGCTACGGTTGCATCCGTTGTGCTGGCAACCCAGGCCAACGGCAACGACGCTGCGGTCGCGGGCGCCATTGCCGGTGGTATTGCGGGTGGTGGCCTAATCTTCAAATCATTTCGCACAAACGCAGATTCGAAAATTCATCGCGAGCAACTCAAGGAATATGGCCAAACGCTAGACCTCGAGCTTGGTCCAAAAAACATCGAGTTTGAAGACCAGACTCTGGAATTAACCGGCACCGCCGCGGAGCAATTCCAACAGCATCGAGACTATCTGAAGCAGTGGTACGAAGCCGAAGAAACTCCCCAGGTGCTGCTTTAGTACGCATGAGGACCGTAACGCACAGCAAACTCGAAACCGCGCGCGCACAGTCTTCGAGTAACCTGACAAAAATTGGCGCCATCACACTGGCCGTAGCGGTGATGGTTGGCCTGTTCTTGCTACTGTCTGGCAACTCCACTCCTGTAGAGACTGAAACAACGAGCGTCGATCCGTGCCTAACACTGACTGCCGCCGAGCTTACCCAGCAGGCCACCAGCTGCCCGCAACGCGATGAGTTTATCGCGGCGCTGCGTCACCTTCAGCAAGACCTCAACCCTCAACTGGCCACAATCTCATTGGCCACCTGGGCGCCAGACCGTCAGCGTGAAATTGATGAGCGGCAGGCCGATGCAATCAGCGCTTTCGAGCAAAGCGACTACGTAGCGGCACTCGATGAGGTTCAACAAGCCATTGAGCTTGCCACCGCCCAGCTAGACATGGCTCCAGAACGGTTGGAGCAGCACCTCAGCGCGATGACCCTGGCATTCAACGCTGGCGAGTTGCAGGCGGCTCAGCACGCTCAGTTTCGCGCGGCGCAAATCGATTCTAGTCACCCCATTTTGGCCGAATACGGCCCCCGCATTGACGTTCTCGAACGCGTGCAACAACACCAGCAACAGGCCACCATCGCTAGATCAGAGAACCGGCCAGCTAACGAACTGGAAGCACTGCAAGCAATAACGCGGCTCGACCCGGCACGCCATGAGCATAAACCGCGAATCGCTACCATCCAGTCTGACCTACGAGAGCAACGTTTCGAACGGCTGGTGCAACAAACCGAGACGGCCCTCTCCGCGGGAGAGTTAAACACCGCGCGTGAGCGCCTCGCGAGCGCCAGCCGTGATTTCCCTACCCGTGACTTCAGCTCCTTAGCTGACCGAATCGATTCGGCTGTGGCGCAACGACTCTTGCAAAAACACCTGATCGACGCACGAGTGGCCCGCTCCGCTGATAACTGGTCTAGAGCCAGCAGCGATTACGCTGCAGTACTGCGCATTGATCCAGCAAACAAAGAAGCTGTTGTTGGCCAACAGGACGCCCAGCGGCTGTTGGGTGCATTCACTTCGCTCGAAACTCATCTGCAACAACCTATTCGGCTGGCGACCTCCCGGGTTGCGACCCATGTAAAAGGCGAGCTTGTCACGTTGCAACCCTACCGAGCCGAAAGCCCGCGCCTGGCACAGCTCATGACAGGCATTGAGGATGTATTGGCTCGAGCCAGCATTCCGGCAAACGTCGCGGTGATTTCTGACGGCAATACCCATGTCGAAGTTCGCCGAGTTGGCATTGTTGGCCAGCACAAACGCAAGGTGATTCAGCTGACACCGGGCGAGTACCAGCTCGAAGGCCGGCGCAAAGGATATAAGTCCAAAATCGTGTTCTTACAGGTACCCCTTGATGTCGCAAGCGTTGAGATAAGGGTGGAATGCAATGAACGCATCTGAATCACAGCCAACTAACCCACCTGTTGATATTGAACCCGTGCCAGCCCGCGCCAGTGCGCTGGATGAACTGCTGGCCCAAAAGCAACGCTCGTCGCGCGCTCGCCTGCTGGGGGTCGTCATTGCGGTCCCCCTTGTTGTCGCAGTCATCGCGCTCGCCATATCGCTAACCCGCGGTGTTGGCATCACAGTGACCCCAACTGAAGTGGCCACGACTGCCCAAATCAAAGTGATTGACGGTCTGGGTGTTGTGGTTCGCGGCAATGTCTACGCACTGAGCGAAACGGTGGGCATTGAGGTCAGTGCGCCCACCTTCTTCACGGCACAGGCAGAAATTGAAACCTCTGGTAGCAGCAACTATCTGGAAGTTGAATTGCAACCTAAACCCGCTGTGCTGGTTGCCACTGTAGAAAACCCAACCGCCCTTAACCCCTTCAGTGTGAATGGGACCGACGTGGCGGCGAGTACGCAATGGTTTCTAGATGGCGAACGCGTGGCACAGGGCCACGAGCTTAGCCTCGAGTTACCACCCGGCAGCTACGAACTGATCATCGACAATCCTTACCATGAACTTGCGGCAAGAAGCCTTGAACTCACTCGCGCTGAAGAACGCAACCTGTCAATTGCACTGGAGCCAGTGCAAGGCTCACTCGCTATCGCCTCTCAGCCCGCGGGCGCGAATGTTTCGATTAACGGCATCGCCGCGGGCCGTGCACAACTCGCGGTGCCCCTGCAAGGCGGTGACTATGCGGTTGCACTCACCCTGCCTAGCCACGGCGCAGTAACAGAAACAATCAAAATAACTCGCGGACAAAACCAGTTACAGCGCAACTACGCGCTCATCGCCAACCCCGCTTATCTTGAGTTTCAGATCGGTACAAGCGATGCGCGTTTAGTCGTTGACGGAAAGACGATAGCAAATCCACAAAAAAACCTAACGGTAACCGCCAACGCGACTCATTCAATTGTCTTCGAGCGACCAGGCTTTCACACGCTTAGCCAAACCCTTACTCTGACACCCGGCGAGCGGCGAGCCATGCCATTGACGTTGCAGCCCAACATCGGCGAACTACAGCTCGCGTCCCGCCCAAGCGCCACTATTGCGCTCAACGGACAGGTGATCGGTGAGAGCCCGCAAACCCTTGAGCTGCCTGCAACGCCACAGACCATCTCCTTCTCAAAGCCCGGTTATCACAGTGTCTCTCGTGTGGTTACGCCCACCGACACGAACACGCAATTGATCACTGTTGAATTGCAAACCGAACTACAACATCGGCTGGCAACTATGCCCGCAGAGCTTGTCAACTCGGCAGGCATTACCCTGCGACGCTTTCAACCCAACGAACAATTAAGGCTAGGCGCCCCTCGCTCTGAGAAAGGTCAGCGCGCCAATGAAACACTGCGTAATGTTGAGCTCACAAAGGCGTTCTACGTCTCCCTCACCGAGATCACCAACGGCCAATATCAGGCCTTCGAGCGCACCAGCGGTGCGGCAAACGCACCAAAAACCGGTATAAGTTGGCTGCAAGCCGCTCAGTTCTGCAACTGGCTGAGCGCCAAAGAAGGCCTAGAGGCGGTTTACCGCTTTCGCAATGCGGGTTACGCCGGCGCAGACGTAACCGCTGACGGCTATCGCTTGCCGACCGAAGCAGAATGGGAATGGCTCGCGCGCCAAGCCGGGCGACGTGAACTGTCTCGCTTTACCTGGGGAGACGACTACCAGGTACCCGAACGAGCCGGCAACCTTGCAGACGAGTCCGCCAAGGGCCAAACACAATTCTACATTCCGCGTTACACCGACGGCTTTGCCCAGCTTGCCCCGGTCGGCAGTTTTGCGCCGGAGTTATCTGGCCTGCGTGACATGTCTGGCAACGTCAGCGAGTGGGTGCATGACTTTTATACCATCCCCCTGCCAACCCCGCCGGATGCACCTGCCGAACTGAATCCTTTTGGCCCCTCCCAGGGCGAGGGTCATGTCCTTAAAGGGTCGAGCTGGCGTTCAGGCAATGCCTCTCAACTACGCGCGGCCTATCGCGACAATGCCGTGCAAGCTCGAGAAGATGTGGGCTTTAGAGTCGCGCGTTATGTCTATGGAAAGTGACTACTTAAAAAGTGACTATATGAATAAACAAACCAATACTCCGAACAAGCGAAGAAACAGCGACATCAAGAGGTCGAGAGGCGTACTAGGTGCATTCAACCCGCGCCAACTCGTTGTTGGTTTACTGCTTGTGCTTGCCATTGCAGCGGGCGCCATCGCGGCACCCTCCACTCTGAGTCTGCATACCTCTGTCACACTACCGGTAGATATTTAATGGCGTTATCGAAAAACACCATTCTTGATAGACGCCAACTGATTATCGGCGGTGTTTGCCTCGCCATTCTGTTTCTTGTCCACCTACTGTACATTGGTTACATCGTGCCAGTGGCCGACCTATCAGTCGACCAGGCACGCGCGGCAGGAGAAGCGGCACCACGGACGCTATTTGTGGTGTTAAAAGACCTAGAGCAAGAAGTCTGCATCATTCTCGCGCTCTGTTGCTTGGTGCTAATGGGTGAGAAATGCTATCGCATCTATTCGCAACGTTACCTGTTTGAGGTGGACCTGCTCGACACCCAGACTCCGCAAAACGATCCAGAACCGGTCGACCAGACAACACCAAAAAAGCTTGAGCCGCCAAGTCTTGCAACACTTGAAGCCTTGCAGATTGATATTCAACAGGCCCCATTGGTAAAGACAATGATGGCCAGTATCCGTCGCTTCGAAGCCACCAACGACGTGCAAAATGCGGCAGATGTCATCGACTCAAACATCGAAACGACCGGCATGAAGTTGGAAGCTGAGAACTCGATGATTCGCTACATTATCTGGTCTATTCCATCGATCGGGTTTGTCGGCACCGTTCGTGGCATCGGAACCGCATTATCGGAAGCTGATGAGGCACTGGCAGGAAACATCGCATCGATGACCGAAAGCCTGGGTATCGCCTTTAACTCAACCCTTGTGGCACTGCTCTTAAGCATCGGCCTTACCCTGGTCTTGCATCTATTGCAGGGCTTACAAGACGGCCTGGTTATCGACATCGAGGAATATTGTGACAAGTACCTAATAAAGCGGCTAGCTGCCGGCTCGCAGAATGTCTAGGTACGCGCAATACCGGGCGTCGCGGCGCAACTCAGATTTCAATCTGTCGTTTCTCGACATCATGGGCTGCGGGTTGGGTGCGGTTATCCTGATTTTTCTCATTATCAAACACAACGTTGATAATGGCTCGGTTGAAGCCGATGTACTGGTACAGCAACTCGAGAGCATGCAACGTGAAGCGCAGCTGCTGCAAAACCAGATCGACTCCATTGCGCAGCTCAACTCCACCGAAGAGTTGCTTGGTGATGAGCTGGCCCAACGCCGACAAAGCTCACAGACCGTTCTGGGCGCACTGGATGAGCGACTGACCAACCAGCAGGCCCTCAATGCTCAACTGGCAGAATCGAACACCGAAACACAGGAGCAACAATCGGCTGACATTGTTGAAGACACGACACGCGGCGAAGAGCAATACCTCGTGGGGTTGAAAATCGAGGGGCCGCGCATCGCGATTCTTGTCGACCGTAGCGGCTCAATGACCGATGACAACCTGATCGATGTGTTCAAGTACAAGGTCGGTACTGACGCCGAGCGCCGCTCAGCCCCAAAGTGGCGGCGAGCCAAGCGTACCGTACGGTGGATGCTGAATCGGGTGCCCAGCAACAGCCAAGTGACGGTTGTTGGGTTTGGCGACACGCCGCAATCTTTGGGGCCATCCGACTGGTACCAAACGTCCCAGGCTGGCGCGGTGAGCGATACGATAAGTGCATTAGAAAAGCTAACGCCCAACGGCCCCACCAACCTGCAGGCGGCATTTAACCAGCTGCGCAGCCTATCGCCCGCTCCAACCGATGTGTATGTCATTACCGATGGCCTGCCAACGCAAGTAAGCGGTCGGCTGCCGCGCTGTGCGCGCGGCGATACCATTTCGCCGCGCTGTCGATTGGAGCTGTTCACTGACATGACCAATGCGCTGAGCAATCAACTCAGCCAGCTCACATTGAACGTGGTGTTGCTGCCGTTAGAAGGCGATTGGGACGCAGCCAACGCGTACTGGAATCTGTCTGTGGCGACCGGTGGGCTAATGATCAGCCCACCGCGAACCTGGCCTTGAGATGAAATTACCCCAACGTAACAGCAGCATCTATGGCATGGCGTTTCTTGACGTCATTTCATGCGGCTTTGGTGCCATAGTGCTGCTGGTGTTGATCTCAAGACCGGGCTTTGCCCCCTCGCAAGAGACCCAAACCACTGCTTTGTTGGCACGCACCTTCGCGGTAGAAACCGAACTCAAACAGCTCGACGACCTGCTACAGGGCACCCGCCTGAAGCTTGCGGAGAGTGTTGGTAGCAATGACACCGCCCGACTCGCGGAACAACGTATTGCCACTGAGCTGGCGAAGAAGCTCGCCAACGCAGACCAACTGAGTGCGAGCTTCGCCACACTCAAACAACGCAGCGCCGAACTGCAGGCAATTGGACTCACCAACAATACCTCTACCGAACGCGATGTTGAGGTGGGCGGAATCGCGGTCGACAGCGACTACGTCATTTTCATCATCGATACCTCGGGCAGCATGCGTAACATCTGGCGTCGCGTGCAGCGCGAGCTGTCAAGCGTGCTAGACATACATCCGCAGGTGAAAGGCTTTCAGGTGCTTAACGACAATGGCGGTTACCTGTTTCCCGAAATGCGCGGACGCTGGATTAAAGACACCAAATCCTGGCGCACACGTACAACCCGCGCACTCAATGGCTGGACAGGACGATCAAACAGCAGCCCTGTGGAGGGCATTGAAGAAGCACTAAAAACCTACGGTGGTCGTGGCACGCTGTCGCTGTACGTGTTTGGCGACGACTATACCGGCGGTTCTTATGACGAGGCTGTACGCCGTATTGATCAACTCAATCAAAAAACGGGCCAAACTGAGAAGCTGGCGCGAATTCACGCCCTGGGCTTTTTTGTGGGGCGCACGTCCGGTCGATTTTCTACCCTGATGCGTGAAGTGGCCTACCGCAGCGACGGTACCTTTGTTGCGCTGCCTATCTAGGTTCCTGCGGAAGATCCATCGCTTCACTTGATCGTCACCCATCTTGTGTAACAATCCCTCCTGCTTACTTCGAACCCACTTCACTCACAAGAGGAACACCACCTTGGCCAAGAAAGTAGATTGGTATTACTACCGCGGCGGCTGAACCAGCTGCACCCGAGCCACCAAGTTTTTGGAGGCAAGTTCAATTACCGTGAAAGAGCAAGTACCCGCCAGCAAGAAGTTACAGTCTGCTGACGCTAAAGAGTTGCTTGGCGCTGCCAGTAAACTCATTGTGGCCAAAGGCAAAAAGGTCACCGAGTTTAAGGGTGCTGATGCCAAAGGTGACGATGCCGTTGCGGCGATGCTCGGTCCTACCGGGAATCTGCGCGCACCGACAATCAAGGTTGGCAAGACTCTGCTTGTTGGGTTTAACGAAGAGGCCTACGGCGGCGTGTTTGGCTAACAGCGTCTTCTGCTTGCAGCGGCGTCTGCCGTTGCAAACCAGGGCTAAGCCCGCAGCTTGGCTTAGAGCGGATCAGCCGGCGTGACAACTGACGGCCGCTTCAGTTCAGGGACCACAGATTCCACCATGGGTCGCAGCAGCTTTTCAAACGCAAAAAAGGCTGCCAGCAACATCGCAATACCCCAGCCACCCAACCATTCGATCAGCTGTACTGGCCACAAAAATGCCCAGAGCATATTCATCAGCGTGTCCGAGCCGAAGCGCACCAACCATTCGAAGATTGCCCCAGCCACCGAGGCAGAACCACTGACAACCTCGGTGAAATTTGCAATAGCATCTGGCACCTCACGGGCCAAAAAGGTCAGCACATAGCCCAAGCCATAAAGCCCACCACCCCGTGACAGCCACAGCGTAACCAGATTGGCTCGTATCATCGCCCCAATTGTTCGAGGCTCACGAACACCCTGATCGATGTTGGCAAAGGTTTGTTTGAGGTGCTTTTTCATACGTGAGTTTACGATTTACAGTCGGTATCTATTCTTCGTCTTATCAAACTAATGTTTTCAATAACAACGTGACCGTCAAAATCTGCAGCGTATTCCCCGCCTACAACAGGATGTAATTTGGGACCCAAAACTCCATAAATCTCAACATAGATTCCGTCATATGGCTTAAGAGCATATATCCCCTTGAGTGGAACATAGGCATCTGCAACTAAGGTTGTTGCGCTCTTAAAGGCGGTTTGGGATGCCTGACTGACACATGCAGTGAGCATAGAAGCGAATATCAGCGACAAAATAGATTTGTGTTTTTTGATCGTGAATACCTAATTAGTGTCTTCTGGTCAGTTTGGAGGCATTAGCGGCTCTAAACCTGACAATATCTTGTAATCCGTTCCGCTGCCATAGGAGCTGATCTCATGTCAGGAGTAGGTTATGCGGCTAATGCCAACGTCTGTTTTGGGGAGTGGCGTTGCTGATTATGAAAAACACCTTGCAGGTGTTTTCTGATATCCACTATGGCCTCGAATTATGGAACCAAGGCTTGTCATCCAGTGAACAGCTGTCGAATAGAACTTCAACGATGAGATGGGCAATAGCTCTAATTGTCGCCACTACTTTCATCGGAGGGCTGATATGGCTGCAAGGCCCTGACACTTCCATCACCGAGAACGGGCTTATCGAATGTGGCGGCGTCTCCAGCCCAACGATCCGCTCACTTTTGGCTACACGGTAGACCACTAGCTCCCCTTCTTCCTAAGTTGTTTCTCTCGGGACGCTCTGATCAGCTGTATTTGCATCAGCGCTTCACGGATTGCTTTTTCATTGCCCGGCGATTCACCGCTCCAGGCAAGCGCTCGCCTAAGATACATCTCAGCATCCCCGAGGTTACCCACACTCAAGTGCGCAGACCCAAGTAACATCACCACCTGTTGACTCCACGGCGCAAGCGTTGCCGCTTTCTCAAGCAAAGGCAGCGCCTCCTCAGCTCGGCCCATCTCATTTAAGGCACTGGCGTAACGCGCGTTGGTTTCCAATAAATCGGGTTCCAGCTGATACGCAGTTTCGAAATGCTTAGCCGAGGTTTTCAACGCCTGTTCAAAACCACAGTTCGCCCACTCAGAGCCCTGACAGGCGCCTGTCAGCAGATCACCCATTTCTATGTGAAGGAGGTAGTCATCAGGTGCAATTTTGAGTGCAGACTGCATTATATCTGCTGCCGCGTTGTAGTTCCCCTCGATCTGCTCGATAACGCCGAGTCCAGCCAAGGCGCGAGCATCCGTTGGCTCGTCTTTGAGTATCCGAGTGAACAGCTTTCGAGCCCGCTTGGGGTTATTGCCTAATATTTGATACCCGAGTTCGTAAGCTATCTCTGATTTGGTTAACGCCACTTTGGTATAGCCGACGTCCACTTCAAGCTTTTCTAGTGGGATGCTGTAACTGGGCAATCCGGCCTTTTCGTAATCGCGCAGGTCTGTCTCTAGCGCCTCGGGGGTCTGGCCATACGCGTCGTGGAAGGCAGCCTCGGCGGATTCCCCTCGATTAATACGCTCCAAATATTGAACCGTCTTAGCGCCCAGATTTTGTTCTCGCGCCGCAGGCGAAAAGTAGAGGTAATGAACGAGAAGCCAGGAGCGGGCATAAAATGCTGCTCGTTTGCGCTTGGGCAAACTCCAGGTGCTGGTCACAGGCAACATCTTCGCAACCGGAAAGCGCGCCCCAAGAGTGAGTGAATAGGCGCTGCCTTTAGGAATGACACCCACCCGGGCTTTGCCGCTTTTAAATTCAGTGGAGCTAAGCAGTTCCGCAAAGCCTTCGTCGTACCAGCTTGGATAGATCGCGGGGGATGCGTTACGCATTAGATAGTGCACGTATTCATGGAAAGCGATTTCGTTGGCGCCAGACAGCAGATTGCGCTTGTCGTGCTTGCCGACCACCATCAGGTTGTCTCGCAGTCCCGGACGCATAAAACCACTAGCCCCTTCTATTTTGTAGACGGTATCGATCTCGGCCTGGGTGGAAAGCAGCATGAGTTTAGTGGTGTGGTTGTAGTTACCGCGATCTTTGGTGTCGGTGAGCATGTGGACGACTACCCGAAAGGCTTCGAGATCGCTTATACGTTTCGCCACCAGCTTTTCGCTGAGCTTTGAGTACACCTCAAAATTCTTGGAGTTATAGCGCTGCCATTTACCTGATTCAATGGCGGCTTGGCTCGAAACTGAGAGGAGTGACAATAGGAGGGTCGCGAGCAAGGTGGGTGTGACGGCGGTCTTTGGCAACATAGGGGCTCTCTAGTTTGTCATGCGAACAGTCATATTTTGACAGCACAAAAGGCTGTTCTTGGAGAATTGATAGTTACAATAATCAGAGAAAATGCAGACTTTTCTTCAAATACTCTACGAGTGCACCGACACCCCGCTAATCACAGCTACCTTAGTATAGATGGGCCGACGCCAAATTCGGCTGCCACCCAGAAAAGCCGGCGTTCAATCGTCTTAAGTCGCCATAGGTCTTAACGAAACGGGCAAAATTCAGAGTTTCACAAGGTGTCTTCGCCGTCTCATTTAGGTATTTTTTTAACACGGCTTTGGTTTCAGGCTCACTCAATAAATAGAACACAAAGGCCCAACTATGAGCATATAAACTCTGACGTTGCTCTGACTCCCAATCGTCACGCGTAGAACTCAGCAGTTGGTTCACGGACATGGGCGTTTCTCGCAGCCTGCGAAACCACCCCTTATTAGGCTCAATCTCAACCGTTTGCCCATACACCTTCATTCGTTCTAAATACTCTGCCAGCCCCTCATTCAGCCAGCGCGGCGTATTACCGAGTACAGCCAGGTTAACAACGTGTGCAGCTTCGTGAATAGCTGTTCGCATTGATTGCTCGTCATTCTTGTAAAACACGGCGGCTATGTTGTCTTTGCCACTGTGAAAACCGTTACTGGGGCCATCCAGACCAGGCGCATGCTTACGTCGGAATTGCTCATAGTGTTGCCGTGATTTGAACATCCACAGCTGTACATTCGCGTCCTTGACCATCTCCGAAGGCAAAAGCTCATTGACCACACTGTAGTTCTTCCGAATTCGCACTTCTAACTGATCACGAAAATCTAGCGGCGTTGCATTACTCTGATCTGTAATCGATAAAACAAAACGTTGCGGCGAGCCGAGTTTCTCCTTAACTGTCTCAGCGGAAGCATGAATGGCTTGGTCACTGAAGTGAGTTTTTCCATTTGCGTCTACCCACTTGTATATGGCCTGCTTCTTCTTCGGAGCGCTCACGAAGTTGGGGCCTCTGCACTTAACAGCCGCCAACACTTCGCGGGGCGACTCATAGCGGACCGCCGAAATGTTGAGTTTCTTGCGTACGGGCTTTATTAATTCAACGGCTTGGTCTTTTTTCAACCACGCCTCGATATCTGGCAGAGACAAATAGAGGCCTACTAGCGCTATCACTACAACAAGATAAGTGAGTAATTTGCCGGTGCTCATCAGGTTTAGTGCTCGCCTAGTGCAGATTGTTTCGCATAAACCAGAATCCGCTTAGCTACCTGATAACCCCTATTCCAGCCTGTGCGTTCGCTTGGGAGAAGTCGATGCAGTTACTGAATCCGTTGGGGTGGATATCGTTGTCGTTGACCACCGGTGAGAAACCAACGCCGTCGACAACCACCCCAAGTTGATAGTGTGCCGGAACAACACCGCTAATCTCGAAGTTACCCGCGGCATCGGTCACCGCCTGCCCTACGCTACCCCAGGGGGCTTCGCAGCGAAACGCGGTGACTGAGCGACCAACGTCAGGCGACTCGTTAGCGTCACGTACGCCGTCAGAATTGCTATCGAGCCAGGCTCGCCCGCGGATGCCCGCGTTATCGGTGGCGGCGACTGCCAACAGGCCCATGCCTATTTCAGGTGCAATTCCAGATGCATTGTCGTCAACAAAGACGCAGTTGCTGAATCCATTCGGGAAAACCAGGTTGTCATTGATGACGGGGGAAAACTCGACCCCGGTAGCCTCCGTCCCAATCTGATATTCACCGGGCTCAAGATCGGTAACTCGCCAGCGCCCCATGGGAGCAACGGAAGTAGCAGAAGCCGCGACACCCCACGGGGGGCCACAGCGGAAGATGTCGATGTCTCGGCCGACCTCCGCCGCTTCCTCGGTGTCTCGGTGGCCATCGCCGTTAGCATCCAGCCAGACGAACCC
>JALZVT010000111.1 GCA_023300545.1 Pseudomonadales bacterium
GTCCAGGCATCGGTTGTCGGCAGGTTTTTGGTGAGACCATAGATAGGGGGCTGATCGGTCAGCTCTGCTTGAAACGTGCCGCACAGGCGATCCCAGATTATAAGTACCCCACCGTGGTTCCGGTCGAGATAGAGCGGATTGGTCGCATGGTGCACCCGATGATGGGAGGGGGTATTGAATACCCATTCGATAACGGCGGGGAGTCGCTTTATAGCGGGGGTATGAATCCAGAACTGATAGAACAAATTAAGGGTGATCGCGCTCAGAACCATGGCGACGTCGAAGCCCAGTAGGGGTAGCGGCAGCCAGTACAGGTATTTGGGGATGCGTTCACCAACACCTTGGCGAAGCGCCGTTGCAAAATTCAGATGACGTGACGAATGGTGATTGACGTGGCCAGCCCAGAGCAGGCGCCATTCATGGTTGCTGCGATGAAACAGATAGTAGATGAAGTCATCCAGCAAAAAGAGCAGCAGCCATGCCCACCATTGGCGGCCAATGAGATCACGCAGTGGGCTCAGTTCGGCGAGTTGCAGCATCAGCCAGATAGCGGCGAGTTTGGGTAGTGCATCGATAACTGCAGATGCGAGCAGCATCAATAACGATGTCGCTGTATCGCGGCCTTCGTACCAGCCTTTGTTTTGGCGGTCGCTGAAGGCGGCTTCAAGGGCTAGCGCAAATACAAATAAGGGGAGCATCCACGCAATGAGTGGGTCATTCGCAAGCGCTGTGGGGTTGTCCATTAGGCGGCGTCGCCCAGCAAGGCCCACAGTATGTCGAGGCGCGCACCGGTGCTTTGCGTCTCGAGCACGCTTTGCATGATGTCTGCCTCAAACCTGACGCACTGAAAGATGCGAAAGCTGTAATCGTGCGGAGAGAGGTCAGCCCACGCCTGATCTTTCAGATCGTTTGCAAGGCCTTCTTGTTCTGCGTTGGGCTCGGCTTCAATGAGCGCAATCAGTTGTTGGTGAATGCGCGCCTGCAGCGTACTGGCGTAGTTGTGGTCAGACTGTTCCTCGCCTGGTTGGGATGGCGTGTCTTGCAGGGGCGCGCAGGACACAATGCGGTAAGGCAGGGATTGAATCTCGTTCTCTAACTGCAGCCGTTGACTCATGCTGATATTGGCAATCAGGCGTCCGTCGTCGGTTGTTTCCAATATTTCACAGTGACCGGCTGAAAACACCTGGTGCGGTTTGTAGGTTGTTTGATTAGAGGCCAACATTTCGTCGACGGACTGTTTTTTAGCGGGCGTGCTGATTGCTTTGACGGTGTGACAAACACCAATCATGCGGTCATGTTCTATGCAGTCGTGCACCAGCTTGCGATAGCGGGGTTCAAAGACGTGCAGCGGCAGATCGTTGCCGGGAAAGGCCACAACGTCAGGAATCGGAAACAGTGCGACCTCAGTCAGAGTTTGGTCTGTATCCGTGTCTGTATCTGTGTCAGTGGGTGTGTTGATGCGTCGCTCCTTGTTTGAATGACACTAGTCGTCTGAGCGACTGCGATGGCGTTCGACCAGTTCGAGGATGTCGTCGCCAAACCGATCAACCTTGGCGGGACCCAGGCCCGAGATGCTATCGAGGGCCGCGTGTGAATCGGGCTCTTGAGCTTGAATTGCCATCATCACTTTGGTTTGAAACACCATGTAGGGTTTCCAGCCCAGTGATCGTGCCGTGCGTTTGCGGTAGTTGTCCAGCGCCCGGGCGATGCTGCCGCCGTAGCGGCTCCCGGTTTTTTTGTTGCTGGTGTTGTTTGCGGCGCCGGTGCCTGCTTTGGCGGTGCGCTCACGAATCGGTTTGCCGGGTAGCCACACGGTTGGGTATTTGCCACCGGTTCGTTGCAAGCGTTCTTCGCGCAACAGTTTGTCGATGCCAGCGACAACCTCGTCTTCTGAGAACTGGGCCAGCTGGCCGTACTCCGGCATGGTCTTCAGACCACCGCGAGACAGGTTTTTTGCGCGTCCGCCACGTAGTGCCTGGGCCAGATTTATGCGTCCGACGGGGCGCGTCAAGCGATCCACTCCGGCCAGGATGGTAAGCAATGCCTGTTCTGGAATTTCAGCCGTTGGCGCCTTTTCGGTTTCGTCAGAGCTCTGTTCCCAAGTATCAACGGCCGTGCCGCGACAGACGTCGCAGCGACCGCACTCAGGTTCATCTTCGAGCTGAGTAAAATGGGCAACCAGTGTTTGATGTCGACACGCAAGCTCAGTAGCGTAGCGCTCGACTTCGGCCAGTGCGTCTTCGCGACGCTGATCCATCATGGTGCCGGAAGGCGAATTTTGACCGAGGCGGCGCTGGGTCATTAAGTCTGCTTTGCCAAAAAACAAGACACAGTGTGCAGGCTCGCCGTCGCGTCCTGCACGGCCGGCTTCCTGGTAGTACGCCTCCAGGCTGCCTGGCGTCTGGAAATGAATGATGAGGCGAATGTCGGGAATGTCGATGCCCATACCAAAGGCATTGGTGGCCACTAAAACTCGCGTACGCGCCTGCTCAAATGCTGACTGGGCGCGTTCGCGTGCGAGCTGGGTGCGGCCGGCGTGGTAGTAGCCTGCCTTGACGCCAGATGCGCGTAGCGACTTTGCGACTCGTTCGGTCACTTTGCGGGTGCTGCAATAAATGATGGCCCGCCCTGGACCCGGTCCGCCGCGCTTTGCCCGGCCGCGAATACCGGCAGCGTCGATCTGTGCCAGTGTGGTTGCCAGTCGTTCCTCTTCCTTGCGCAACCCTAATACTTCAAACGACAGATTGGGGCGGTCGAATCCGGTACTTACTTGCAACGGGTTCGCTAGCGCCAGTTGGGTTGCGATTTCTTTTAACACCACGGGAGTCGCGGTGGCTGTGAGCGCCATTACCGGCGCGTCAACAACGTCCCGCAATTCGCGCAGTAGCAGATAGTCGGGACGAAAGTCATGCCCCCATTGACTGACGCAGTGTGCCTCATCGATGGCGTAGCGCGCGATGGGCGTGCGTTGCAGCAGCCGGCGAAAGCCGGGTTGTGCGGCTCGTTCTGGAGAGATGTAAAGCAGCGCGAGTGCACCTTGCAAAAACTGTGCAACCACCGCTTTCTGCTCGTCGTCTGACTGGTGACTGTTCAGGGCGCCGGCAGCAACGCCATGAGCCGTCAGAGCGCTAACCTGATCTTGCATCAGTGCAATCAACGGCGAGACAACAACTGTGGTCCCCCCACCGGTCTGGGCATCGACAATCGCAGGGATCTGAAAGCACAGTGATTTGCCTGACCCGGTGGGCAATAACACGATAGCGTCGCGACCTTGCAGCCCCGCTTCTACGGCTTCGCTTTGGCCTGGTCTAAACTCGCTGTAGCCAAAAACGCTTTGCAGAACGTCCTGCGCGGTTGCCAGCGTCAACCTTCGAGTGCTTCTGCTGCACGCGAGGGCTGATTAGCGCGGAGGATTGTTATTGGCATGGCAGCTACGTTGCCGGCTCTAGAAACGCTTGGCGCACGCGTTCCAGAGACTCATCAGTGATTCCAATACTGTGCAGATAGCCGACGGGACCGCCCCAGCGCTTGTCGAGCCCATCGAGGAAGACGGTCATCGCATCGATCGGTACACCCGCAGCCTTTGCCATGGCGGCCCGATCCATACCTTCAGGGAGTCCAACGGTGCTTTCAATGAAATCCACTTGTCGCTCAACATCAATGTTGGTCAGTAGATAGTCAGCGTCGATGATTGCCCGATCGACCCCGAGTACGCTGAGTAAAAAGGCGGTAGAGACACCGGTTCGGTCTTTGCCGGCGGTGCAGTGCAAGACGACGGGCGAGCTGTCTGCATCTTCGAATAGCCGAAACATTGCGAGCCAGGTTTCTGGGCCAAATTCCAGATACCCCAGGTAGCGCTCGCCTGAAATGTTGGAGTCGCCCACAAGTCGGCTGAGTTGTTCCGAACCACCTTCGGGAATGACCGGCAGATTGTGGTAGGTGGCGCCCATCGTCTCCAGTGGCCCGCGGCCCTGCTCCTGGGCTTCGTCTGGGCGGCGCAGATCGATTTGGGCCTTAATGCCAAGCTGTTTGGCGGCGGCCAGATCGGCTGCGGTCATCCGGTCTTGGCGACCTGCCCGAAAATAGCGCCCCCAGCGCACAGAACGTCCGTCGGCCGTGGGGTAGCCGCCGATGTCGCGAAAATTGAAGCAGCCTTCGAACGGAGTATGGCGGTCAGAATAGTCGTTGATCATTGGCTTTCCGGAAAGGTTGTAAACTCTTATTTTGAGTTGATAATTAGGTTCTTTAGGCTGCTAGCCTAGCGGCTACAGGCAACGTAACGCCAGAGGGATCTTCAAGTGCTTCGATATCTGCAATTTGTCATGCTGTGGCCAGCCTGTGTACTAGCCGGTGGGGCGCTCTTTGTGAGCGGGTCTGCACTGGCAGATGGTGTTGCAGTGTTTGCAAGTCTTACCGACGCAGACAGCGCGCAGCAGACAAAGACGCGGTTGGTCGCTGACTTGGATGTGCCTGTCGAGACGAGTCAACTCGAGATCAATGGGACACAATGGATTCGGTTGCACTCAGCGACAATGCCTACGAGTGCTGCCAGAGATCTTGTGTCGCGCGCGCAGCGCAGTGGCTACTCGGCCTGGTTCAACGGTTCCGGCGGTAGTTTGGTGACCTCGTCGAGTGCTGCCGCTGCACGAGTGGCAGCACAGCCTGCAGCTACCGGTGCTTTGGTGGATCAGGCTAACTGGTCTCCCAGGCGTGTTCCTGCTGCCGTTCGTTATGGCTCGCCACAGAGCAGGGAGAACTGGGGCGTTGTCACACCGGCCTCAGGTGATATTTCACATCTGCCGATGGCCGAGACCTTTCCGCTTGATGGCCCTGGCTTCAACTAGTCTGGCGCGTCGGCCAGGCTTTGCTTCAGGGTTTTGGTGCACAGGTAATAGTGAATCGCGCACCAGATATTAACCAGAACGGTTAGCGACATCGCGTAGCGAACAGCGTCATCCTGGTAGGCGGGGGTCAGCAGATCGGCGGCGAAGCCCGTAAGAATCGGCCCGAGACCAAGACCAATCAGATTCAACATGAAAAACAGAATAGCGGATGACAGAGCGCGCATGCGTAGCCCGACCATGCCGTGGGTCATGGCTATACAGGGGGCGAGGTAGAAGCCGCCAAAAAATACCGGCACGAGCCATGACACCGCTGCGGTCATGCCGCTGTCCATGACGAGGAAGGTGTTGAGAGCAAAAGGGATGGCAGCCAGGGTCGAGATCATGGGGATCCAGATGTACCAGTTCTTGTTGCCTGATCGCCCGGCCAGCTTGTCTGACAGCCAACCGCCAGCGAAGGTGCCGAGCAGGCCGCCAATACCCGCCACAAGGCCGTAGACCTTGCCAATTTCAAGTGTAGGCATGTCGTGTACGCGGCTCAAAAAGATCACCATGAAATTGCCAACGCCGTAGGTTACAAACGCGTGCAGCGCGCAGGCAAACGCGAGGTGGCGGAAGGCTTTGCGTGACCACAGCAGCCTGATGACGTCCATGAACGAATTTTCTTCCGCGTCAGGTTCCATCGCCGCGTTAGCTGCCGCGGCGCCGCTTTTGGTTCGAGCGGAAAAGCCGCGCGGTGGCTCCTTGACGGTGAAGCGCAGCAGCAATGCAAGCAATACACCGGGAACACCCACCACTACAAAAGCGATTCGCCAGTCGAACCATTGCACTAGGTAGGCGCCGCCGATGTAGCCCACCAGGATGCCGCCATAGACACCCAGCGAATAAATGGAGAGTGCTGTGGCGCGTTCGTTTTCCGGAAAAATGTCGGAAACCATCGAATGTGCGGGGGGGCTGCCACCGGCTTCACCAATGCCAACGCCAAATCGCGCGGCAAACAGCTGCCAGAAATTTTGCACGGAGCCGCACAGCGCGGTGAACACACTCCACACGGTTACAGAAACCGCAATGACGTTGCGACGATTGCCTTTGTCTGCGTAGCGCGCAATTGGAATGCCAAACACGCAATAGATCGCGGCAAAGGCGATACCCGACAGAGTGCCGTATTGAGCCAGACTCAAATCCAGATCTTCGATGATGTATTCCGACAGGATCACGATGATCTGGCGATCAACAAAGTTGAAGATATAAACCAGCGTTAGGACGGCGAGCGCGTAGTAGCGGTAAGCCTTGCTTTGATAGGCGCTGGCTGCAGCCTCGGTGCGCTCTTCTAAGCTCTCTTCTGCGGTTTTATTTGAGGTGCTCACTGGGCTGCCAGTTCCTTTTCGATATTGATTTTGTGGGTCTCCATCTGCCCGAGACGTCTCTTGTCGCGTTTCGGCCGGGCAGTCTAACCGCCTGACTCGCCGTGTTGAATGTTTCTTTGTGCTAGGTTGGTGGGGATTGATTGATTGGTTCTGGGGTGACGCAAAAATTGGCTGATGTTCGACCGGATGGCACCCTAAGCCTGAGTTTGAAACTGCGTTATTCGATGGGGGGTGCTGCAGAGGGAGCGGTGGCCTATGCGTTCAACGGTTTCAACTTCATCATCTATACCGTGGTTTTTGGGCTGCCTGGCACCTTGGCCGGCATGGCGGTGTTTCTGTCGATTATGCTCGATGCGGTGTCAGACCCCCTGATTGGCTATCTGTCTGATCGTTGGCGCTCGCGCTGGGGTCGTCGTCACCCGTTTATTTACTTTGCCGCTCTGCCCTTGGGGGCTGCAATCTATTGCATCTATCAACCCCCTGAACTGTTATTGGCTAGCGGTGGTGAGTTGCTGGCGTTTCTTTGGTTCGACGCCACCAGGGCCCAGTGGCTATTGGCGGGTTGGCTATTTCTGTTCGCCAGTCTGCTGAAATTTTTTCTGACCTGTTACCACCTGCCACATCTTGCGTTGGGTGCTGAGCTTAGCGACGACTACCTAGAACGTACCCGTATCTTTCGTTACAACACCTTATTTGGCATGGCCGGCGGGGCGGGGTTGTCGTGGCTTTTTTATACGCAAGTGCTTGGCGATAAACAGATAGCAGAGATTGATACCAGTCTGTTTGCAATGGGGCTTGCCCTCTTTGGCTCGATCGTGGTCTTTCTGACCGCCTTTCTAACCCGACAACGCATCCCCTATTTGCCGCAGCCACCGGCAGATCAGCTGCCCTTTGCCTTTCTATCTTTTTTGAAAGAAGCGGGCGTGGTGTTCACCAATCGAAACTACATGATGCTGTTTATCGGGCTGTTTTTTCTGGCGCCCATGATCGGTGTTCGGGATGCGCTGAATGCGAACATGAATCTTTACTACTGGGAGTTGCCGGCAGCGACGATTGCTATTTTTCCGATAGTTGCTGTCCTTAGCTCAATACCCGCGATGATGGTTGTCGCCTATCTCAATAACCGCTTCGAAAAGTCGGGCACCATGCGCGGCGTGGTGATGGTTGCAGCGCTCGCCGCCAGTTTACCGATTATTCTGCGGTCCCTTGATTTACTGCCTGCCAATGGTTCTCCATGGATTTTCCCCATCGTCTGCGTCTCGGTGTTTTTCTACTACGCGCCGCTGGCGATACTGGCAACCACCGTATATTCCGCCATCGGCGATGTTGTGGATGAGCAGGAGCTGCGCACCGGTCTGCGGCAAGAAGGTTCTTTTTATGCCGTGCGCACCTTCTTTGCCAAGATTGCTAACGGTCTGGGGCATCTGCTGGCAGGTGTTGCGATTGATATCATTGGCTTCCCGGCTAAGGCGGTGGTTGGCGAAGTGCCTGCAACAACAATTTTTGAGCTGGGTATTTTTGAGGGCGTCATTTCGGTGTTGCCAGTGCTTGGTGCGATTTATTTCTACGGTAAGTACAGCATTGATAAAGAACGGCACAAACAGATTCAGCTCGAGTTGCTAGCGCGGCGTCGCGGTTGAGGCTGGGGTCAGGTAGCGTCACCGCTGATATTTTGACCAACTTTATGGAGATCTCTGTTAGGGCGTCTTCGGTCACTGGGGGTTGCGCCTTGCGGCTTTATGTTAAGCTTTCAAGTTGTTGTTTTTAATGCTATTTCCAAGGTTCGAAACAGCTTTAACTTTTCTTGTCAGTTCTTTGGGCGAGCTCTTGCGCGCCAAGCACTGCATCTTTGGTAGTCGTCTCTATGAGTAATCCGGTGAAAATTGAAGGCCAGGTGGCTGCGGGCTTTGAGCCTGTGAAAGCGCTGTTTGAGCGCAATATGAATTCGCTGGTCGAGCGCAACGCGCAGCTCTCGATCTATGTGGGGGAAGAGCGTGTTGTCGATCTATGGGCGAGCGCGATTGACGACACCCAGTTCACGGCCGACTCGCTGGTCAACGTGTTTAGTAGTGGCAAGAGCCTTGAGGCCATCACCATGGCGATGCTCTATGACCGGGGCGTGCTGGATTACAACGCCCGAATTGCGGACTACTGGCCGGAGTATGCCAGTCACGGCAAGGAGGGCACACGCATTGCTGACCTCATGCGTCACGAGGCAGGGTTGGCTGCTTTCGACACAACCATCAACCCAGTCGATTTGCACACGGCCAATCTGCAGGCCAACACCGTCGGCGCGCTCATCGAGCGGCAGTCAGCGCAGTTCCGGGAGGGGGCTGGCAATCAGCGCGAGTATCACGCCATAACCCGGGGCTGGATCGCCAACGAGGTGTTCCGGCGGGTAGAACCCCAGGGCCGCACGATGGGGCAATTCCTGCGCGATGAAGTGAGCTCGGTGTTTGATATAGATGTGCACATCGGTCTGCAGGACGCTGAGCTTGAACGTATGAGTGACGTGGTGATGCTGGGGTTTGGCTATCAGTTTGTGCAGGGGCTGGTGCCGCGTCGGCTGGGGCGCAAGACAGAGCTGAACCTCGCGCAGACATCCGCCAAATTATGGCGTTTGCTCAAGGGCCGCAAGAGCGGCACGACCACGGGTGCCCCCACACCTCTGACGGGCCTGCAGAAACTCTCTGTGATCAATACAGCCCAGGTCGCAAAGGCGGAGATTCCGTCAGCTGGCGCGCGCTGTTCCGCGCGCGGGCTGTCTAAACTTGCGGCCGTGATGGCCAATGGTGGCCGGTTTGGCGACCAGCAACTGCTCAGCGAGGCGGCCTATACCGCGCTCCACGCTGAACCGGTGGTGCGCGACATGATGTCGATGGAAACCACCTTTACCCAGGGTGGTGTGGCGACCTTTAGTACTCCTGAACCAGGCGGTGCAGCCGGCCGCGTAGGGCCCATGACGGCGGGACTGAATGAGGGGCGCGAAGGATTTTACGGCTGGATGGGGCTGGGTGGCTCGATTTTTCAGTGGCACCCCGAACATAAAATTGGTTTTGGTTATGTCCCTACCTCATTGAATATACTCGATATTGTTAACGAGCGAGGCAAGGCTTATCAGGCTGAAGTGGTGAAGTGTCTGGGTTAGGTGCTAGCTGAGTTTGGGTCGGTGAATCGCACCGACCCAATGTACGGCAGATTGCGGTTGCGTTGGGCGTAGTCAATGCCGTAACCCACCACAAACTCGTCAGGAATCTCGAACCCGACCAGATCGGCGGTGACGTCTACTTCGCGGCGGGACGGTTTATCGAGCAGGGCGCACACCAGCATGCGGGCGGGGTTGCGGGTATTCAGCAAATTCAGCACGTGGTGCAAGGTGTGACCGGTGTCGACAATATCTTCGACAACCAGAATATCGCGACCTTCGATCTCGCCACGCAAATCTTTCAGAATTCGCACTTCGCGGGACGACTCGGTGGAGTTGCCATAGGACGAGGTTTCCAGGAAATCGACTTCCACCGGCAACTGCAGCTCACGGACGAGGTCAGCGATAAACATAAACGATCCCCGCAGCAGGCCAATCACTACCAGCTTTTCGGTGTCGTGAAAGTGAGCGGTGATTTCCTTGGCCATGGATTCAACCCGGGCCGCGATAGACTTGGCGGAGATCATGTCGTCGATTACGTAGTTGTCGTGATTCACTGTTGAAGGCTTCTTCTCAGAGTGGGCAAAGTAACAGCGCTGATTGTACGCGCAATGACCGCCTTGTAACCTGAACACAGGTCACTAGGACGCCACCCTGTATGCATTTTGCCAACACTGCCAGTCCACGGAGCTTGCTTAGCCCCCTTCGCGCCGTACCTTTGCGCGCCATCATACCGGCGCCTGTCTTGGCTTTAGCGTTGGCCCTGGTGCTGACGCTCTCGGGTTGCGCCGAGCCAACTGCGACCATGGAACCTGAGGCGCCTGCTGAGCTGATTCTGACCAACGGGAGGATCTATAGCTTCAACTGGCCCGACCCCTCGGTGGATGGGCGTACGGGGCGATTGGAGGCTGAAACCGCTGGTGAGTGGCTGCCCGATGCCCAGGCGATTGCGTTTGCGGCTGGTAAGGTGCTCGCGGTTGGCAGTGACGCACAGCTGAGTGCGCTGCGTGGCCGCTCCACTCGCATGGTGGATCTCGATGGCGCGACGGTCTTGCCTGGACTAATAGACTCACACACCCATGTGTTTGAACTGGGCAGTAAGCTGGAGCGCGTTGATCTGGACGATGCGGTTGATGAAGCTGACGCCGTAGCACGCATTGTCCGGCGGGCGAAAACAACACCGGCTGGGCAATGGATTGTAGGCCAAGGTTGGGATGAGGGGGCCTGGGCGAATAACTACCCCACCAAGGCGTTGCTGACTGAGGCCGTTCCGGATCACCCCGTCTACATGCGCAGCCTGCACGGTTTTGCCGTGTGGGGAAATGAACGGGCACTGGCGTTGGCGGGGATTACCGCGGACACCGTCCCGCCGACGGGTGGCGAAATACTCCGGGATGCCAATGGCGAGCCAACGGGGGTGTTACTGAATCGAGCCACCACTCTGCTGGAAGACGCGCAACCCGCGCCAAGTGACAACGACCTTGAACGCCAACTGCTGTTGGCTCTGACGCAAATGGCCGAAGACGGCTATGTCAGTGTGCACGAAGCCGGTGCGACGGCGCGGCAGATGGCGGTGCTGGAAGATCTTGAGGCGCGCGGTGAGTTGCCGTTGCGGGTGTATTCAATGCTGTCGTTACGCGAGCCTGAGCTGATGGAACGGTGGATAAAAAAGGGGCCAGACTCCGACGCTGACAGCATGTTGGTGACCCGCGCGATCAAGGGCTATTTTGATGGTGCTCTTGGGTCGCGCGGTGCGCGCATGCTTGCTGATTACGCTGACAAACCCGGCCACAGGGGCATTTCCGGGGAGTCCTATGCGTTTGACGGTGCACTAGCGGCTCGGGCGATGGCGGCAGGCTTTCAGTTGGCTATTCATGCGATCGGTGATGAAGGCAATCGCGCCACGCTGGATTTTATCGAAGCGCATCAACGCAGTTCGCAGGAGCGGCATCGAATTGAGCACGCACAGGTGGTTGCCGGTTCAGATATGCCGCGCTTTGGCCGTCTGGGTGTTGTTGCCTCGATGCAACCACCCCATGCGGCGGAAGACAAAACCTGGGCCGAAGACCGGCTCGGACCTGAGCGCGTGCGTGGCGCTTACGCGTGGCGATCGCTGCGCGAGCAGGGGGCGAGCATCACGTTCAATGCAGACAACCCCGGTTCAGACCACAGTATTTTTTATGGACTGCATGCGGCGGTGACGCGGCGGGATAAAAACCGGCAGCCGGCAGAAGGTTGGTACGTTGATGAGGCGTTGACGCTGGAAGAAACTATTCTGGCTTACACGTCATGGTCGGCGCGAGCGGCATTTAGCGAACGCGATACCGGGCGACTGGCGGCTGGCATGTGGGCCGACGTTACGGTGTTAGACATAGACCCGTTTGCAATTATCAAGCAGGACCCCGGTCAGTTGTTGAACGGCAAGGTATTGATGACCGTTGTGGGAGGGAATGTCGTGTTCGCGAGCAACGACCTGCAGAAACAGTTATGAGCAATGATCGTGACGGCGCAAAGGCGGTGGATTACTCGCCGGCTGATGTGCTCGTGATTGGCGCCGGCGCATCCGGTGCGGTGGCGGCCTGGAATCTGGCCGAGACCAAAATGCGCATTGTTTGTCTGGAACAGGGCGGCTGGTCAGATCCGAGCCAGTATCCGAGCACGGGTCGGGACTGGGAAACACGTACCCAGTCGGACTTCAGCATTAGCCCCAACCGCCGCGCCCAGCCGGCTGATTATCCCGTCAACGACGACGACTCGCCGATCAAGGTGGCCAACTTTAATGGGGTTGGTGGCGGCACGGTGCTCTATGCCGGTCATTACCCGCGGTTTCATCCCTCAGACTTTAGGGTGAAATCACTCGATGGCGTCGGTGACGACTGGCCGGTCGACTACGACACACTCGAACCTTTCTATGCCCAAAATGATCGGGTGACTGGCGTTTCTGGTCTGGCGGGCGATCCGGCGTATCCCCCCAAACAGTCGGTGTTGCCGCCATTACCAATGGGGCTATCTGGTCAGAGGCTGGCCGAGGGGTTTAATAAGCTGGGTTGGCATTGGTGGCCGTCTGATTCTGCGATTGCGACCCAGCCCTACAACGGCCGCGATAAGTGCATCAATCTTGGCGCCTGTTTATACGGCTGCGCGCAGGGTGCAAAAGCGAGTACCGATATCACTTACTGGCCGGAGGCAATTCGCGCCGGTGTAGAGCTGCGCGCCTGGTGCCGTGTGAAAGAAATTACGGTTGATGATGCGGGTATGGCCACCGGTGCTGTGTATTTTGATGAACAGGGCGTTGAGCAGTTTCAACCCGCTCACGTGGTGATCATGGCCTGTAACGGCGTGGGCACGCCGCGCATTTTACTGAACTCAAAATCGAAGCAGTTTCCGGATGGGCTCGCTAACTCCAGCGGTCTGGTTGGCAAAAATTTGATGTTGCATCCCTATGCGTCTATCCAGGGCATTTTTGCAGATGAATTGGATGGTTATCGAGGACCGCACGACAGCATCTGGAGTCAGGAGTTTTACGAAACCAACAAAGAGCGAGGTTTTGTGCGGGGCTACACCTATGAATTTAATCGAGGCCGTGGACCGGTAGCCACAGCGCTCACCGGGGTGCACTCCGGACGTATCCCCTGGGGCGAAGGTCACCACACGGCTTATCGACGTTTGTTCAATCGCATCGCAGGTATGGTGTCGATCTGCGAAGATTTGCCCGAGGAACACAACACCGTGACCCTCGATCCGGAGTTAACCGACGCGCACGGCATACCGGCGCCCAAACTCAGTTACCGCATTAGCGACAACTCGCAGAAGATGCTCGACTACTCGGTGGCTCGTGCCTCTGAGGCCTTGGAGGCTGCGGGTGCCTACGATCTGATTGTTGATTCGCCGATCACTCACGGTGGCTGGCATCTGCTGGGTACGGCCCGCATGGGGCAAGACCCTAGCCGGTCGGTTGTGAATGAATGGGGGCGCAGTCACGACGTGCGCAATCTGTTTGTGGTGGATGGCAGTATCTTTGTGACGAGTGCGGGGGTTAACCCAACGCGCACGATTCAGACGCTGGCGTTGTATATTACTGACCAGATGAAGAAGCGACTGACAACGCTGTTTGATTAAGCTGCTGGAATATTAGATTGATGACTGAGACACCGACTGCAATTCCTGATTCCCCGGAACGTCCTGGCGGCACTATTGCCACCGACCATATTTTTTCGGTTGATGAGCAGACTGTGCTGCGTGAACTGGCCGGGTTGGTTGTCACTGCGAGTGCAGAATACGATTTACCCGGCGCTGATGATGAACTCATATTCAACGACATTCTTGCGTCTGCTCGGGACGTTGAAGATGGCGTTCGAGCGGCGCTGTTACGGGTTGCTGACTGTGCTGTTGAGTTGGCCCAGGCCACCTCGGAGCTCGAAGGGCAGCCTGAGATGGCGCCCTTTGTCAGCCTCGTGCTGCAGTGTTACTACCGCGATGATCGAGTGATGCGCTCGCTCGACATGGAGCCACGACCACCGTTTCCGCTTGGTTATGCAGTGCCGGAAGGCGACTGGTCAATGCTTGCAGCGGTGCAGGCGCGTGGCAAAATCTGGCGTGAGGTGTGACATGCTCGAAATGAATAGAGACGTTTTTATTACCTGTGCCCTTACTGGCTCAGGTAACACCCAAGACAAGAGCCCGCATGTTCCGCGCAGCCCGCGCGAGATTGCTGATTCGGCGATTGCGGCGGCAGAGGCTGGTGCTGCGGTTGTGCATTGCCATGTGCGCGACCCGGTTACGGGGCAGGGTAGTCGTGATCCACAACTGTATCGCGAGCTCACCGAATACATTCGGGCGTCAGCCACTGATGTGGTGCTGAATCTGACAACCGGTATGGGCGGGGATCTGGTGTTTGGTGACGTCGAAACACCGCTGCCACCGGTTGCCGGCACCGATATGGTCGGTGCGAGCGAACGCATGCAACCCATTGCGGATTGCCTGCCCGAAATTTGTACGCTCGACTGCGGCACGATGAATTTTGCCGAGGCTGACTACGTGATGACCAACACGCCCGGCATGTTGCGAGCCATGGGCGGCATGATCACTCAGCTCGGTGTGCAGGCTGAAATTGAAGCCTTTGACACCGGACATCTGTGGTTTGCAAAGCAGCTAGTGCAGGAAGGCGTGCTTGCTGAGCCTGCGCTTGTGCAGCTGTGCATGGGGGTGCCCTGGGGTGCCCCGCCTGATATGAATACCTTGCTTGCCATGGTGAACAACGTGCCAGCGAGCTGGACCTGGTCAGCCTTTGCCTTAGGCGCGCAGCAGATGCCGTTTGTGGCGGCAGCGGCACTTGCCGGCGGTAACGTCAGAGTCGGGCTAGAAGACAATCTATATCTTGATCGTGGCACGCTTGCGACCAATGCACAGCTGGTTGAGCGCGCGCGGGTGATCATTGAGGCGATGGGCGCGCGGGTATTATCCGCGGCCGAAGTGCGGCAAAAACTTCAACTGACAAAGCGTTCGCCACGTGGATAGAGTGGCTTCGATTATCGGCTGCGGCACCATTGGCGCCGGCTGGGCAGCTCGTTTGGTTTTACACGGCTGGCGGGTGCAGGCGCACGACGCAAGTGCGGCAGCTGAACAGGTTCTGCAGTTGACGCTTGCGCAGGCGCGCAAGGCTTACGGCGAGCTGCATACGGTGGCGCCCGTGGAAGGCGAACTGGTGTTCTGTACCAGAGCGGAGGACAGCTTAGCCAATGCGGCTGTGGTTATTGAAAGCTTGCCTGAAAACTTGGCGCTGAAGCAGCGTGTTTATCAGTCCATCGAATTGGGCGTTTCGGCAGAAACGTTGTTGCTGAGTTCAACGTCTGGGTTCAAACCTTCTGATCTGGGTGCGGAGCTTGCACATCCCGAACGCTTTCTCGTCAGCCATCCATTTAATCCGGTGTATCTGTTACCGCTGGTTGAAGTGGTGCCGCATCCGCGGTGCAGTGAGGCGACTCGTGCGCTGGCTTTGAGCGTGCTCGCTAGTGCTGATATGCGGCCGTTACTGGTGCGCACAGAGATTGACGGTCACATTGCCGATCGGTTGTTGGAGGCTATGTGGCGCGAAGCCCTGTGGTTGGTACACGACAACGTGGCGACCACGGGCGAGATTGATGACGCTATCAAGTACGGGTTTGGCCTGCGCATGGCGCACATGGGATTGTTTGAAACCTATCGACTGGGTGGTGGGGCAGGCGGATTTGAGGCGTTCTTGGCGCAATTTGGGCCCGCGCTGCAATGGCCCTGGAGCCATCTCACTGACGTGCCTGATCTTGATGAGGCGTTGGTGAAAAAAATTGTGGCGCAGTCGGATGAGCAAACCGGAGATGTCACGCACGAGCAGCGCATGCAGGATCGCGACACCAAACTCGTCGCTATCCTGAAGGCCGTGGCTGGCTAACTGGTTGTGTTTGCTTAGGTTTCAAAACTACTCACACACTACTCAAGCACAGGACCCAGCCTCGGCTTCACGAACTCAAATCG
>JALZVT010000112.1 GCA_023300545.1 Pseudomonadales bacterium
AAGCCCACTGGGACGTTGCCGGCCTCAGCAAGCCATTGCCGCTGGAGGAGGTGGCAGACGCCGGTGGCGGCTATATAAACGCCGGTGGCGGCTATATAAACGCCGGTGACGGCTATATGAAAGCCCGTGGCTATGCCCCACAACCCAGTGAGGTCGCATTGGCCGCGCCCACCGACAGCGAAGACATGCTGGCCGACTACCGCTACACCAGTCTCACTTTGGGTGCCCACCCCATGACCTTGCTGCGCAACCGCGGCCTGTTCCATAACTGCAAAACCGCGCTCAGCCTCAACCACTGTCGGCACGGACAGTTTGTCCGCATAGCGGGGCTTGTCACCGGCCGTCAGCGACCAGGCTCAGCCGCTGGTGTTATGTTTGTGACACTGGAAGACGAGACCGGCAACAGTAATATTGTGGTCTGGGAGTCTGTTTTACAGCAGTTTCGCGCCGCCATTCTGCAAGGGCACCTATTACTGGTTAAAGGCGTGGTCGAACGCGAAAACGAAGTTATTCACGTGGTATCTGGGCATATCAGTGATCGCAGCAAAGAGTTACATGAGATCGCAGCCTTCAAGTCTCGGGATTTTCATTAGGCAACCACAACTCAAAGCGACTCCCGCCTCCAACGGACGATTGAAATTCAATTGTGCCGCCATGGTCTTCCATAATGCCAAATGAAGCAGCCAGGCCTAGACCAATTCCTTGACCAACGTCTTTGGTCGTAAAAAACGGTGTGAACACCTTTTCCTGAACTTCAATGCTCATGCCGCAGCCCGAATCTTCAATAAACACGCAAAGGTTATCGCTAAGAACTCGAGTTCCCACCGTAAGTTCGTGTTGGTCTCGCTCCAATCGTGTCATTGCGTCAACGGCATTGAGCAGCAAATTCATAATCACACGCCCAAATTCAGTCTTTTTAGCCCGCACCGGTGACAGCTGCCCATACTGTTCAGTAACTACTGTGTTGGGTGGGAGTTGGCCTGTCACGAGCGCCAACGCGCTTTGTAACTCGACATTGACATCCACCTCAACGAGCTCTGAGCTGTCCTCGCGAGTAATAGTTCCTAGGCTCTGAACAATCTCCTGAATTCGATTTAGGCCATCGCTGGTTTCAGATATCAAATCGGGGATATCTTCCAGTAAATATTCGACGTCATTAACACCCAACTGAGCGTCATAGGCCTCAACTTTTTTAACAAACTCGTCATCATTTGTTAGGCCGCCAAGCAGCTCTCTGGCATCGATCAACGCCTGGTTCATTACCGGAAAGTGTTGTTCGAGCAGTCGCATGTTGCTAATTGCAAAGCCAACCGGATTATTAATCTCGTGCGCAACACCCGCTGACATTATCCCCAGTGAAGCCATCTTTTCGCTACGAATGAGCTTTTTCTGATTTCTCTTTAACTCCGTATGAGTCTTGTCAAGCTCTTCAAAAGACACAAAAAGCTCACGCGACTTTTCTTCCAGCAACAGCTCGGCGCTACGTCGCCGCTCTCGCTCTCGATCCAAAGCACGCTTTAGGGCTTCCTCTTCAGTCACAGCTGCTGCCTACTATATTCAAGAGTCAAACTTTAATTTTAACTCACAGTGATCAGACCCTGAATGCATACAACGATCGTGGGTAAGCTCATATGTCTGCTCGAATATTTTTGCACAACCCATAATCAACCCCTCCGCTAACGCGCAGAGTTGACGTGGTGACCGGTAGAGCATCACTAGCTCGTCATCCTGTTCGTCCGCGTAGTCAAACTCGGGTAGATGCGCTTCAGGATAGAGCTTACGAACCTCAACGTGTATCACCCGATCTACCGTGAGTAAAAACGCTTTGAAAGACGGTTGATTCTCAAAAAATACGGGGTAGTCGCGAGCGAATACAGGAGCCATGAACTCTCCGAGTGAGTGCACGAGATCTTTTACGGGAATGTCAGTCAACTCGTGTGCAGCGCCCACCAAATCAAACAACAGTTCATCCGGGTAGGTTTGCGCCATCGAAAATACGCCATCAGATTCCACCTTCGTAAGCATATTTTCCCACGCCGAGAACCCAAATTGCTCTTCAACCAGTTCATTCAATAGATTGAACACCATACCTTTCATTCTGAAAACTCCATGACTTAAACAGCGCCTCTAATTCGAGTATAGAAAGAAAAGCGCGTAATGCGAGACGATAAATCACTTCTATACTCATTGGAGACGAACTCAAAAAGCGCTACTTCAATCTACAGTAGGGTTAGCTTTCTTTACCAATAACACAGGAATCCTTCGATGCGAGCCATGCTTTGTTGTTGTCGCCCCCTTATTGGCGCCCTCTTTCTAGCCACAATCAGTCTCAAGACTTTGGCAGCCAACGCTTCACTCGAAGAAAGCTCTTCCACCTTCAGCCGCTGGAAAGACCGACTTACTGAAAACAGCAGAATCGCTCTGGACGTATCTACCCGACCGATCTACTACTCACAGGGTAATGATTGGGGCACCCAGAACGTTGTTGGATTAGATATATTTAAAGTCCTAGCTGGGCGAGATGGCGACTTCGGCACAGTCGTTGCACAGGCCTATTACACCCGAATTGACAACGTTCGAGGTCACCCTGCTTTTTTTGACGATGATCACGACGGCGAACTGGTCTACCGAATTTTCAACTTCAATTTCAGTGGGCTGCCCGGTCGAGCGCCAAATATCAGACTCGGACACATGGAAATCGCCTACGGGCTAGAACACACACTAGACACCAATGGCACGCTGAGACAGTTTGGTCTGCCTGGCAACCTCGGCTTAAAGGCCGACTGGGGCGTCTCTCTGAACCAACAGCACCGTCACTTCGAATACGAAGTGTCACTAACAACAGGTGGTGGACAGTCTGTTGAACGCCAAGACGGGTCCTTTGTCCTCAGCGCCCGGGTGGGCAGCAATCGCGATGAAAACTTTGTTGTTGGCGCCTCAGTCTACCGCAGCGAACTGGGTGGTCTCATTCGTGAACGATTTGGGCTGGATGTACAGCGGTACCACGGTCGTATGGGCATTGTTGCCGAGCTATCAACGGGCAACAACGACGGCCAAACCGTGCTTAATGGCGTCGTTGAGCTCAGCCACAGAAGCAAACGCGATTCCTGGCGGGCCTACCTACTAAGCAACTATTTTTCGACCGAACTCGATTCAGGCCGGACCGAAACCCTCACAGCGGGCCTTGGACTCGCCTACACACCCGACCAGCGCTTTAGCTTATCGGCCCAATTCAACCGAACGATGTCGTCGCCCGCAGGAACCCACCCCTCTTCTCTTAGCCTGCAAGCGCGCTATCGCCTCTAACTGAACCTTCAGGACTCCCTATGAAAGCCTTAAAAACCTATGCATTACTCCTGTTGGCCACCGCACTCACCACGCCGCCAGCAGAGGCTGCTTTTTGCGCGCTCCGTGATCCGGTTGAAACAATTAGTCAGCTTTTTCCTCAGTTTACGTCTCACCGATCGGTCATCCGAGTAGTAGGCGAAGAACAACGACAGGCGATAAGTGACCTCCTACCCCCAAACACCTTGCACTTCTCTGAACTAGGACAACACACTCTATACGTTGTTTTTGAGGATCAAACACCTTTAGGTTTTTTGCACGTGCGCTCGGAAGAAAGTGAATGGGGACTCGTTGAGGTTGCGTGGGCGCTAACTACCGATTTGAAGGTCATCGATTTCCATCTGCAGCGATGTCGCTGCAGCACAAAACGCATGATCGAAGCCCCAGCGTTCCGCAACCAACTTATTGGCAAGAACTATCTGGAAATGAAAGCGCTGTTATCCGCTGATGGCCTCGGTCTCAACGAGAAAAACATCAGCGTCTCTAAACGGGCCAAACCACTGGCTGCCGTCGTTCTACGTTGCGCTCTAAAAACCATGCTTGTCACTGAACTCGCATGGGCAGAAGAAGTCTCAAAATACGCGGCCCTCGCTAGAGCACAAAGCTCGTTTGATCAGGCCCTGACCCTAAAAGTTGTGGATCAAGCTGACCTAGAAGCCTCTTTTCCGAGTGTCGCCAAGAATTTCCCTGGTGAAACTGCTGTTATGGCTTTGAAAGGCTCAGAACTTTTTGCCGTACAGAACCCGGCTGGAGAGACAATAGGCGCTGTCTTTCGACACCCACTGATGGCTGAAGAGGCTTCGCACACGGTGGAATGGCACGTCGATGCCAAAGGTAAGGTTATTGCCATCCATAGCGCAAAAGGCTGGCCAGATGACACGACCAAAAACGCTTTCGAATCGCATGTCGAACAAACCTTCAATGGCGCAACGAGCTGTTCGGATCGACCGACTCTTTTAACCAAGCAAGCCACACTGATGGCTCAGCTCGCCTTTCAATCTTAAAGACTTCTTCAACCATGGCTTTATCACCCTAAATGCGTATCTCCTCCGCAACCTTACTTATAATATTGGTATGCCTGATTGGCGGACTCGCTACAGGCTCCCTCATCGTGTCCCAATATTTTGTCGTTCAAAAAAGCCAAGCTGCTACGGAAGCTACTCGACTTTCTGGTCGCGACCTTCTACAACTCAAGGTAATGATGAGCCAATGGTATGTGACTATCGATCTATTTTTTGAAGATGGCGATAGCTATGTGGCTAGAGGAATACTAAAGCAGGCCAAAGACATAGAAAAACTATGGAAAGATCTGTCGGGAACCACCAATGAGAATATCGACAAGGGCGCGCTCTACATTGGCTCTGCGGCCACCGAAATAGAAAAATTGGCGATCACGGGCCCTGCTCAAAAAGTCAACTGGAACGCCGGCCTTGAGCTCGTTGACGATAACACTCTAAATTTTGTTGAGCTATTCGAAAGCGAATCCAACAATAATGCGACACAACTACTCGAGCTCGCTGACGAATTAGAAATTTCTCAGGAACAACTAAAAACCTACGCTTGGATCTCCATGGCGATCTATCTGGTTTTGATAAGCCTTGCTTGGATTTGGGCAAACCGAACCATTGTACGGCCAATAAGAAACCTGGAAGAGTTAACACATACCCCAGCTGGATCTGATCCTTCGACGAACAAGGACCGCTTCGCGATAACCAATGGCCCCCTTGAAATAAAGCAATTAGGGCTTTCACTAGGTAACTACGTCAATGATCTCGCCGCCAAGACCGAGACTATAGAGCAGCAAAAACTGGAGCTTGAAAAGCGTCTAGAAGAACTTGAACGAACCAGAAATCAACTCATACAGGCCGAAAAGATAGCGTCTGTTGGCCAACTGGCAGCAGGAGTCGCACACGAAATCAATAATCCTATGGCCTTTATAACCAGCAACCTGTCATCCCTCTCCAATTACATCGACGACATGGCCGTTTGCCTTAACACCCAAAACAACTACCTACAAAAATCAGCGATAGGAGCGGTTACCAATGAAGAAACTGAGGAAGCCCTTTCAGCATGGAAAACTCAAGATATTGAATTCGTGCTGGAGGATTGTACGGACGTACTGAGCGATATTAATGATGGCACAACTCGAATAACTCGGATTGTTGAGGGGCTATCAGAATTTACCGACTCATCCCACGAAACCGTAGAAGCAAGCCTTAGCACTATTGTCACTACCGCTCTTGAATCTATCCCAGAACATAACGCCCTAGAGTTGAAGCCATCTGTGGTGCTAAGCGAGAACAGTATCGCAACCTGCGCTCCAGAGCGAATAGAACACGCGGTAAGAATAATAATCACCAATGCTCTGGAAGCATCAACACAGAGCGCGGAAGCAATCGAGATAACGACTGGAGGAGACCCTACCAACGCATGGATAGAGGTCGCTGATACAGGCGTAGGAATCGAGCAAGATAACTTAAACAAAATATTTGACCCGTTCTTCACCACCAAGCCGGTTGGTGGCGGCATCGGCTTAAACCTCCATTTTGTGCAATCCATTATCGATCAGCACAACGGGGCCATTAACGTCGAGTCCGAGCTTGGTAAGGGTACAAAAATGCGTCTAACCCTATCGCGACAATCCGAAGCCGCAATACCCAGCTAATGAGGATGCAACTAACGGTAAATCCAAATAGCTCCTTGGTAACTCCGTCGCCATGCATGCAACATAAATACTGATCTGCCTCAGCACACTCCCAAGAACTTTCGAAATCCTTTACTAGACTTTAAGGAACCAACCTCCAGAGAAGCATAATGTCCGGCAATCTGCTAATCGTTGATGATGAGCCACAAATCTGCAACGCACTGACTCGATTGTTGCGCGCGGATGGATACTCGATCTCTCACGCACTTAATCCGGTCGAAGGTTTACAGCTCATGCAAGAACAACCTTTTGACGTTGTACTTAGCGATTACATGATGCCTGGCGTCAATGGTGTGGAGTTTCTTTCTCAGGTTAGTCAATCATTCCCACACACGGTTCGCCTGATGCTGAGCGGTCAGGCTGATATGAGCGCCGTTATCGACGCCATCAATTCGGGTTCTATTTTCAAATTCATTCTGAAGCCATGGAGTAACGACGGATTACGAAACACCATTCGCGAGGCATTCCAACAGAGTGCGGAAAAAACCCAGGCATTTGATGGCGAGTCAGGCTGGCTGACACGCACCCGATTTATTGATCAATACCTTCCCAACACTACTGGGGCCCTACTAGTGGTTGGCGAGTGGGTCAACGCAGCCAACTGTCTTATCGATATCTCTACCAGTAATCGGCGAGCTGTATATGACATTCTAGAAGACCGCATCACTACCACTCTGGACCTCACTGGAAAGGTAGCAATGGTCGAGCAAGCTACTTTCGCCTGTATAGCTGCTGACGAAATGTCAGAGCTGCAATGGCAAACACTGAACGCAGAGTTAAGCAAACCCATTAATATTGAGTCAGCCGGATTTCGAGGAAAGTTCAAGCTAGGCCTTAGTCGATTCGACGGCAACGAACTAAAAATCGCTCTCAAGCAGGCACTTATCGCTGTCAGTGCTGCAACAACAGGTACCTACCAACGATACACAGGCAAGCTTGGCAGCCAGGTTCACCGTCGAAAAACTCTGGAATCAGACTTACACCACGCTATAGAACGCAAAGAACTTTACTTTGATCTTCAACCCCAACTATCGACCACCAGCCAACAAATTGTATCTGCTGAATCGCTCCTTCGCTGGCGTCACCCTCGACTAGGTCTTGTGTCTCCGCTCGACGTGATCGATATGGCCGAACAGAGCGAGCTCATCAACGACATCGGCTATTGGATCGCTCAGGAATGCTGCGCGCTTCTACAGACTTGGCAGCAAACCAGCAACGCAGAACACCGCTTGTCAGTCAATGTATCTCCCAGACAGTTCTTAACCGGAGACGTAATTGCTGATATTGCCACGCTTATAAAAAGACACGACATTGATCCTTCCTTGCTCGAAGTTGAGGTCACCGAAAGTTGCATCATGAGCGACCCTGAGCAATGTGCGAATGGTCTTGAGAGGCTCTCTGATATCGGCGTTCGCATTGCTCTCGATGATTTCGGCACGGGTTACTCGTCTCTAGCAACACTTCGGCAGCTACCCATTGACGTCCTAAAAATTGATCGGTCCTTCATATCCGAATTGAAAAACGAGAACAGTGCGGCACACACGTTACTGCAACATATAGTCAGCCTCGCGAAAAGCTTGCATCTATCGGTAGTCGCGGAAGGCATCGAAACCATTGAACAGGCAAATATGTGCACCACACTGGGTTGCGATCTGCTTCAGGGTTACTACATTTCAAGGCCCATATCGGTTGATGACTTCTCTGCGCTGACGGCACAAAGGTGAACACTGTGGAAACTACAACGGCTGATCGGCCAAAACTTCTTACTGTAGACGACGAAATCAACATCTTGAAATCGTTGAAACGAACGCTTCGGCGCTGCGATATCGACGTGACAATCGCTAACTCTGGGAAAGAAGCATTAGAAATAATGGAAACCCAGCAGTTTGACGTCATCATGTCTGACATGCGAATGCCAGAAATGACAGGCGCCGAGTTTCTAGCTGAAGCATGTAAACGCCAACCCGAGAGCAAGCGCATACTTCTAACTGGGTACTCAGATATTCAATCAACCGTAGACGCTATTAATAACGGCGGAGTATCGACCTATCTAACAAAGCCCTGGGACGACGCCCACCTTATTAACGTCATTGAAGATGCTGTTCGTGTTAAGCAGCTTCTCAGCCAAAATGCGAGTCTGGAAGAAACAACCAAGCGCCAGAACGAGGAGTTAAAATCCCTCAACTCTGGCCTCGAAGAAAAAGTAGCGGAACGAACCAAAGAGATTGAACAAGCCTCATCTATGCTTGAGAAAGCTATGGGTGACCTTACAAGCAGCTACGACACCATGGTCGCACTGCTGGCCAACACGGCAGCCCTCAGGGACAAGACCGGATGCGAGAGCAACGAACAAAAACAGTCTCTAGCATTGACTCTTGCTGCTCTGACAAAGATGAAAACCGAGGAGCTACATGCAGTAGAACAAGCGATGCAACTGCATCGAATTGGTACGCTTTCCCTACCCGATTCGATGTTGAGTACGCCGTATATGGCCTATTCAGACAGCGATAAAGCAAAGTTCAATCAACACCCTGTATTTGCAGAAGCGACTCTGATGGGTGTGGCAGAGCTAAACGATGCGGCCTCACTTATAAGAAACCAACATGAACACTGGGATGGTCGAGGCTATCCGGATGGCAAGATTAAAGAGGCCACCCCTCTAGGCTCTAGAATTATTGCGCTCGCTAGAGACTATTACGACCTGATGAGTGGGTTGCTCGAACGCAAAAAGCTAAGCAGCGAAGATGCCCTCGCCTACATTGAAAAAGAAAGTGGTACTCGCTACGACCCAAGTCTCGTACTGATTCTAGTCGGCGCCATTGGTGCAACGAACGACCAACAAGCTGGAAAAGAGAGCATCACTCTCGACATCGTTCGCCTACGACCTGGAATGACACTAGCAAAAGACCTGAAATCTCCTGAAGGCATGATGCTATTGCGCCGCAACCAACAACTAACTGACGCCATGATACAAAAGATCGCTAACCTCAGCCGCACGGCAAGCGCTGATTTCCAGGTAGAAGTAGAGTGCGAATAGGAAGCCATTAACCGTGAAAAAAGAACGAACAATTGGTACCGAAGTCGCTCGAAGACGGGCAGCAGAGGAACAGCTGAGAGAATCATACGCCGCGGTACAGCGCGCGCACGACGACTTAAAGGCCAGCCAAACTACTCTCATAGAAAGCGAGAAAATGGCTTCTCTAGGACTATTGTCTGCTGGAGTAGCTCACGAAATCAACAATCCCGTTGGCTACATACTAAGCAATATATCTACCTTAGCCGACTATCTGCCAAAAATAGCAGAAACCTACAACGAGCTAAAAGGCATAGTCGAGCAAATAGACGAAACCCACCCACTATATAAGGCACGTGAAGCGATCGAAGCAAAAATAGTAGAACGCGATATTGATTATTTGCTTGACGATACGAAAGACCTCGTCAGCGAGACACGTGAAGGTGCTAATCGCGTTCTTGATATCGTTAGAGGTTTGAAAAACTTCGCTCACGCAGACGACAATACTTTGGAGTACGCGGACATAAATAACTGCCTTGAGTCTACGCTAAGTCTTGTTAAGAACGAGTTGAAGTACCACTGCGCTATAGAAACAAAATTTGGTGAGGTTCCCTATGTAAACTGCTCAGTAAGCAAACTTGGCCAAGTTTTCATGAATATTCTGGTTAACGCCAGTTACGCAATCTCGGGCAACGGGCGCATCTTCATTACCACCAATACCGAAGACAACAACGTGGTGATCGAGCTCGAAGACAACGGCAGCGGAATGTCAGAGGCAACGCTTAAGCAAATATTTCAGCCTTTCTATACAACCAAACCAAAAGGCGAAGGCACCGGACTCGGACTTGCGATCTCGTACGGGATAGTAGAAGACCACGGCGGCACAATAGAAGCAACCAGCACGCTTGGAGAAGGCACTAAGTTTTCCATCCGCTTACCCATTGACGGGCCTTCGAGAGGAAGTGACGATCAACTATCAACCGATAACTAAGCGTCATATTTTCGTCACAGACACTTCAATATTGCGCCAGAGCTAAGACTCGCTCTATCCAGATACCAGTGTTTTTATTGGTTATACCGCTTAGTTGAGAAGCAACACCCGGATATTTTCACAACGATTTATCATCCTACACGGCAACAAAGAAACCTCATTGTTACATTTGAGTGTTTCAATTCACGACAAGGAATTGATGTGGGAACTGCCAAAAAAACAATCATATCATTGCTAATTCTCACCTACCTGGCAATGCCCTACCCTGCCTGGGCAGTGGCCTATTGTGCTCTCAGAGACCCCATAACCTCCATATACGATCTATTTCCAAACGCAGAAGGTTATCGTTCGAGTGTAAAAACCGTCGGGCGGGAAGCGCGCGACGCTGTCAAAACAAAACTGCCCTTCAGCCTACATTTCAACGAACTGGGTCGACACACGCTATATGTGGTTTTAAAGAACAGAAAATCTATAGGGTTTGTTCATGCACGCAGCGAACTGGGAGAATGGGGAGTTACGGAATACGCTTGGGCAATCAGTACAGAGGGGAAAATACTGGATGTACGGGTGCAACGCTCTCGTGACCCTGAAATCAAAAAAAGAGATCCTATCGAACTGTCTAGTTTTGTTTCGAATATGGGACTAAAAGAGCTTCAGCAAGCTTACGCATCGACAACCAATAGCGCCACTCAACAAAGCTTGTTGTCATCAGCTATGAAAACACTCGTCATCACGAACACTGTATGGGCCAATGAATTGGTAGCATCAGAACCTCTCTCAATCGCTAAAGATCATAACTCCGAAGCGCATGCAGTGATTCCAATTGTGCAGCTCTATGATTCAGCTGCGCAGCGCAATCTCGACAATATGGGAATGACTGAATCGCCGGCGTTCCTACGCCACAAAAACACGGGCTATCGGGTCGACAACCGCAATGGCGATATGATCGCCCTATTAATACGAACCCCCTTTGACATGGATACGCCCGATCGCTTTCTGTGGTGGTACGTCAGCAACGACGGTGAGATCACCGGCGTTCTCGACGAACGCACAATGCTGCCAGATGAAGCCTTTTCAGGCGTAATAGGTTATGCCCCCAATAGTATCCACAATTGTTCAACGCTAACTGACTTGGCCGCTCTAGAAATAGCAACCTTGTCACGTAGTCACGTCAAAGGCTAAGCCGAGGATGTCTATACGACTTCACTTGGTAACGCTGGTTCTTTTTTGCGCATTAGGAGGGCTCGCCTTAGGGGCCTTCCTGATCGACCGACAAAATACGTTTACCAATAGCAGCGTATCCCTGACGTTAGCGCAACAACAGCAGCACGATGTACAGCGACTTGAGGACATTCTTAAGCAGCTTCTAATTGCGACTGATCTTCTATTTGGATCAGGCGAAACCTACATGTTGAATGCGAGTCGCGCCAATACAAGAAATGCTTTGAAGATGACTAAAACTGTCCTATCTGGTTTTCAACCAGATTATGGATCTGACAAAACGTCCATTGTGGCGATTGAAAAAGAACTTCAAAATCTACTTTACGAAATCGACAACGTCGCATCTAACAGAAATCCTACCGTTTTCGAGATCAGCAAGGAGCAACTTGCCAGAGCAGATCTGATTACGGCCAATCTGGTTGAGTACATCGAACGGGTGAAACGCGATGTTGGTAAAGGTCTTAGCTCGATAGAGAGCCAATACAACAAGGAACGCTCTCAATTTGACTTTCTAGCATGGAGCGCCGTGGGTGCTTACTTATTCAGTCTTCTCGCCACTCTGGCTCTTGCATCACGCGCTGTTAGCAACCCTCTCGCCAAGTTATCGACAGCAGCAAGCCAAGCACTCACCGGTGGCGACAGATTCAAAGCCATTCCAGAAGGACCAACCGAGGTACAGAGCTTAGCGACAAACATTGGCCGGTTCGTAGATTCCCTCGAACACAATAATGCGCAAAGCAAAGCACTTATCGAGGCTATTCCGGACACGCTTTTTGTTGTACGGCGAGACAAAGGCATTGTCCTCATAAAGCCCGGCGTAGACACTGCCCCAGATTTACTGAAAAAGAATGAGAGCTGGACTCACTTAAAAGACCTACTGGGTGCTCGCCAAGCACTAATTGCCAAGCGTATGGTCGTAATGTGCCTAAAAACCCAGAAACAGCAACACGCAGATCTTGCATTGGGTGTTAATGCTGAGCACCGTGACTTCGAAGCTCGAGCGACAGCAATTAATCATAACGAAGTCGTTGTGGTCATTCGAGATCGAACGGAGAAAAGGCAAGCAGAGTCTAGAATTCGTCACATGGCCTATCATGACAGCCTGACCGGACTACTAAACCGGCGAGCGTTTAAGTTGGCGCTTACGAGCCATTTTGACAAAAGCCCTAAAACGGCGCTGACTCTTTTTTACGTTGACGTAGATCGCTTCAAAGGAATAAACGATACCCATGGTCATGACGCTGGCGACGACATTCTCAAACATGTAACGCAATGCTTGAGTAGCTGCTTGCGAACCGACGACACATTGGGCCGTGCGGACAAAACAGGTGGCGATCTTTCCGCGCGCATGGGGGGCGATGAATTCGTTTTGATACTACCCGGCATTGAAGATGAAAAAACGGCGAAATCTGTTGCCGAGCGCCTACAGCGGGCCGTCGGAACCCCATTTGATACCGGTTTGTCTAAAGTTACTGTGACTATAAGTATTGGCATCGCCATATATCCAGATCACGGCACCACCGGTGACCAACTGATGCTGAACGCAGACCTCGCGATGTTCCAAGCTAAGCGTTCGGGAGGCGCTTCTGCCAGCGTATACAGCGATCAGCTTGGGGATCAAAACAAGCGAAAAATGACGGTCGAGACAAAGCTAGAAAGTGCCATCGAGCAGGGTGATCTGTTTTTGGTGTATCAACCGAAAATCGATTTGCAATCACGCCTCATCGTTGGCGCTGAGGCGCTGGTGCGCTGGCAGGATGGTGACAACGTGATACCACCCGATGAATTCATTGCGATCGCGGAACACACCGGCTTGATACTTCCGCTCGGTGACTTTGTAACCGCCACAGCGATCAAACAGATGGCTGCATGGCAAATGCAAGACTATCAACTGGACCACATGGCTATAAATGTATCAGCGGCTCAACTAAAGCAAGAAAACTATTTCGAGTCGGTTCTGGCTCAAACCACCGCTGCAGGCATTCCAACATCGGCACTGAATCTCGAGATAACAGAAAGCCTGCTTATGGACCAATACGATAATGCAATGAACATTCTGACGCAGTTCCGTGAGGGTGGGTTCGCAATCGCGATGGATGACTTTGGCACAGGCTATTCGTCGCTCAGCTATATCAAAGATCTACCACTGGACGTCCTTAAAGTTGATCGTGCTTTTGTATCCGGCATCACAGAATCTTCAACCGAGCGAGCGATTATTGCAGCAATTATTAAGCTCGGGAAAACCCTAGGATTACGCATTGTGGCAGAAGGGGTTGAAACGAACGAACACCTGAGATTCTTGACCCAAAGTAAATGCGACGAAGCACAGGGATACCTTTTCAGCCCGCCAGTGACCGCTGAAGTATTTGAAGGGCTTCTACAAGAGCAGAGGTCCCGAAATAGCCTTCAAGCCATTAGCTAGAACCAGAAAACTCATTCGAACTACCCGATCGATAGAGTACAAATATTTGCGCGTCATATATCAAGGTTAATGCAATAGAACATTGTGGGCTTGCCGATTGCTGCTATTACTTTATTAGTAAAAAGGGTAATCCAAAGAGGTCAACGTGAAAAAGCAACTCATCTTTCAGCTAGGAACAGATAGCTGGCAACGACTAGGTGAATTGGCATCCGGCTCAGGGGTTATCCATGAAGCGCACCACAACGCCTTCAACGCCATACCCAATATAGCGGCCTACTCAGCCTACCCCTCAGCCACACTATCCTTTACAGACCCACAGGTCTCAGTTCTCGCCCTCCCCCATGACGCTCCAGCTTATGGATCCGACACGACCGGTAGCCCGTTTCACTATCATGGTCTATCCAGCGCCGAATTTGAGATTTGTAAGCAGCGCCTTAAAGCGTCCACTGCGCGTGCACTAGAGTCAGCTGAGGAGCGAGAAGGAACCCAGGTCGATCTCGCCATAGCCCACCACAGCTTTATTAACCTAATAATTCTCTCTGAACTCAACGCCGAGCGCGTCGCACTCGGCAAGAACAGATTCAAGCTAATGTACTTCGCAAACGGCAAAGCTCTAAAAATGTTTGCCCATGAAATGCGTAGCGTAAACACCGAATACCCCAGTGGATTTTATCCGCTGCTGAAGCAGAGTGGGCTGTTTGCCAAGAACAGCCCCGTTGACCTATATGCAGCAACCTCAAAAGAACAGCTCGCGGTGTTTTCATCCATTTTTCCGGATTTTGAGACGCAACGTATGCTCGTAACCCACAATGGTTACGCCGCCGACTGCTTCAAACCCAATCTCGCGGTTAGAGAGCGAAAAGAGAGTATTTCCGATGCCCTTGTCGTTCCCAAAGGGCCTCTGGAGATTTCACCAACCGAGATGGGCCAGGTAAAAGAAAAAGTAGTCGTCTTTTGCGGTAATTTTGGCGATTGGAAACGCCTAGACCTGCTATTGCAAGCCGCGTCAATCTACGAGCGACGAGCTAACATTACGACATTGATTATTGGATCAGGATCAAGAGAGGCCACAGGGTATTACCATAGATTGGCATTTCAGCAGCTAGGCTTGCTTGATACTTGGTTTCTTGGCGCTAAAAAGCAGCCTGACATTGCGAGAATCAATGCCCTCGCAGACGTTGGTGTGTACCCGTCACTGAATGAATCCTCCGGCCTCATCTTTAAGGAGGCAATGGCCTGTGGTACGCCTGTCATTGGTTCAGATTCAGGGCTGCCAAGAAGCTTTGTCAGCGATGCAGTTGGAGCGCTAGTACCAGAGAGCGACCCAAAACTATTTGTGCCTATGCTCGCCAAAGTAGTGCTTAAAGCGCTCGACGAGGACTGGAAAACTCACAAAGGCCCTGTCGCCGCGGCCTACGCGGCTAGCTCCTACAGTTTGAAACGCCAGTGTGAACAACTCCTAGGACGGGTGCTGGCTACGGGCCAGTATCAACACGCCATAGCCGGGAGCACACCTATCTCGGAAACAGCACCACAGCCGCGTTACTCAACAGGTAGCGTACGGCGACTAGCAACAAGCAACCAGCCTTAGTCTCGACCCGCTCGCGTCGTTAACGAGACAGGCTCGTCACTGCGACGTGATAGCGGCGACGCTGCCCCAGATTGATCCGAGGCCCCATCAAGAGATTTCCGGTCAACAACATCTGCCATGTCGGCCAAATCAACACCAATCTGTGTCCCGTCATAGATGCTCTCATCGCCAACACCGTCTACTGTTGGCGGTATCAGACGACCTTGTGTCTTCACCAAGCGCAGCAATATCGACCGGATCTGCGCAAGCTCTTCGCGCGTCGTTTCAGAGAGGCTTTCTATCGACTTTTCAATCGAGCTAAGTCGCTGATCGACATTAGCCTTATCAAACATCAGCGTCGCCATCGATTGCGTCGGCGAATTGAAAACCTCTTGCACGGAGGCTGTTACTGGATCTGGTACCGATCCGGCGTCAGCGACAGGAGTACGCCCCCAAAATTCACTACCGATTTCTTCGGCCACGGCCTTAACCACGCCGACATCTACGCTAGCCCGTTCTTCAAGAAACGAAAATAGCAACAGGCGATCACAAAGGTTGTTTATTCGACGTGGAACACCTTCGCTAAACCGATACACCTCAGTAAAGGCGTCATCAGTAAAATGCGGGTTGCCATTCCACCCAACCGTAGCCAGGCGGTGTTCAATATAGGTGCGGGTCTCGTCGTCTGTCAGCGGATTCAGATGATAAGTAGCAATAACGCGCTGCCGCAACTGCTCAAAGCCTTGAGACAACAACGTGCCGCGAAACTCTTCCTGACCAAGCAGGAACACCTGAACCAAGGGCTTAGCATCGTGGGTGAAATTAGACAGCATGCGCAGCTCTTCGACAGAGCGAGGCGGCAGATTCTGCGCCTCGTCCACAATCAGCAACACCCGCCGACCTTCAGCGGCGCGGTGGATAAAGAACCGCTCCAGGTCATGCAACAACAACGCCTTACTCTTGGTGCCATCAACGGGGATACCGAGGTTTATACAGACCAGTGTAAGGAGATCGTTTTCTTCTAGCTGAGTGGTAACAATGTTCGCACACATCACGGAATTGGGATCGAGGTCGTTTAGCAGCGTTTGCACTAGGGTCGTTTTGCCGGTGCCTACATCGCCCGTAATAACGATAAAGCCATCTGCCTGGCCGAGGCCATACTGTAAAAACGACAGAGCACGCTTGTGCTCTTTACTCGGATAGAAAAAGCGCGCGTCCGGCGAAAGCTGGAACGGTTTGCCAGTGAAACCAAAATACTCTTCGTACATTCTCGACTTTCCTGAGCTGAGTCGGAGACTTAGTTTTGACCCTGATTCTGATTTGCTTCTTCATCAGCGCCGTAGCCGTAACCATACCCGTATCCGTAGCCGTATCCATAGCCATAGCCGTAGGCACCACCGAGGCCGCCTTGAACGACCTTGTTAAGTAGCAGACTCACTTCTTGACAGGTGCTGATGTTTTTCAGTGCTTCGGCCAATGCAACCTGTGGCGTACGGTCAGCTTCAACAACCACCACAATCTGCCCCATCAGGCGGGCAAGTACGCCGGCCTCAGTAGTCGCAAGCAACGGCGGCGCGTCAACGACAACCACTCGGTCGGGGTCGGCTAATGCCAAGCGTCTTGCCATATCGCTCATGCGCTGGCTAGCAAACAGCTCATCCATATGCATGTCGTTCGCGCCAGACCCCATTATCGACAAACCATCGACATTGGTTTCGGCGATGGCACCCTCTTCACTAAGGTCATCACTCTTGAGAATTTCCGAGAGACCGTATTCGGGGTTATAGCCCAGCGTGCGGCCCACATGACCTTTGGCCACATCAGCATCAACTAATAGCACCTTCCGGTTCATCTCTGCGGCTATGCTCATGGCCATATTGATAGAAACAAAGGTTTTGCCTTCGTTAGGCAACGCGCTGCTTATCATCAGCAAGTTTGCCGGCCGGCGATTCGGGCTACCCGACACCGATTCTTTACGCATATTGAGCAATAAAGGCCGCTTTATGCGTCGAAATTCTTGAGCGAGCTGGCTGCGCCCTTCGCCCGGTGTCAGAAACCCTTCGGCTTCTAACAACTGAAAATTGAAATCGAACTGTGGCGGCCGTGGTGCAGTGGGCTGGGAAACAGTGGAAGTGGTTGGCAGGTTTCTCCGCACGTTGGCCGCGGCTTTCATACGTGCCTGCTTAGCCCGGGCACCCAGCGCGTTACTGCGCTTGGCAATCGCCTGATTGGTAACTCTGGGCTGCACCGCTTTATCCGCTATCGGCACCGCTGCAGTGGCACTCTGATTGGCCGATTTGACTCGTGCCGCTTGCGTAGCGGCCGCCATTTCGATCGTGCTCCCATGGTTAGCACCACCCGTTGTAGCCAGCTCTTCCGAGGCAAGGCTATTTCCGGCCGTTGTTGCGCGCGCACTCTGCTGCGCCTCGAGTTTATCGAGACGCGCTGCCGCTTTTTCAATCAAGCTCATAGTGGGGTTGTCTTCTTTACTGCTCATAATTTCCGTAGCGGCACTGGTTTAACGTCTATCCCATCCAGGCGACTCACTGTCGGCCCGACAAAAATTTTGCGATCACACAAGTCGCTAGTCTAAGTACATGCTAACCGTGCGGTTAGAGCATGTGTACGATGCTTGTGTAAATGCTTGTAACTACTGGGAGTTAAACTCGTTGAATTAAGGGCCCATGGTACTACAGGCACTGCGTGAGGCTGTGATCGGCCTTACATCCTGACTGCAACATTGAGTCCAAAGTTGGCCTTATGGCTCAATTTACTAGTCAATATTATTGCGGAAATGCCAGGCAATTCTCTCATCACCAAGTATTACCTAGCACTCTAGCTAGCTAGAGCACGTTAAAAAGCGCAAACCGTACCTGTGGCAAGGTAACAATGAAGTCAACTTTAGAACTGATCGATGTCGCTTCCCAGCGACTTGTTTTAGTCTCAGTTTCTCATCTGCCGGCGTCCTTGCAGTCATCTACGACGCAAAAACTGGCATACCAACAATCAACCCTTATTGAGTAGCAGAACCGCAAATGAGTACCATTCTTGTCACCGGCGGCGCCGGCTACATCGGCAGCCACACAAGCGTCGAACTGTTGAACGCCGACAATAAGGTCATCGTGCTCGATAACCTATCGAATTCATCAAAGGTCTCGGTGGCCGCGGTTCAGCGCCTCACTAATCGCGACGTCGAGTTTATAGAAGGCGACATTCGCAACGAAGACTTTTTGACCGACCTCCTCAGGGCACACAAGGTCGACTCTGTGTTGCATTTTGCCGGGCTCAAGGCTGTCGGTGAATCGGTTGCACAGCCATTGCGCTACTACGACAACAACGTGCAAGGCACCATGTGCCTGCTGCGCGCGATGCAGGCAAGCAGTGCGCGGAATCTGGTATTTAGCTCATCAGCAACCGTTTACGGCGACCCGGCAACCGTACCGATCACCGAAGACTTTCCCACAGGAGCCACCAACCCATACGGCCAGTCCAAGCTTATGGTCGAAGAAATTCTGCAGGACTTCCACGCCGCGGTAAAAGACACCGGCGAATGGGGCATCAGTATTCTGCGTTACTTCAACCCGGTTGGCGCGCACATCAGCGGCCAAATTGGTGAAGACCCCAACGGCATTCCAAACAACCTTATGCCCTACATCAGCCAGGTTGCTGTCGGCAAACTGCCCTACCTGAGCGTGTTTGGTAACGACTACGCGACCCGCGATGGTACTGGCGTGCGCGACTACATCCACGTGGTTGATCTGGCAAAAGGCCATCTCAGAGCGCTCGAAAACCTGCAACGCGGTCCGAAGCTCGCCATTCACAACCTGGGCACCGGCACCGGCTATTCCGTGTTGGAAACACTAAAAGCCTTTGAACAGGCATCGGGTAAAACCATCGACTATCAGTTTGCGCAGCGGCGGCCCGGTGACATCGCCGAATGCTATGCCAACCCCGAGCGCGCTCTAAAGGAGCTGGGCTGGCAGGCCGAATTTGGTATCGAACGCATGTGTGAAGACGCTTGGCGCTGGCAGTCGCAATACCCTGATGGGTTTGCGAGTTGAACCGCTAAAAAAGGCCCTCGCAGGCCTTGAGAATTTCGCCCTGTAAAGGGAGAATGCGCACCTCTTCGGAGGGGTGGCTGAGTGGTCGAAAGCACTGGTCTTGAAAATCAGCGTAGGGTTAAACCTACCCAGGGTTCGAATCCCTGCCCCTCCGCCATAAAATACCCCGCAACCTTTTGAATTTCATATATTTTTTGAGATTCCCCCTCAAGCCCCTAAGCTACTTCTACAACCTGCTATACAGCCAGTCGATTGCCGCCCTCCCCATCAAGCCGCCCCAAACGAACGCACCTGTGTGAACATCCATGGCGCGCTGTGCGGCGTCTATGGTTCTACAGAACCCTGGGTTGTGTTTGTTGGGTTTTAAAACCGGTTTGTACCAGTGCGTTAACTAAAGCGACAGGTACAAACGCGTTTAAAAACTACTCAAACACAGGACCCAGCCTCGGCTTCACGAACTCAAATCGGGCGCCCGGTTCGCTGGAAATCTGGATTCGATAGCCCAATTCATGCACCGCCCGGTGATGACGGCCACACAGCAGCACTAGGTTATTGAGGCTGGTTTCGCCGCCGCGAGCCCAGTGCACGATGTGATGCCCTTCCACGTAGCGCTCCTGGGCGCAGCCCGGAAACTGGCAGTGCCGATCCCGGCACACCAGCGCCCGACGCGTGGCCGGCGGTATCGCCCGGGTCTTGCGACCCACGTTGAGCGGCTCACCCGTGGGGTGCGTCAGCACCGTGACCAATCCACCATCGCACGCCAGGCGACGAATGGTT
>JALZVT010000113.1 GCA_023300545.1 Pseudomonadales bacterium
AATGTTCTGTCATTACTCCCAGCTGAGCAAGTTCTTATCGAAAGCTTTGAGGGTAATTCTGTGAACACAGCTTTGGATGGATTTGCGGTGCCTGGCGCGTTTTCTTTGTCTGTTTTATCAGTTGGTACCAACAATGCAGAAAATGATATTGATGGCTTCCAGTATGGAACACGCCCGCGAACAGGGTCTCGTCAGGCAACGCTTCAGATGGGAAGTCTTAATCAAATCACGACTTTTGAAATGAATTTTGACGAGCCTATTGCAGGTTTCGGAATGTACCTTGGGGATATTCATGACGGGGCCGATTTGACACGGCTTCAAATTCTATTTGATGACGTTGCTGTATGGGACAGTACAGATCACGTTGGACCTAATGGTTCTGGGGTCGTTACAGACTCTATTACTGGAAATACACAAACATTAGGGAATCAAATTTTCGGATTTATCGGGTCTTATGATCTTGCCGATTTAACGCAAAAGGTAACAGTCATATATGAGAATAACCCTGATAATGATAATGTCTCGGGGGGCGATAATTTCACAATCGACGACATTAGCATCATTTATCCCGGTACTGATTGTGATGGAGATGGTGTGCCCGACCATGAGCAAGCAGATAATGAATTTATAGGCGTTGTAAAAGGTGTCGATACCTCTGCTTTGTCATCCCCGCCGCAAGCCGGTGAAGAAGTCACTTATACTTACACGGTCTCAAACCTATGTGCCACAACTATGTATGATGTTACCGTTGCAGAGACGCCTGCTAACTTTACAGGCACGGGTACAGTTCCCGTTCCCATTTATGTATCGGGCGGCTCCAGCATTGATCTCGATCCAGCAACAGGCATTACTTTTGACTCTGCAATTGCAGATTTAGATGCCAATGATGATGCGCCTATTGTCTTTGAAGCGACTTATGCTCTTACAATGGAGGATATTGTTGCGGGCGGTGTTGAGAATAGTGTGACGGCAACAGGAACAGATGGGAGTGGCGGCAATCAGGAATCTGATGTTTCGGACCCGAACGTACCCGGTGTGGCAGGAGATAACGCAACCTCATTCTCTTTAGCACAAGTACCCAATTTGTCGATTACAAAAGTTGCCGACAGCACAGGTCCACACGCGCCGGGCGATGTCGTGACCTATACGTACACGGCCACGAATGACGGCAATGTTAATATTAATGACGTCACAGTCTCCGATGTTCATAATGGCTTTGCCCCGCTAGGCGCACTTACGCTAGGCGCACTGACGAATACGAGCGGTTTGAGTTCTGATGACAGTGCTGATGCGGTATTTGATATCTTAGCGCCAGGGGATGTGGTCAATTTTACGGCTGAATATGTCGTTACAGCCACTGACCTTATCGCAGGTGGCCCCGTAACAAATACGGCGACAGCGACAGGTACGCCGAGCTCAGGTGCTTTGACGCCCCCAACGGCAAGTGAAAGCATCAGCCTTACGGGTACGCCAAGACCTGCTTTAGCGCCAGGCGTTTGCGGTAGTTATGCGCGTGAAGGTTTTCTTATAATCCCAGGAACAGGCAGAACAGAGGTGAATGCAGACTTTGGCTCTGGCGCACCCGGACTTACGCCTTTTGATCCTTATGTTGTGGAGCCTCTTATTGGGCGAAATTCATCAACTGGAGTCGTTAGTTTTTATCAGACCTCAGCTGATGATATTTCAACGGGGTCATTTCTATCCAATGGGACTGCGTTAAGTGGTTCAGACCAGCTTACGAGCGCGCTTGCATCAGACCCAAATCCAGAATCAGAAATTTGGCGTCTGGCTGCACGCGTAGAGGGTGCGCCAGGGACGACGGAAACTATTACGATACAAAACACAGGCGCGCATGAGCACACGGCCTACTGGCAGACAGATATAAATGGCGTCATTATCAATTCTGATTCCAGCTCTGTTGCGGGACATGATGATGGCTGGTTATTTGGTGCCGCGGCAACAGTTACAGGGTCTGAAGGGACGTCATATACAATTGACGTGACATATCCTGCAGATGGCATTGTTATTCTTCAATTTGCTCTGCTGGATTCTACAGGCGGATTTGGCGGCATTATTTTTGATGGTTACGAATGCCCTGCGCCGTCACTCTCTATGACCAAAGTCGCTGATAGCGAAGGCCCGCATACGGTCGGGGATGTAATTACCTATACCTACACAATTTCAAATGACGGAAATCAGATCATTAGAGATGTAGCTATTGCAGATACACATAATGGCTCTGACCCTGCGCCGACTCCAGGAAATGAAACGCTCTTAACTGACGCAGCGCCAACTGGCGATTCGACAGATGCCGGAACTGATAATTCTTGGGATGTACTCGCGCCGGGTGATACGGTTGTCTTCACGGGAACTTATACAATCACGGCAACAGATGCGGCGAACTTATAGGAATAGTCAGAATTTAACTATTTTTTACACATGCTGAACGTTAAATACACAAGTCTTTGTGGGTGTGTTTTTTTACCAGAAATTAGTAACTCAGGGATAGATATACTCAACGACTGATTGTGTGCGAGAGCCGTGAGAGTTTCTGCATCAGGGTGATAAAAAGAAGAGGCTCTTCACGGGGTCTTGGGCGTCTTTATTTTCTTACCCATCGATAGAATTAATTGATCTGCTGGCATGTATTGCAGGCATATTTGGATGGAGGCCGCTTTGCGCCATTTAGAAGTAAGTACGACAATGAATTTTGGTAAAGAAAAAACGTCAAAATCAGCGTTTTTATCAACTAGCGCCTTGATAAAAGCCGTCGTTCTTTCCGCCGCACTTGGGTTTTCAGCCATCGGGACGGCGCAGGCGCAGGATGCGCTGCCCTTTTCATTCGGTGATATGCTCGCCGCAAATGGGGGGCCAGTACAGCTGCCTCTCGGTATAACGGCGACGGCGACCCCTATTGCAACCGGAACAGGTATTTTAAGTGCAAATCACGGCAATACAAACCTAAATCCAGCGATTATCGGCGGCCGGTTTGAAACTGGGGATACAGGCTTTGATGAATCTAATCGTACGATCGGCCTACCTGAAGATACAACCCGAATTGCCGTCGATACTGCCAATGTGGTCGGAAATGAAGTCGCGGAAGAATTTGCGAATGCGATTGGTTTCAAAGTTAGTTTTAGCAGCCCCATTCCGGCCGCCTATTTCTACGCGATGGATATTGATGGAGGTGTGACGAATGGCGAGTGGAAGACGGCTTTTGCGTTTAACGGAACAACCTTCATTGCGCCCACTATGTCACTGTCTAACAATACGAGGCTTCA
>JALZVT010000114.1 GCA_023300545.1 Pseudomonadales bacterium
CTTACTTAGACAATGGTTGAATGACCAACCAGAAAACAATTTGTATTTGCGGATCAATGGCGTTCATCGATGAAATGGAAGCTCTTGCCATCTCACAAGCAATCGTCGGTGAAGATCTCGGTGAAATAGCGAAACTAATGAAATAGGCATACCCAATCAACTAACGGCTCAGGTCAGTAACCGGCGCCCACCGCACACTAGGTAGCACCCCTAGACACAGAAGCTGATGATGATGCCCTAAAGGAATATCAACGCATCAAATCGAGGAAGCCGCAAGCCTAGGTCTAGCGACCACCTCTACCCGGCTTCGCTTTGCCCGTTCGAATCCAACCGTCATCCCAGTATGGATCATCGTCACCTTGAAGGATTTGAAGAACCGCCAGAAATTCTCCCGAACTCTGCGAATCAAATTTCATTTCTTCTAGAAGCTTTTTGTCATTAGAGACAACAATGGCACCAACGCGGTCTTTCTGGTGCCAAGCTGCTCGGTATTTGGTTATCGGATCGGACGCCATGGAACATTCTCTTTTTGATTAGAGTAATAGGGAACCGTATTAACTTAACGGAAGGTTAGCGGCGTGACCACAAGCAACATCATCGCATTAGGGTTATTTGGCTAATCCACATCACTTACCTGAGCGTGATTGAAAAAGAAGGCAGAGCTACAAATCACGAAGCTCGTCGATTTTTCGCGCCAGATTAACCCGCGCAGTCTGCTCTAACCCAGAATACCCAAATCAATATCAAGCATCAGTTTTTGATCGAGCGTTTCCGCCACATGAGTTTTTGTCGCAATGATCATCGAATGGATACGAGAAACAGCCTCGGCTTCAACGCTTACCGACAACAGATATTCGCTCGCCCAGTCGGCGCTTTGCTCTTCATTATCAGCCGCTTTCGTATCGTAAACTGCATCATGAAACCAAATAGCAGCCTCAACTTCCGCAGCACAGCCCGCCAACTCAACATGCTCAGAGAGATGAGTAAGACACTCTTCAATGTGCGTTGTGTCGTGATAAAAACGACCTGCCTCTCCATAAGCATCACTCAGACGCGCAAATATCCCAGCCGTCGAATCAGCACCCAACTTTTTCAAGCAGGTGGAGAGCCTAGATTCATCAAACATCAGTTTCTCGCAGTACTCACCAGAGCCGAGACTACCACTCAAACCACACAAATATGAAGCGCGTGGCATTGAGCCGAGCGTGAGTTGAGCCAAGTATTGAAGCCACTAAACAAACAACTTGCTACGCCAGCGCGCACGCTTTGTGTAGCATCTAGTTTTAGATATTGAGCACCCACGGATGGATCCAAAGATAGAAGTTCGAAGCTACCAGCCCGCTGATAGGGAACAGATCATCTCACTATGGTCAGCCGTATTCACGGACGAACCCGCCTGGAACGAATCGGACCAACTGATCTCACGCAAGCTAACCGTTCAACCCGATCTATTTTTTGTTTGCACGATAGATAACCACATCGTAGGGACAACAATTGCAGGCTTCGATGGCGTCAGAGGATGGGTTCACAAAGTAGCAGCCCACCCAGACTATAGACGCCAAGGAATCGCAGCACGCCTGATGAATGCAGCCGAGCAAGGCCTTGCGAGCCACGGATGCACCAAACTGAATCTTCAAGTTAGAGCGGGCAACTCGCAGGCCGTGGCTTTTTATGCAGGTGCTGGGTACGAAATCGAGGATAGAGTAAGCATGAGCAAACAAATCCAGAAATAGGGATGAAACTACATTCCTAAGTCCGAAGCATTGTCGCTACTAGTCGCTAACCAACGTAAATGAAGTTTCGAGATCTAGCTGCGTATCCCGATTTTCATCTTTGATTCGCATGCGTATGGTCCAACGGCCCAATGGATCGCCTTCCTCACCTAAGTATTCCACTACAACCGGCGACAGGCGCACATTGTCGAGATTTCCTTCCACCGCCCCTTGCAGACACGGGATGCCTCCCTGGTCGAAAGCAATCGACTGATCGGGGCGAACGATAGTTAGAGCGCAGACTACATTTGCCTGCCCATTGTCATCCAGTTTTGGATTCACCATAAACGCCAAAACCCAGAGCTTCTCACCCAGGCGCACCACTTCAGCTTCATCTAGGTACACCATCTGATCCGAGGGCGTCTCCCATTTTTGACGCCAGTTCTGGTCTGGAGTCACTAATAGGCTTGCGCCAAAGTCGTTCAAAACTTTAACCGAATTGGATTGAGTCCAATTATTTCGATGCTCTCCAATCCAAAGCTGGCCTTTATCAGCGGTGGTTGGCAGCGCAGACGCATTCAGAGAAATAACGAACAAAACAGCAAGCAGCGGATTCATCAGATGTTTCATGGCCACGACATTCAGAATAAGACACATCCGATACTACGTTCTAACTAGCTCTGGTGTTGTGCGCTATACCTAGATTGATTTGATATTCTTGCTTGTAAGTTAACCCGTCTTTGCCGCCTCAATCGAAAACGCTGACGTCTATTCCCTAAAAGGAGCACAAGCATGAAGAACACCGCGTCAGTAGCTATAGAGCTCTACCGTCGGCATATCTCTCGACACAAAGGCTTTAGCTGCGCTTATCGCATAATTCTTGGCGAAAGCTCCTGCTCAGAATACGGACTTAGATGCACGGAAAAATACGGGAATATAGACAGCGCCAAGTTGATCTACAGACGACTTCTCGCATGCCGCCAAGTTCACCAAGAATGGCTCGTATCACAGAATAAAGACAAAGATGATAAGAACAAGAATGATTCAATATGGTGCCTCAATTGCGTGCCCTTTGACTCTGGTGTGCTTGAACTTTGCGCATGTATTCCTTAACGATAGCTAGATCGGTCAATCTGCGTTAGCTGTCCAAAGCTAATCAGCACCAGCGTCACCACACACTAGTGATAGTCTATTACCATGCGCAAATACCTAGAATCCTCAAGCTACATCGATTGGGTACACCCAGAAGTGCAAAATCTCGCAGCAACCCTTGCAAAAGAGGCCCAGGGTGACGAGATGATCGCCAAGCGATGCTTCGAATTTGTCAGAGACAAAATCAGACACTGCTACGACGGTAACGACGAAATTTTGACCGCCAAAGCATCCGAGGTACTTCAAGCCGGCACCGGGTTTTGCTACGCCAAGAGCCACCTACTGGCAGCACTCTTACGTGCCAACAAAATCCCAGCAGCAATGTGCTATCAACGACTGAAAGGAGAACAGGGACATACGCTGCACGGACTCAACGCCCTCTACCTGGAAGAGTTCGGTTGGTACCGCATCGACCCGCGAGGAAACAAACCGGGAATAGATGCCCAGTTTGTGCCGCCGATAGAGCGGTTGGCGTTCGAACTAGGTGACGGCGAAGAAGATGTTGCCGGGTATTGGGGCGAACCGGCACCTAGTGTTATCCATGCGCTGACAACATTTGGCAGCGTCAGCGAGGCTCGAAACCATTTGCCGGACGGCATCGACTAGCCAGGCGGCAAAGCGCGCGCCTAGTGACTCCCAGATGTTCCCTATTGATAATACAGGAGAATCCTAACTCTATGTTTTTATGGCCTTTATTGATTTTCTGTTCTGCCCCTATCATGCAGGAAGCATCGCTAACTGCCGCCCCCTAAGGTAGCTGGAGATTCATTAACAGGAGACAAAAATGATCGTTGAACTCAGCTTCACAACCTATCTCGTCATCACGATGGCGATGACAATTTGGGTAGCACGCACTCTAAGCACCAACGGCTACATATTCTTAGTAGAAGCATTTGGGGCACGCGCAGATCTCGCCCGGAGTATTAACCACATGTTAGTCGTCGGCTTTTATCTGATGAACATCGGGTTTGTGTTGATTGCGTTGCGCTACGGTGCTCGGCCTTTCGACTTCGCTGGGTCGATGGAATACGTCAGCACCAAGGTTGGATTGGCTATGTTAGTACTGGGCGGAATGCACTTTTCGTTGATGTATGTCATCGCAAAATATGGCCGCCATGCTGCAGGGTACATTGCAGAGGAACCAGGCGAGAAGGTGCTTATCTGAATCTCTGGCCTACCTGAGTAGCCGGGTTCTGAATACCTGCTTTCCAGATATCGACTAAGCGGGGCGCTACCGACAAAGTAGGTGACTCTAATTCGTGACCGAGCTCACAACTAAAGTAGATTTAGCCATCAGCTGCCCGAAGCTTGCTTCCGCGCCAGGCCACTACTAGTAGACTGGCCCCTATAAATTAACTGCACCTTGCTCCCTTGGTGCAGTTCAACAGGAAGTTAGAGTGAAACAAATAATACGATTTGTAGTGGGTCTTTTAGCACCGTTCATCTTGATACTCGGAGGGGGCGGGCTTATTGGTATCGGTGTTGAGTATGAATTCGAAATTTTGGCATGGGTGGGTGCGGTTTCTGTTGTTTGTGGATTACTCTGGGGTGGTTGGCTGCTTCTCTTAGACGGGTCCAGTATCTGGGGAGACTAGTGATACCGCACTCAAAATCTGTCCGCGTCCTAGCTAAAAAACCATAATGTAGACAACATCAAAATCGGCAGCCAAAGAACAGGCGCGGCATACCAAACTACACCTTGCAAACTTTGTTTCTTCGATCGGCTAACTATTCTTTTTCGATCTTTGCTATCAGCGTCTAGATCGTAAGCAGCCTGACGAGCGCTCATGCGAGACGATCTAAATGCTCCTAAAGCACCTGCGAAAGCGGCGAAGATGTTGATCGTTTTTAGATCTTCAATTCCTTGACCTGCCATATCCCGGAAATTCGTCACATCGCGTAGTGAGTCAGAAGCCCTTTAATCAACACGCCAATACCAACACCTAACACGACTACCTCTACCCAGATATAACGATCTGCGCCCCGCAAAACGACCGATTTTTGTGGCTGGGACGGACACACGTAAACCGTAAAGTTGCTACCCGCTACTAGCCCAGCAAAGTGCCCAGAGGCCTCTGAATAGTCATTAGTCCAAGGCGAGCGATAACTGAATCGGCGAGAACTATAGGTTTTCGCGCCAATACGATACTCATATTGAATTTTTGGTCGATACTGATAGTAGCGATCTTCATCAACGCGGTGATCAATCACAACTGTCTTGAGCAATGCATCCGTTGGTCTCCAAGTCTTGCTGCGTAGTCCTAGCCTGCGGTCAAGTAACAGCTTCACCCCAAGGCCGATAACGACCAGCAACATGCTCCAGATAACCAAGGCGTACAGTGGGTGACCCGGTGATAATTCTAAAGACATGGCACTCTCTTAGACTAGGTTTAGTAGGCCAAGACATCTGCAGGCGTCCGGCAAGCGAAGGTAGCAATAGTGACCAATGCTGGCTCAGTATACTGTGGACCATCCAACTCCAACACACCCAAGCACAGGCTGCCAATAGCTAACAAAAAGGAACTACAAGGAGAGCGACCACGCCATGATTAAGCTGTACGGTAAAAACGGCAGGTCGTTTAGATGCGCCTGGATGCTAGAAGAGGCCAACGTTACCTATGAACGTGTGCCGATCAAGTATGGCACCGACACCAGCACCCCCGAATTCTTGGCAGTCAACCCGAATGGGAAGATTCCAGTATTGGACGACGATGGTCTCGTGATCTTTGAGAGTCTCGCAATCAATATCCATGTGGCACGCCAATATGGCGGTGATCTATGGCCAGAAGAGAGCAACGACCAAACGCGAACCATACAGTGGATGGCGTGGGCGCTCGGGGAGCTAGAAGGCCCTCACGACGCCTCAAATAAATCTGGCACACCGATAGATAGCATTAAATTGGAAAGATCACTGGATGCACTGCGACACGTTCTAGGGTCTAGTGCCTATCTACTCGGCGATCGCTTTACAGTTGCTGATTTGAACACCGCTGCAATACTGTTACGACCCAGCTACGCAAAGATCGCCAAAGCCGATTCCCAAATCGGATCGTGGTTTAACCGATGCATCAATCGAGAACCCCTACTACGCGTTACCTCACCAATAAAGAAGACTGGGGATGGTTCTTAGAATATTTTGTGGACGACAACGAATACTGGCTTTGCTGTAGCAATGTGATTGGCAGCAAAGATAGGTGGTTGATTTACTTGAAGCGTCACGCAAAGGGCATGTTTGGTCGGAACTTAGCTCCAATCAAGGCAGCGCGCTCTTCACTAAAAGTAGTAAGGAACGTTATAGAAGAAAATGACGAGATTAACGACGTAAGTGGCGAACGGCCGCAGATTAAGACGCAACATACTCAACTAGCGCAGCTATCGGAAGCGCACGACGCAGCCAAATAGAAGACTGAGCTAATTTCGCCAGCTTAGATACAATCACGAAATCGAGATTATAGTCAGCGGCATGAACATTTGCGCCCAATTCGTAAGCACGCGAAACCCGCTGAACAAGCGTGCGCACTGCTGCGTGGTTGTCGAGAACTCGGTTGAGGGCACTTTCTCTTTGGAAGAGTTACGAACTAGCCGGCGTGAGCGATGCACAACCAAGGCGATGGCATGACAACCTTTCGGTGCTCTCTTGTGAGCACCTACTTTGCTATAGAATCCTGTGTCACTTACTTCGTACCAAAGACCATGTTAGTCACTAGCCAGTCACAGACCACTGCACGGGAGCAACCCATCCAGAACTAAGCCGTCTCCAGCTCGAAATGTCGATGCCTAACAACAATTTGTAAGGTAGCCAATTCACCTCTATCAAGCCATACGCCGTGCCGGCGCAGACAGGTTTTGATGATCACACCAGAGTCGCCCTGATAGTTTACGCCGTGAAGCGCGCTCGCACAGCTTGGGCATTCCAGTTGTTGTTCGCTCTCGTTCGCAGGTTCAGCGACACGATGCTCAGTGCGGGCAAGCGCCCACTCAACCACACCGGGAGGCCAACGATCATCCGCGGCAGCAACGATATCAGCAAGTTCAGTCTCGTCGAGCCAAACTCCAAGGCAGCTGGAGCAGACGTCGATTTCTGCCCCTTTGTATAGCGTGTTCTCCATAGAACCGCAGCCGTTCAAGCACTTCATACACGTCCTCTTATTGTCCTTTTTGGAATAGTGTCGCGCGTAAAGATACGACGCGCGGTGCGGCTAATCGTTCAGCTCGCAATGCACGACCGCAGCGTAAACCCCAGACTTAGTTTCGATCTGTGGCTTGCGTCTCAATCTGAATATACCCTCGAAGCGTTCGGAGCACCGGGCAACGGTCGGCCATGTCCAACAATTGCTCTCGCGGCTTTTCCGATAGACCACCTTCCAGAAAAAGACGCCAGCGAATGACGTCCACACGTGAATCTGAAGTCTCGCAATCTTCACAGGCCTGCACGTGCTCATAAGGGTTCGGGCCAAATTTATACTCGCCCATAGCCATGAGCGCTTACATCCACCCCCTGAACAAGAACCTCGTCCCGCTCAATACGACAGATACCCGGTACTGCTGATTCAGCTTGGAGGACGGCAAGGCCAAGTCGGTTGTCCTAACATCTGAAATCAGCTGAGCGAAGCCTCGGGTCAAAAGCCCGTTGCATTGATTTGTTAGCCGGTATGAGGGTTGCCCGAGCAAGGTGGGCTGAATACCACGCGTTACTTACCCCAGGGATCTACCAACCGCACCCCCATACCCTCGAAGTCCTTAGTGTTTTGTGTTGCTACAGTCATATCGTGTACATAGCCAATCGATGCGATGTAGCTGTCGCGGTCGGAATGCGGATTCGGCACATGGAGTTGAGCACAATAGAGGGCTGCGTCTGTATCAAATGAGAGAACACGCCCGTCGAAGGACGGCATAACTTTGTCGGTTAGCCAGGAGCGACGTGCCCGCCACCTTCGGAATCTCGAATTCAATCTTAGCTGCACGCTTATCACCCAATAGGTCGAGAATACTTGCCGTTCCCCCGTGAGTTCTCGATCCTCGTCTATAGACATCAGCACATAAGTGGGCTGGCCACGATCAGTGATGATTACAGGACACTTAGCGGCCGCCCGCTTGGCTTTGCCGACATCCTGATTGAAGTCTCTACTAGTGATTTTGCTGACAGGCATGTAGCAATATTTCTACATTATCACTTAGGGTTCAAGTTTCCGCTGCATCCATTTGTTAGACGGCATGTTGTCGACAACGCAAAGCGATCTGAAGCAAACGGCTACGAGCACAGCAACTATTCAGCGCCTGAACTGCACAAGCAGACCAAACTATTTTGGCGGACAGTACATCACCAATAGTCAATATCCGTGAATGTGCCAGCGATTCAGCCTTCTAAAATTCGCGCGACGCAAACCACATCAGCTTCACACTGGCCAAGTACTTTTAACATCGAATCTAGAATTACTGACATATCCCGCGTAAAGGGCCCGGAACTATCTGCGTTAAAGAAGCCGAAGGATTCACGACCTTCATCGATAGTCTGAACATCTTGACAACTCCTCGACAGCTCGCTGATCAAGTCAGCCGCGGACACGCCGTTAGGCCCGCGATCATTAGAAGCGCAGCCGGACATGCCAAAAATGGCAATGATAAAGGCCGGGTAACTACGAGTAATCCAATCCACTAATCTCCTCCATCCCCACCCCCACCGCAATAGCCCTCTGGGGGCCAATTAATTTTTCGCATCTTTTTCTCACGAATTCTTTCGCCCACACCGGTGGGATCATCTTCTAAAAGTGCGTCAACCTCATTCGCCGAAGGAAGAAGGCTCTCAGGAAGTTCCTCGCCACAATGAATGCATTTTTTCGCGGTCAGCACAAACACGTGTTTATCGCACTCGGGACACTGACGGAGAGTAGTGGGCATACATGATTTTACCGTATGAATTTCTTAAGTTTATCACGGCGATAACGCGCCTGGCTCTTGCGCCAGATAATGATTGATTTGAAATTTTTTAGACGCCGCCTAACGTCTGAACTCAGCGGAACTCGAGGCGGGCCGAAGCTTGGCGCAGCCAAACGTAGGACCGAGTCAAGTTTCCGTTGCATTGATTTGTTAGGCGGCGGGCGGATTGCTGTAGCAGCCTGATTTCCGACTCAGTGCACCGAGGAGTTAGTTGGAGTAACCAATTTTCAGAGTAGAGGCCGCACCAGCGAATTTAGTATCAGCGGTCCAAATCTGGTCGCCGCCAAGCAGCGTTGCAGCAAGTAGGTGCATATCAATGTAACCAATCCCTAGGCTCATTAGTTTGCGCGTTTCAATAAGGTGGAGTACTTCGTCGTCTGACGCGTGTTGAGATCTGGGGAGACTTTTTAGGAGCTCGAGTATTTCATCCCGATTCTTGAGGCTGCCGCACGCTAGCTCCCCAATCACCATAGAGTGCATCAGCACCTGGCCAGAAGTCAGAAGATCAACTAGCTCTGGAAGTCCATTCCTGAGGTGCTTAATCCAGATCGACGTATCGACGAGAACCACTAGCCTGCGTTCCGACGTCTCGGTATCGCCTTAAGCTTCTTTTCACTACCACCCAAGCTAGCGAGCCTCTTCGCACTCTCTTTTTCTATAAGGGCGATCAAACCGGCCCTAACGAGAGCCGTTTTCTCCTCCACACCCGTTACGCGCTGGGCCTCAGAGAGTAGTTGGTCATCGATATTTAGAGTAGTTCGCATAAGGTGTTGCTTGAATTTTGAGCATATAATATTAGCATCATTTCGATCCTATTTATATGCATCAAGGTTAGCAGAATCCGACCATCGGAATGCAACTCAGACGCCGCCATTTGGTAGGCGGCGTGAGGATTGTTAGTGCAATGCCAAACCCGCGGTCCCAAACCCATATAAGACTAAGGTCTTGAGAAAGAGGACGTAGCCCAGAAAGCGTCCAGAGGATCTCGCTAATGAAAACGGCGCGTTCTGAAAGCAACTTTCATCCACCCAAAGAAGGCCTTCGCATTGTCACGAATATGAAGCGAGTTCCAAAAACAAATGTAATTCACTCTTTAGGCGCGACTCACGCAATCATCCACACTAATATTGACTAGGTCTAAACTGTGAATTAGTGAAACTATAATAAACAGAAATAGACAGAAACCGACAAAGACCATAGCAACAGAATTGCGTTCAAGGCCTCCGGTTGGAGACACCCGACGCGTCCAAATTGGCTCGGGGATCGAAAAAACTAACAAGCCAAACGCGGCCATTAAGTAGCCAAAACTTACGGCAACTTTCAGATAGCCAGCCACTAACAGTATTTCGATATGTCTAGTCGGAATAACAGCGTACACCTCACATGAAAAAAAGCCATGCACGGCGCAGACAGATAGAAAAGCACAACCTAAGGCGGAAACTATTTCCTGAGCGCCCACTCATCCCCCTATTCAAGCCAACCATTATAATTGCACCGAAGATACTAGCGCAAAATCTAACCTGATCCAGTTTCTACATTCCGAATAAACGTTTAGACGCCGCCTAACGTCTGAAATCAGCGGAGCTTAAGGCGGGGTGGGCGATGCAAGTGCAACGCGCTCGTTCGTTAGCACTCGAACCGGTGGAGTAATGCTAAGCGGTTGACTCCTGATCTACATCCCAACCCGGAAAAACAAGTACAGAGGGATGCACCTGAAGAACACGGGCGAGAACTTTTGCCCTCTCCACACCCAAATTCACCCGATCATTCTCGATTGCCGAGATAGTAGATTGGGGAATACCGGATAGTGATGCGAGTTGATTTTGACTCAGTTCCTGCAGCTCTCTGACGATACGAACAGAAGAACCAACAGTGACATCAATTCGCTTGCGAGCCTTACGATAATCGGTCATTTCAACGTCTCCTATATTCAAGAGCGGTTACATCTACCACCTGAACCAAAACTTCGTCCCGTTCAATCCGATAGATGACACGGCACTGCTGATTGAGCCTGGAGGAACGATGCCCGTTCCAATCGCCTCGCAGACTCTCGTCATTGAATCCTTGAATGCGCCTTAGCCCCACAGGCCTAGATACGGCAACAATCTCTTTCCAGATCCCATAGCGCTGCTGTATTGCCTCGGGCATGCGCGACAGTTGCCGAGAAACTCTGCGATGTTCTAGAATCTGAGCAACAACAGCACACTTAAAGAGTGTGCCGATACTCGTTCACCGGGATTAGAACCATGCGTTTTGAGCTAATGATTGCTCCCAAACTGCTGAGAACAATAGGCCTGTTTTCAATGATGGCAGCGTGCGCCGGCTGCGCGGTTCCGGCTACGATCTCAGGAGATCACGTCTTTTCTTCAACGAGCGAACAGGGCGTTATTCTCTTTACCACATCAACGAATCGTCTCTGTCCTGACTATATGCTCCTGTTCAGCAGCGATGTCAGTAATCTAGATCAAAGAGGAGTGTTCAGCGCGGCGAAGACAAATTCTACCAACGAAGCTGAAGCAGTGTATCTACAAGCTTTCGTAGTTGATCCTAAACTCTGGGGAATAAACGGATTTATGCCCTCTTCTAGGCATGAACGCCACAGCTTTCGAACGAACTACTTTGCCCCTGTAGCTGCAGGAGAAACCGTTTACGCTGGTAGCATAGATCTGGATTTCCGAGAAGACTGCCGCACAGCAAGAATTCAAGTGAAGGATAAGTACGAGGCCGATATACCCAAGTTTCTAGATCAGTATGAGAATCTAGGCGCAACAAAGGTCGAGCGCCGAATTTTCGGAAGTTCAGAAAACACCAAATGTAGCGACGGCTTCCTTGGAACTCGTTGCTTCCCGTAGAGAGAGCCATCCACACACTACAATTTGGATTGTCGTCGCGACGCGGCCGAATGCTTTGATTTGTTAGACGGCGTGAGGATTGAAAACGCAAGACTCGCTTTGGGTAGAACGGAAACCTCGAACCTTCGATTAACGGCTTATAAAACGGATTCACTGCACGTTTGGTAATAACTCAGCCACGGAAGAGGACGATAATCGGGCCGCCAAGTCCAACTTTGGCACGCGCATCCGGGTCATTTGCAGATGCAGTTACTGTACCGGTCGCAACGAAGAGATTGTAATGCCATGGGTGCTGCGTGCCATCAGCCGCTGGATCGACATAGACAACCAGATACTTGGCTACAGGAGGGACATTCATGGTATGCCGAAAGAGAGTTCCACTCCCTCCCCTACCCTGCACCATGTCACTACAATCCGTATGACATGCACATGATTATAAGACCAATGGAAACAGTCCAAAATGGGGTTTGGGTACCTTGACTCCCAAGCTAGCTCGATTTTGTAGACATAAATTGATCATACAAGAATCACAATCAACCGAAAGCCAAACAACTAGCTCGGCAACCAGAAACTTAAAACTAGGGGTTTAGTGCGAAACAGATAACCGCCTCGAGTTGACGAAATACAAAACCTTAGCTAGCGAGAACCATTTTTAGACGCCACCTAACGTCTGAAATCAGCGGAGCTTGAGCCGGGCTGAGGACCGGCGTAGCCAGCTCGGAAGACCAGGTCAAATTTCCGCAGCATCGATTTGTTAGGCGGCATGTAGTTCCGCCTCGCAAAGCAACATACCAGGATACCAAGACGCGTTTCTGGAACGGTGGATCAATCGCAAATCACTCTGTTAGTACGCTATGAGGGAGACTCATATGGTGCACGCGATCCCTTCAATAGCATGAACCCCCCCAAGTGCTAACGTCAGCTATCCACGATAGCTCGAGACAGGTCAATGCTAAGCGGAAGTTGTTTATGTGGTTCCGTCACATTTCAGTTATTGGGTAAGACCACCGATATTTATCAATGCCACTGTTCGCTATGTCGAAAGGCTGTGGGTTCGTCGTGCTTTTCTGCTTGCCTTAGTAGTGGCAGAGATTTTCAATGGCAATCTGGAGAGAATCACATACAAACCTTCAAAACACCGTCTGGATATCATTCAGCGTTTTGCAAGGAGTGCGGCAGCCATGTGCCCTTTCCGAATGATGACCAAACTACCTATTGGGTGCCCACAGGGCTGATAGATCAGTCTGACCCAGGAATCAAAGTCGGAGCACACGTTTTTGTCGATTCCAAAGCATCTTGGGACGTAATTGGAGATGATGGCGAACAGTACGCCGAGGGGTTCCCATCCTAGAGTTCGGCAACACGCTAAAATCCACTGAACCCAGGCTAGCATCGCCATTTAGAATGCTCTCTCGATGCCGCCTAACGTCTAAAATCAGCGGAGCTTGAGTAGGGCTGAGCGCTGGTGTAGCCAGCGCGCAAGACCGGGTCAAGTTTCTGTTGCATTGATTTGTTAGGCGGCGTGAGGATTGCCGTAGCAAAGCCAACTGGAGCGTCGCTTCTAGAAGAAGTAAGGGTGGCTCCAAGCATACGATTCGCATATGCGAATTCGTCAAGTGGGGACACATTCGGTGAACCGCATAGAGTCTCATTGCAATGATGTGGACATCAAAAGTACTTTTGATAGGCTCGCTTGATGCTAAAGAATATTTCCGAATGGTTCAGAAAGAGAAGGATACGAAAACTGGTATCCGAGCTACCAGTTAGCCTAGCGAAACGCTTTGGAAAATCGGATTTCTATACGAAGGGACAAATCGAGAAGACGTTAGATGAAAAGCCATTTGACCAGAAGTACCGGGGTTACGCGTATGTCTTGTGTATGGAATTGGAAGAGGCTGCAGAAGTTATAGGCAGCGTGGAAGTTTCCGAAATCATGGCTCAAGAGTTGTCGGTTTGGTTCTTCAACGGGCAGAGGGACTTTAGATCTCGGTGGTTTGTGAGAACACCGACGACTGAGGCTAGACATCTGGCAGATTAGCAAAGTCTGCGAAAATTGAGGCTTGACCGATAGGCAGCAGATTCGTCGCCTAATCGAATCCCGCGGTTCTCGCAACACTACTCAAATCAACTAGAGCATGAGCTGTCCGGGACGATATTCACATCGCGCAACCATCAGATCAAGGATATAGGCTTAGACGCCACCTAACGTCTGAAATCAGCGGAGCTTGAGGCGGGCCGAGGCTTGGCGAAGCCAAACGTAGGACCGGGTCAAGTTTCCGTTGCATTGATTTGTTAGGCGG
>JALZVT010000115.1 GCA_023300545.1 Pseudomonadales bacterium
AGTTCGGCTTCGGTAACCTCGGCCAGTATGTGGCGAGCACGATGGAGATAGATCTGCCCTTCTTCGGTGAGTGCCAGGCGTCGGGTTGTTCTTCGCAAGAGACGCACGCCGAGTTCGCTTTCTAGATTGGCAAGGGTTCGTACCATTGTTGGCTGCGACTTACCCAACACCCGCGCCGCCGCCGTCAGGCTGCCTTGGTCAGCAATTTCGAGAAAGGCCCTCATGGCCGCGAGCTTGTCCATTGGTTAGTCCCCGGGAAATACTAGAAATCACATTAATGCATAAAGCTGATTAGTAAAATCAAAATGGTGTTATATATCAAAAATATGAAGATATATAGAATGCTCTGGCACTGGGCAATGCCGCCCTTAGTCAATTACATCTTCAGTTAGGAAGTTGGCAATGGAACAGGACACACCGTTTCACTCAGGAGAGCTGCAGGTGCAAGAGCGCCTGGGTGTACGTGAGCGAATTGGGCATTGGGCTCGTAGAGCAGTACGCACTTATCTGCCGGATCAGCATCGTACGTTCTACGAAGGGCTACCGTTTCTTGTCGCGGCTGCCCAGGACAGTGGTGGTGATTGCTGGGTGACCCTGTTGTCTGGCATGCCCGGTTTTATTACGGCGCCCGGCGATCGACAATTGCACATAGATGCCAAACCGCCTGCGGGTGACCCGCTGGAACACAGCTTTGTCACGGGCGCGGATGTTGGTTTGCTGGGGCTGGAGTTTGCGTCCCGCCGCCGGAACCGAGTCAATGGCCGAATAGGTGCGCAGAGCACGACGCTGGTGCTGGACGTTGAGCAGAGTTTTGGTAACTGCCCGCAGTATATCCATCCGCGAGAATGGGACGCTATTGCAACCGGCGACCCCGTACCACCGGTCGCTGTTCGATCAGATCATCTAACGGCTAGGCACATCGACTGGATTGCCAAAGCAGACACGTTCTTTATAGCCAGCGGGCATCGAGGCGAAGGCGATGCTGAGTTCTTTGGGATGGACGCCTCGCATCGAGGTGGTGAGCCAGGGTTTGTGACGGTAACCAAGGGTACGACACTCAGCTGGCCCGACTATGCGGGCAATAATTACTACAACACGATTGGCAACTTCATGCTAAACCCGAGTGCGGGGCTGTTGTTTATCGACTTCGAATCGGGCGACACGTTGCAGCTTACCGGTCACGCCAGAGTTGAGTGGGATGGCCCGGCTGTTGCGAATGTGCCGGGCGCGCAACGGCTGCTGCACGTGGACGTTAAGGCCGTTGTTGACTGCAAAAACGCGTTGCCCCTGCGATGGTCTGCCGAGGCTTAGCGCATTAGCTCAAGGCAAATTTACCGATAGTGCAGCCCACCGCAAACAGCGGTATCGGTTCATAAAAATCGATGCTACCCCGGCCGCCAGCTGCAGCAGCAGCCGTAATTAGCGTGCGAATTTCAAAACCTCCCTGACCGGCTTCAGCGTAAGTCTGCTCGTCGGTGTAGGACAGTAGGGCGGCTTGGTCTTGGCGGCTCAGCCGGTCTAGAAACTCCCGGTCCCAGGCTTCGTTTATTTTTCCGGAGTCTGGCGTTGCCGGCCAGTGCGAAATGCCGCCGGTACCCACCAGCGCCACCTTTTCCGGCATTGCATCACAGGCCGCTCTCAGAGCTTTACCAAAGGCCCAGGCGCGCGGGAGTGGTGTGAGTGGTGGCCCCTGGCAATTAATATTGACGGGAATGACCGGTAGCTGAAATTTTGGTGTGAGAAAGTGCAGTGGCACCATAATGCCGTGATCGCATTTCCACTCTTCCGCATAGGCTACGTCAACGCTTTGCATGACGTGGCTGGTGATGCGGGTCGCGAGGTCTTTGTGCCCCGGTATCGTGGTTTTGGGAATCTTTAGCCAGTCTGGGTCTTCAATAGGACCTTCGTGAGTATCGCCAACGCCAATGCAAAACGCGGGCATATTGTTCATAAAAAAATTGGCAAAATGTTCAGCGGCAACAACAATGAGTGCTTGCGCACCCGAGGCTTCAATGTCTTTACGTTGCGCCTCGAACGCGGCATAGAGCCGGTCGCGCTGAGCGGTGTCTTCGATCATGTCGGCGCGGCCAGTGATGCCGGGGGCGTGGCTGCAGACGCCAGCGTAGACAAGGCTCATTGGTGGGCTCCTGTGGGCTTGCTGTTGTTGTTGCTGGAAGAGGTAAAGCTCGCGCCACCCCCGGTCATGGCATAGACACCGTCGCGTACAGGGCCATGCTGGCGTACGCCTTCGCGCATGCGTTCGAGATAGTCGAACCATTCGATACCCAGCAAGGCAGCAAAGTGCATAAGTATCTGGCCGTTAACGCCAATGACGTAGAGCTTGCCCACGTCGCCCTCGGTCAGCGCGTGCTGTTCCTCCTGGGTCAACTCATAGTCTGCGAGCAAGGTGACGAGATCGCTGTGATAAGCGGCTTTGACTTTGTCGTCGCGATTGAGGTGATACAGAAACTTTTGCACCTGATAAAGACTCATAGCATGCCTCCTTGTTCAGGCTCCTAACTTGGGTACGGAGTGATCGCCGGTGGCAATGCACACGTTTTTGGTTTCCATATAAAACTCGAAGCTGTAGTCGCCGCCGTCCCGGCCGATACCGCTGGCTTTCATGCCGCCAAACGGAGCGGGCAGGTGACGGTTGTTTTCGGAATTTATCCATACCATGCCCACATCGAGGCCCCGCGCCATGCGAATGCTGCGACCACTATCTCCGGTCCAGACGTAGCCCGCCAGACCGTAGTCGACGCCATTGGCAATGCGCAGTGCTTCAGCTTCGTTATCGAACGCAATGCTGGTGAGCACGGGGCCAAAAATCTCTTCTTGGGCGATGCGCATCGTGCAGGTGGCGCCAGTGAACAGCGTGGGGGTAACAAAGTGACCCTTGCCGTCGAGTGGTTGTGGGGTGCCACCTACGGCTATACGCGCGCCGTCTTCCTTAGCGATGTCGAAGTAGCTGCAAACCTTGTCGAAGTGGCGTTGGTGGATGAGCGGGCCAACTTCGGTCGCAGGGTCGAGTGGGTGACCGACCTTGAGGGTGCGCACGCGTTGTTCCAGCTTTTCGAGAAATTCTGCTTCAATCGACTTCTGTATGAGCAATCGGCTTGAAGAGGTGCAGCGTTCGCCATTCAGGCTATAAATCATGAACACCACGGCGTCGAGCGCGCGCTCCAGATCAGCGTCTTCGAACACGATCACTGGGTTCTTGCCGCCCAGTTCAAAGTGCACCCGCTTCAGGGTGTCAGCACCCTGCTTCATGATGTGGCTGCCGGTAACTGATTCGCCGACAAAGGCGACGGCCTTTATGGCGGGGTGTTCGGTCAGGCTTTTTCCTGCGGCCTCGCCCAGACCGTTAACGGTATTCATGACGCCGGGGGGCAGACCAGCGTCGTGCATAATTTCGGCCAGTAGCGCCGCGGAGCATGGTGACCATTCGGCGGGTTTGTGTACCACGGTGCAGCCTGCGGCAAGAGCGGGAGCAATTTTCCAGGTGGATAACATAAACGGGGTGTTCCATGGCGTGATCACACCGATCGGACCAATAGGTTGGCGCATGGAAAAGTTGACGTGATCTGTTGCGGGCATTGAGTTGCCGTCACGGGCGGTGGGTGCCATGTCGGCAAAGAAGCGAAAGTTCTCAGCACCTCTTATGGCCGCTTTACTCATAAAGCGTAAAGGTTGGCCGGTGTCCCAGCTCTCTACCAAGGCGATTTCGTGGGCGCGGGCCTCAATGCCATCTGCAATGGCGTGGAGAATTTTGCGCCGCTCGGCGCCGCTGATGCCAGCCCATGCCGGGAAGGCGTTGGCAGCGGCTCTACAGGCTAGGTCTACATCTTGCGCATCACCCGCACAGACCTCGCCCAACGGGGACTGGTCGATGGGGGACTCGTTGGGGAAGGTTTCTCCAGAGATACTGGGTGTTCGCTTGCCGTTGATCAAATGGCCCAGTGGCTCGGCTTTGAAGCGTTCGAGAAACTGTTGGGCAGAGGTGAGGTGGGTGGCAAACGCGTCGCTCATGGCTGGGTTCCTAAGCTGTAACTGGGGCTGTAATTGGCGCTGGTAATTGCTAGTGGAATTAAATTAACATGTTAAGTATTCGTTTTGGAATAGCCCTGAGGACATTTGGTCATGAAATTTTTGAGCTTTGAGCGTGGCGGCAAGGTGTCTTTTGGCGCCGTTCTGCCAGGAACGATAGACGGCGACCCCAACTCTAGCCCTGAAGAGGCGGGTGTTGTCGACCTGGGCGCGCTGCACCCGGAGTTTGCGGACTTGCGGGACGCGCTGCGTGCTGAGGCTCTGGCAGATCTGGCAAAAGAAGCATTGGGCCGTTCCGCCGATTTCACTCTGTCAGATATCGACTACCTGCCCACCATTCCCAATCCCGAAAAGATCATCTGTATTGGCGTTAATTACGCCAACCGGAATGCAGAATATAAAGACAGCAGCGAAGCGCCTAAGTACCCCAGTGTGTTCATGCGTACTCGGGAGTCGCTGGTCGGGCACCAGCAGCCAGTGTTTGATCCGCCAGAGTCTGATCAGCTCGATTACGAGGGCGAGATTGTACTGGTTGTGGGGAAAGAAGGGCGGCGCATTGCGGAGGCGGATGCTCACCACCACATTGCAGGCATGACCATCATGAACGAAGGTTCGTTGCGCGACTTTTTACGTCACGCCAAATTCAATGTGACCCAGGGCAAAAACTTTGAAGGTTCCGGTGCCCTCGGACCCTGGTTGGTGTCCGCTGACGAGCTTGACCCGTTTGGTAATCTGCAGGTGATTACCCGGGTCAATGGCGAGGAGCGCCAGAACGACGTCACGGGCAACCTGATGTTTGGATTTCGTTATCTTGTGAGTTATCTGTCAACGTTTTATCGGCTAAAGCCCGGCGATATCATCGCGACAGGCACACCCAATGGTGCCGGCGCTCGCTTCGATCCGCCCAAGTATTTGAAGCCGCAAGATGTTGTGGAGGTAGAGGTGCCCGGTATTGGAATTCTGAGCAACAGCGTTATCGCTGAACCGCTCTAACCCAGCGGGCTGGCGGCAACCAATGAGTGACCTACGAGACATACAACTGAGTCTGCCGATGCAATTGCTGCAGGCCCGGGAAGCGGCTATGGCGCATTTCCGGCCCATGCTGCGCAAGCATGGTTTAACAGAACAGCAGTGGCGCGTTATTCGAGTACTGGCCAACGAACCGACGCTGGAAGTCAGCGAGCTTGTGGCGCGAAGCCTGTTGTTGGCTCCCAGTTTGAGCCGAATTCTGTCGCATCTCGAAGCAGAAGGTTTGGTTGCACGCTCAGCCCACGCGGGAGATCAGCGCCGTTCGTTGCTGACGCTAACGGCTGCCGGGCAAAAGAAGTTTCGAGCGGTCGGGCCTGATTCAGAAGCGCTTTACGAAGATATCGAAGCCCGTTTTGGGCGCAAGAAACTGGCAACTTTATATCAGTTGCTGGCGGAACTTAACGAGGCTATCGAGCTGGCCGAGGAGACTGAATAACCGTGTTGACCCCAGAGCAGATTAACCACGCCGCCCTAGACTTAGATCGTGCGGAGCGTGAGCGAGCGCAAACCCGGCCGCTGACGCTTGAGCTGCGTGATATGGATATGGATGACGCTTATGCGGTGCAAAAGGCTTGGGTAGATATGAAAATTGCGCGCGGAGCGCAGATCACCGGTTATAAGATTGGTCTTACCTCGCGAGCGATGCAGCAGGTAATGAACATCACCACACCTGACTTTGGTGTGCTGTTGGATGAAATGTTGTTTCCCAGTGGCTCAACTATTACGGCGGGTGACTTTCTAGATCCACGCATCGAGGCCGAATTTGGCTTTGTGATGAAGAAACCTCTGCAGGGCGAAAACGTGACGGTGGAAGAGGTGATGGATGCAACCGACTATGTGGTGCCTGCCCTTGAGCTGATTTCTGCGCGGAGCACGCGCACAGACCCCGAGACGGGTTATACCCGTACCGTGTTCGATACCATTGCCGACAATGCCGCCAACGCGGGCTACATACCTGCAAATCAACATTTTGACCCAGCGGAAGTGGACTTACGCTGGTCGGGCGCGCTGTTGTATCTCAATGGCGAGATTGAGGAGAGCGGTTTGGGCGGGGCAGTGATGGAACACCCAGCGAACGGTATTTGCTGGGTGTGCAAACGTTTTGCGCGTCATGGCGTTGGTCTGGAACCCGGTCAGTTTGTGTTGTCGGGATCGTTTACACGGCCAGTAGCGATCAAACCAGGAGATGAGATTGTGGCGGACTATGGGGCGATGGGTAAGATTGAGATTCGAGTGGATTGAGTGTTAGTGGGCTAAGAGCACTTAAAACCAGTAAGACAACAAACCAGGTAAAACAATGACAAACCAATCCGCTCGCCAGTCGATCAGCATCGACGGTCTTTCTCACGAAACCGCTATCCCCGTTGCCAGCAAGGTTGGTCCGCTTCTGGCTTCAAGTATCATCGCGCCGTTTAATCCTCACTCGCGCGTCGTGCCTGACTCCATCACGGAGCAATTTTCCAATATCTTCCGCCATATCGGCTTAATGCTGGCCGAAGCCGGCGGTGATTGGGGTCACGTTGCAAAAATGGAATTCTGGTTGGTTAAGGCAGAAGACAGACAGGCGCTTGAAATCTTGTGGGTTGAGTTTTTTCCCGTTGAAGCCTCTCGTCCGGCACGCCACACCCATGTGGGCCAGGTGAAGCGAATGAGTGCGTCGTTTTTGGCGTTTATTGCGTAAGCGGCGAGAAAACCGCAGCCTATATTCGCTTACCACCGCTAGTTAGCGTATCTGCTTTCAAATGCTATGACGCAAGTTACGCAATGGCCGAAAGCTCAAGTAAGGAACACACATTGACTATTCTCTCAAAGCTATTCGTTGGTCTTGTCGCGCTCATTCACAGCTACATACTTTGGTTCGAAATGTTTGCCTGGATTGAGCGTGGCCCGCGGATATTTTCAAGCTTTCCGCCTGAGCTGTTCGCGCAGACCGAAGTGCTTGCGGCTAATCAAGGTCTGTACAACGGATTCTTGGCGGCTGGACTCCTTTGGTCACTGTTTATCAAGGATCCGGTGTGGAGTCGCTATATCGCCACCTTCTTCTTTCTATGCGTGATCGTCGCAGGCGCTTATGGAGCGTTTAGCGTTCAACCCAGCATATTCTTTGTGCAATGTGTTCCGGCAGTATTCGGATTGCTCTGTCTGTTCTTTGCCCGCGCTGTTCAAAAGTAGAACGGCAATTGATATGCGCTTGCAGAGGATCCTTGCCAAACTCTTTTACAGCGGTCTGGACAAAGGCGCTGTGAAAACCACCCGATGCTTGTCTCATTGCAGCGCCCTATTGTTACTTCTGCTTTTCATGGTTTCGGGTTGTCAGCTGTTTCCGACTGAAGCTGGCGAGGAGCTCGCGCATTTCGGCGAGCAAGCACCGCAACCGGGTGACACGTTGCCAGACCTGAGGGTTCTGAATCTCGATGGTTCACCCGTGCTCCTAAGCAGTCTGGTGCAAGGCAAGCCACTAGTGGTGCGCCTTGGCAGTTACAGCTGTCCGGTGTTTCGCTACCGTCGCTTCGATATGGATAAACTGCAACGTCGCTACGGCGACCGGGTGGACTTTGTGGTGATCTACACTCAGGAGGCCCACCCGGTAGATGATTCTAGCCCCTACGCTGAAGGGGAATGGGATCCATGGATTAATCGACTGACGCGGGTGCGTGTTCGTGAACCGAAAACCCAGTCGGAGCGACTGAAGCGAGCGCGTTGGGCACAATCAGTTATGGCCGCAAAGGATCGCTTTGTGGTTGATGATCAGGCCAACAATGGCTGGCATACGTTGGGCCGGGCGCCGTCGTCGGCCTTTCTGTTTGATCGCACCGGGACGTTAGTGTTGCGTCAGGTCTGGATTGAGCCTGAAGAGCTAGCAACGGCCTTGGATCGATTGTTTTAGGACTTAGGTCGCAACAGCACGTCGAAACCAGACACCAGCAGGTCTGTCTCAGCAAGGCTATGAAACTCTTGCGCCATTTTGTTTATGGGCGTTGGCAAGGTCTGCCAGTGGTCGGTCTGGACGATTTCAACGTCAAAGCCGGCTCGCTCGAACGCTTCAAGCATCTGCGAGTAAGACAGTCGGTTGGTGTAAAAGCCTGAAGTGGCGAACCAGCCTTGTTCCCATAGCGACGTGGACAACCTGTGATTGTTGAGCGCGCCACCCAGATGATCTTTCAGGTCTATTCGATGGGAAATGACGCCGTCGGGTTGCATTAAGCGCCTAAACTCGGCCATCACCGGGGCGAATTCCTCTCGGCGCACGTGCTCCAACACCGCGTTGGACCAGGCAAAATCGACACTGTCATCGGGTATCGTTTGCAGTGAACGAAGACCGTCTGTCAGATACACACCGTCGTAAAGCTCAAGTACCTCATCTAGGGTGCTTGCATCATCCATCGCTGGCAAGTCATGGCCTTGTTCTGTCAGCGCCGTTACGACCGAGCGGTAGGTATCGAGGTCTTCGACGCTGAATTTACCGGCATCAACCAGATAACAGCGGCTTGCGCCGTTCGCTTTGGCGATCAGTGCCGAGGCGACGGAGTCGCCTACACCAAACTCTAAGCCGACAAACTCGCCTTGCCGTGCGCCGATGCCCGAGCGTTCAAAATGCCGCGAGAATATGCCGAGTGCGTAGCTGGTATCGTGCATGCGGCCGTGGCGAAACACGCCCAGTGCTGCAAACAGGCGATAACCGAGTGGAATGCGTGATAGTACGAGCTTGAGAGCAATTCGTAGCCACCACGGAATCATGCAATCAGACCTTCAAATAGTTGTGATGTTGACAACCCGACTTGCATCACTGGACAAGCTTTCATAAAGGGTTTATCGAAAGGCTATTGTATTCTATTTGGTAAGCGATTTTTTGCGACAGCTGCAACTATTCGCTCGGTCGGGTAGAGGACAGGAGTCAAAAGGATGTTGGACGAAATTAAGAGGCTTAGAGTCAGCTATAGCTTGCTGCTAACTGTGGTGGTTTACGGTTTTTCTGCTGATGCCGCGGCAACGGCTTTGCACGCCTCTGTACGTCAGGCTGACTACAGCACGAGAATTGGCGAACCACTTCAGGTTATCGCCGAAATGACTGCCGAAAAAGATCTCATGGGCTGCACGGTGCAACTCGCTAAGCCTGCGCCGCTGGGCCTTGGTTATCAGTTCACAGACGGTCAGGGTGGCCCGCGCCTTGGCGTCGCCAATACGCCAACGGATCTCAAGGCGCTTACTCCCCAGGCCTTGCTGCTTATCATTACCCCGCAGGTTTTGCTGGATGAAGTTCAGATCGAGCTCGTCTTTGCCTGCGCTGACGGTATCCGAGCCGAAAACATACCCGCGAGAAACACTCTGTTACTGACAGTCAATGCGCCTTATCTTGAAAACGATCTGGCCACTCCGGGGGCTCGGTGGCGCGCTCAGTATGAGAGTGCCTCGCCCAACCAGGAATGCCGCCCCTGGCCCATCGAACATGTGTACCTGCATTTTGATAACACGCTACTGGTCAGAGTGATGGCTGCCCGTATGGACGATTCGAAGCCGGTGGCTTTCCCCAGTCTGGGCACGGTCACACTGGATTACGAGGTTGAAGAAGAACTGCGCGGATCAGCTCAGGCAATCAGTGCAATCTCTGGGCCGTTGACCGCAATCGGTAATCGCCCTAATACGGTTATACCCTTGGGTTCACGCTTTATTGTCTCAGGCGATAGAGGCGCCATTCGCTGGGAGCAATGTTCTCTCTACTGGATGGTGCCTGCAGATGACAACAATGATTGTCAGCTTTATCGTTATCGGCGTCTGGCTAGCGATGCGGCGCCTTACGATGAGCGCTGTGAGGTAGCCAGCATTGTTGATTACCTAGGACGTCTGAACGTGGCGTCTAACACCCCCCAGGGTGTTCATCGGCTAAACGCGTTGAAGCGTATCTGGCACAACGCGACCGGGCATCGCTGGGACGGTAAGTCGGTGCCCAATGACATTTTGTATCGTATGCCTCACGAGCAGACCGCTGATTTTTCCAGCCACACACCGGGAGGTATCCAATGAGCATTGGGCACTCCTCGTTTATGGCGGTATTGAGTTTTGTGCTGCTGATAGGCGCTGATAGCGCACAGGCATTGTCGTGCGGCTCACCTAGTGCGGAGCACGCGGTAAATGGACCTGACAGCCCGGCGACTATTTTGCTAGGTGTTGCAGTAAGTGCAGAGTTTATCGACAACGCGGGGCCGAACTCTCCGGAAATTATTGGTGAGCTGAAAATCGTCGAAACCTTGCGCGGTACCTCGAACACCACTTTGCCCTTTGAAGTGAGACCTAAGGATCCCAGTTGGGGAAAGCCAGTGGTTCATATTGGCCGGGCGTATCTAGTGCTTCAGTCTGCTAAAAACGACGGTGTATTCAAAATTGGTCTGTGTACTCGGCCGCTACTACTTGATGCGAGTGACGTCACCGTGGGCGATGGCTGCAAGCTCTATCGGTTCCGGGAGTTACTCAACATTGATCAGCCGAAAAGCCACGCTTGCGAAGTGTTAAATCGCTGGTCGGGAAGATCTAACCGCCCCAGCAAGGCTGATAGGGAAGCCATGCTGGAGGAGTTTCGGCGGGCGAAGTGGATGGATTTGGGAGTTGACTGGGGCGGCGCTGACAGTCAATGAGATCCTATCTTGTCAGAGGTAGAAAGCGAATATCACGGCCGCCACCATGACCACGCCAAACAAAACTCTAATCGGTCGGGCAAGGAGCGGTGAACGAAAGAGTGGGGTGAGAACTCCGCCTAGTATTAACCAAGCTCCATCGACCAGAATGGCGACGCCAAAAGCAACTAGCGCCGTCACTGCCGTGCTAATTAGTTCTGTCGAAAAGGGCAAAAGAAACTGCGAGAACAACGCCACAAATGCGGCGTAGGCTTTGGGATTGAGAATATTCAAAATGAACCCGTCGCGAAACGTTGGGGCTTGGGCTTCCAATTCATCCTGTTCGGTGAGAATCGGTGCAGTGGCAATCTTTATTGCTATGTAGCAAATGTACAGAGCACCAGCTACTCCGACTAGGTAGCGGCTCGGTGGAAAGGTATTAAAAAGCGTGGCTATGCCGATCGAGCCCAAGGTAATGGCAACAGCGAGCCCAGTGAGTATTCCAACGAGAAAGGCAATACCGCGCCTGATCCCATATGTGGCTCCAGTCGCCGCCAGAGCAAGGGGGACTGGCCCGGGTGAACCTAGAAGAAGAGCGGTTGCGAGAATTAGCGAACTCAATGCTTCAATCATTTCTTAGGGATACCAAGCTTGACATAGATCGGGAATTAGAGAGATGGTGGGTATTCAAAATCCGTCTTGTGACTCTGGAACCCTAAGGAGAACAATATGACACTTCTGAAAAGCGCCTGTTACACGATTGCCGCGGCGTCTATTCTGACCTTCGCCGCTTCGGCGCATGCTAATTCTCGCGGGGTTCATGCTACTCCTCGCGTGGTTAATGCACAGCCATTTGTATGCCCAAGAGCCGATAATGGCAAAGGTGGTAACTTTGCTCTAACGCCACAACGATTTCGTACGGGCAATATGCTCCATGGAAATTTTCTTGGAAGCAGTTCAACGTCGACCTTCTTTTACTTAAAAGGCGTCCGGAATTTTGAAAAAAGCAATCTAGACAAAGCAGAGCAAGCCTTTCAGGCTGCGTTGAGGGCTGATGGTTCAAAAGCGATGGACCGGTTGACCTTACATTTTCTGACCCTCATTAAGGGCCAACAAGGAAATGAAATTGCGGCGAAAGAATATGCCGAGGCCTATTTTGCACTCGCTGAAAAGTAGCGTGACTCCTCTACTGTGAAGCCTGCGCCTTGAGCCTTCCTGCGCTAACCTTTATCGACTATCAACCCGAATATGGCTTGGAAACAGTCAAGATGTGGCGCCGTTCGTTTCAGCAGGCGATGGGGATAGAAGTACACAATCGCCTAGATGAATTGGCAGAGCAGCTTGAGTACTTTAAAACAATCGAGGCAAACTCGATCCGAATTGTGGTGGATACCGACACAAGTGCCGTCGTCGGTCTCATGGCCCTGTCGGAAGGCGAGCTACATCAGCTGTTTGTGCATGTGGACTATCAGGGCCGTGGAATCGGCTCTGGGTTGATTCGCGAGGCTCAGGAACGAGCCCCCGAAGGTTTTGATCTCTTTACCTTTCAAAAGAATACTGGCGCTCAGGCATTCTATCTTTCACAGGGTTTCGAGGAAGTTGCAAGAGGCGTTGCGACGATTGAGAGCAACCCATGGGCGAACACTAAAGACGATCTGGCAGATATTAAGTATCGCTGGTCGCCCTAGAACGCAGCCAAAAGCTACTCTTCTGTGCTGTGGACACTGGACTGATCCCAGTTCAACTCGCGGCCACGATCTTCACCTTCTTGAAAATAGCGCCCGGCGCAAGAGAAATCCAGTGCGCCACAATCCAGTAGTTCTGCTTGGGACATCGAAGCAATGTGCAGGTGCCAGCGTCCTTCACCCGGCTCGCCAAGCTTGTGACGCACGCCTTCAATAAGCTTCTCACGGCTGCCTTTTGCGGTCTGGTTCAGAATCAGCGTGATTGAGCGTGCAGCCAGCTTGAATAGGGACAGAAAGCTGTATTTTGGTGGAGACCAGGTTCTATCCACTTCGTCAGAACTGTTTATTATCATCACAATTTCTGCTGGTGCTAGGTGCTGGTCTTTGTCCATGCTCTCTACCATGGTTAAGAAATCCGCATAGAGATTCACCAGTTCGTTGCTCCCCACATCTCCGAAAACCTGAGTACGAACGCCTGCATCGATGTGCCAACTCACTTTGGTAAAGGGTAGTGGCTGGTCAGAGTTGAACTCTGGCATAACTATTTTCTGTGGCGGGAAGGCGCCAGGCACAGAGGTTGCCGCGACCAAAACCTGGTGGTACAGCTCAAGCCAGGTGTGTCTTTCCTCGTCGGTACGCGATTCAATAAACTTTTCGGCAATGCCAGTCAGATTCCATTTCACGAGTTCACCCGAACCGATCTCAACGGTCGCAACGCACAGAAGCCCCGGCTGAGGACGTTGGGCAACCGCTTCAAGTTGCGCGGGCCCAATAGTCGCGTCTAGAGTTTTGTGCAATCGACCGTTGTGGAACTTTGACGTCGCGTAGAGCGGCCACAGCAGAGGGACTCTTTGACGATACACATCTTTGCTGCGGATGTTCTCCATCACCGTCTTCATGCCGGCGTAATCTGCGATGTAGGCATAGGTTGATAGCAGCGCGCCAACACTCACGCCGGTGACCAGATCGAAGTTTCGTGGTTGTTCGCGTTGTGACTGCCAGCCCACGAGAAAGCCGGCTCCCCACGAGCCGCGCGAGCCACCACCGGAAAGTGCTAGAAGACTAGCGCCAGAACTACCCTTATCAGCGCTTTGGTGCATAAGAGCGTCGCCGATCTCATGAATGGCTTTGTCGACGATATTTTGATCGCACCATAGAGAATTGTGTGATTCGAAAGCGTTGCTGTGAGCCGAAACCAGAGGCAACAACATCCAGAGCATCGCTCTGGAAACGCGTTGCGATGTGCTGAGTGATTGGCAAGCCATAATTTTCGAAATTGATGCAAGTATTTCGCAATTGTATGCCTATCAAAACGCTCAGGGAAAGAGCCCAAGCGCGTTGCCATAGCTAGAGTTAGAGACGTGAGTTGGTGAAACCTGTTGCCTCTGACCTACTCAGAACCCATGACCGACAGAACGGAAACCGCTTCGTAGGACCAGGTTGATAGTGCTGCCTAAACTTTTGCGTATTCTGCAGGCACTTCCCAATCCTCTGGCATGTGCGCAAAGTCGAAGAAGGGCTCTTCGTCGCCGGAATCGATTGCATCCTGCACTTGCTTGTAGAACTGGCCGCCAGCTTTGTTCGAGAACGTGATCTCAACTTCTTTGGCTGCGGCGTCTGATTCTGGACGTTCGCAATATTCGGGGAAGGTTGCCTCACCGGCATGGCCTGACGCATAACCCTTTGCAAACATCTGCTTGAGAATGCCAAAGCCATCGTCTTGCACCAGCACGTCACCGCGCTGATTGCCGCCCAGAGTTTTCATGTGGCCAATGAAGTTGTCGAGGTTGTGGCAGTCATAGGCTACGTGCTGACACGAGTGGTCGCCGTGCACGTCAACAAAGGAGGTCACCTGAGACTTTTCGGCGCGGTCGATGCCTTCGATCAGTGCGATACCAAAATCGCCGAAGTCGATGCACCAGATCTTCATGCTGCTGTTGGGGTCGCCGGGTCGCGCGTCGTCGATGCGTTTAATCAGCGTGCCGCCTTCAACTTCAATATGGAACCAGGCCCAGCGCTCGATGTTGCCCGAGGCCACCGCGTAAGACACGTGGTCGATTTTCTTGAGGTGCGAACGACGGCGAATACCACCTTTGGCCGCGGAAGGGTGCTCGACGCGCTCGGCTGGCGTGCCATTTTTGTTGTCGTTGAGGGCTACTTTCTGGTTCATGGTGCCTGTCTCTTGTTGGGTGGATTCAGTGCCGGGGGTGCCGCTTGAATCTTAAGCACTCATCTTAGGGGCAATTGCGCGCTGGGTGACTGTGAAATCTACTGGAAAATTCGATTAGCACGCAGTATAAATAGGTTGAACTCGTATATGGCGCAGTAAATGAGCGATATTGACAGTTATGACGCCCAGATCATCGAGGCACTCCAGCGCGATGGCCGGCTCAGCTGGGCGGCGCTAGCCAAGCAGATCAACCTTTCTGCTAGTGCCTGCCAGCGGCGGGTCGAGGGTCTGCTAGAAAAAGGTGTCATTGAGAATTTCACCCTTAACCTGAACGACACGGTCCTGGGCTTTCAGGTGCGGGCGTTTGTGTCGGTGAATGTCGATCGTCAGCGCAATGAGCTTGCTCAGGATTTTCGCGAGGCAGTGATCGCGCATCCGAACGTACAGAGCTGCCACATGATCTCGGGCAGCATCGATTTTATGCTGGAGGTGGTGGCGGAAGATTTGGCCGCGTTTGGTGCCTTTATCGACGGTGAGTTGTTGATGATGCCCGCGGTGAAAGACGCGTCCTCATCCATCGTGTTGAACGTGGTGAAGCATCGCTAGAGCATCTCTCTTGGCGATGTCATCGTCTAGGCGATGTCGGCGTCCTTCACCTGTTCAATACCAAACAGCGGATCAGTTTCGATCACATCACCATGGGCTGAGATTTTTTCTTCGACCGATTCCATGTCGTGGAACACCGCGATGTGGCACAGCGCTTCGCCCTCGTTGACCAATGGTTGCCTTGCCATGCCAACAACGATGCCTTCAACCGTAGAACTGACGATCTCCTCGAGTGAGGTGAATGGTGATGAGACTACACCCAGCGCATCGCCTTCGGCCACGCGTGCACCCAACTCCACCAGCGGCCGAAACATGCCGTCAGTGCTGGCTCGCAGCCATTTGCTGGAGCGGGCAATTTCAGGCTTGGCAACTGCTGATTTGGTTTTGCGGGCGGGTAGCATGCCGAGTCGGCGCATGGTGTTGGTAATGCCGCGCACACCGGTAACAATCGCTTTTTCCGAAAGACGCAGTGCTTCGCCCGCTTCATAGGTGACTACCGGAATGCCAATTTCGCCAGCTTCTGCGCGCAAACTCTTGTCGATGAGACCGGAGTTGATGATGACCGGAATAGAAAAGCCCAGGGCCATTTCTTCGACGCCGGGTGTGCTCAGATCAGCGCGCATCTGTGGCAGGTTGTCACGGTTAACGGCGGCGGTATGGAGATCGATAACGTGGGTACACTTGCGCACGATTTGATTGAAAAACCCGTAAGCGATGCGTGAGCCGAGCGAGCCGGTTTCGAAACCGGGAAAGCAGCGGTTTAGATCTCGCCGGTCGGGCAGGTAGCGTGACTGGTTGATGAAACCATGCAGGTTAACCACTGGTACCAACACCAGGGTGCCGCTTAGCCGGTTTAACGCGGGCAGGGTGCGTAGCCTGCGAATAATTTCTACGCCATTGAGTTCGTCGCCGTGAATCGCGGAGCAGATCAGCAGCACGGGCCCCGGACGGTTGCCGTTGATGACTTCGACTGGCGTGTTCAGTGGCGTGTGGGTGTAGAGCTGGGCACCGGGCAGATCGAACTGAATTCGCTCGCCTGGGGCGATGCGCTCGCCGGCCAATTCAAAGTGACTATTAGTGGTTTTGCTGCTGGGCACCGAATGGGACCTGCCAAACTGGAAAAAGAGCATCAGTTTAGCAATTTGGCCTGGGAATACCGTGGGTTTTTCCAGCTAGTATGGAGGGCTGGAAGACAACTCTCGGGGGAGAACCGGCATGCAAAACAAACAATGGCTTATTAATGGCAACCCACGCGGTCGAGCACTGGCACTGACTGACTTTCTGGAAGCACAGGCAGCGCTGCAAACGCTTCGACCCAACGAGGCTCGAGTGCAGGTAGAGATGCTGGCGTTTGACCCAGCGATGAAAGGGCAGCTGGAAAACGTGTCGGGTTACGCCAGCGGTAACGACGTGGGTAACCTCATGCCGGGGCGGGGGCTGGGCGAAGTGGTGGAGTCGAATGATGCAAGCTTACCGGTTGGTAGCAAGGTTATTGGTCGGCTCGGCTGGCAGGAATACGCCACGGTCACCACCCAAGACGTTGAGGTGGTGCCTGATGATGATCTGTTGAGCGCCCGATTAGGGCCGCTTGGAGTGACTGGGCTTACCGCATATTTTGGTCTGTTGCGGGTGGGTAAACCCGAACCGGGTGACACCCTGCTGGTGTCTGGCGCGGCAGGCGCCGTGGGTTCGGTTACCGGGCAACTCGGCAAGATTATGGGGTGCCGCACCGTTGGCATTGCTGGCGGTCAGGCCAAGTGCGATTGGCTGGTTGACGAGGTGGGTTACGACGCTGCAATCGACTACAAGAACGACTCCGTTAAAGCGCGTTTGAAAGAGCTGGCGCCTCAGGGCATTAACGTGTTTTTTGATAACGTTGGTGGGGTGGCACTTAACGATGCATTGGGTCGTATCGCGCGTCACGCAAGAGTGGTGATCTGTGGTGGTATTTCTCGCTATGAACAGGAAACGTTACCGCCGGGGCCCACCAACTATTTCAACATTGTGTTCCGACAGGCAACGATGGAAGGGTTTTTGCTGAGTGGCTATGAGCGGGAACACCAGCAAGCCATTGAGCGTCTCACCGACTGGATACGCGGCGGGCAGATAAAGTACAAGGAAGACGTGCAGCAAGGGTTCGAGAATATTCCCTCAACCCTGTTGCGGTTATTTTCAGGCAAGAACTTTGGTAAGCAACTGCTGAGGCTTTAGTGTGCCTCAGCCGTTTTTTTTATCGATGGCGCGGTTGTCGCGGTTGCTTAGGTGCCGGTGAAATTGCCGTCACGGCGTTCAGCGACCGACTTTACGCCTTCCTTGTGGTCGCTGGTGCGTTGCAGGTGAAACTGCTCAAAGCCTTCGTGATCGGTTGCTTTTTTAACTTCGGCCGCAAGGTCGCCGCGAAGCGATTTGCGTACTGACATCAATGCAAGAGGGGCGTTGACCGCAATCTCGCGAGCGTAGCTGATGGCGGCGTCGCGCAGCTCGGCTTGAGGAACCAGCTTGTCGAGAATGCCAATTTCTTTGGCCTGCTCACCATTGAGTCGGCGGCCGGTGAAAAACAAATCCTGCGCGGCTTGCTGACCGATCACGCGTGGCAATACGTGGGTAAGACCAAACCCTGGTGTGAAACCCAGCTTTACAAAGTTAGCCGTAAAGCGTGCCTCGGGGCAGCCCACTCGAAAGTCCGCCATCATCGCCAGACCAAAACCGCCGCCCACAGCGGCGCCTTGAACCGCAGCGATGACGTGCTTCTTGTTGCCGAACAGGCGCACAGCTTCCTGATACAGCGGGTTGCCGTCTTCGGCGGACCGTTCTGCGCGCTTGGCCTTGTCATCGCTTGAGCCAAAGTTAGCGCCGGCGCAAAAATGCTTGCCCTGAGAGGCAAGGACAATAACCCGGCAGGTGGGGTCGTCGTCGAGTGCATCAAAAGCATCTGCAATGCTGCGGATAAGGTCTTCGTCGAAAAAGTTGTTGGGCCCGCGCTGTATTTCAGCCAGTGCCACAAAGTTGCCCAGATCGGAAATCTGGACGTCGCCAAAAGTCTTGTTCATGTGTTGGTCTCTCCCCGGTTAGCGTTCTTTTGTACAGTAACTCCAGACGTCTGCAAGCAGATGCGTATTACGCGGCCTGAGACTTCCCTGGTTTTGGGTTGTCAAAAACAAGTACGCCGTCGTCGAAAGCGGCATTGGGGAGTTCGTCTTTTTCGGTGTAGTAATCCTGGGAATTGATCCAGGGCGCCGAATCGCTCTGTTTTGGCAGGCGATGGATGCCGCGCTGCATATAGCCGGGCGAGAAGTCTTCCGGGTCAATGTAGCCCTTGCCGTTCATGCCCTGATCTTCTGCTCGCAAACGCGGGGTGCATTGCTGTACGCCCAGTTCGTCCATGTGGTTGAGCAGCCGACAGACGTAGTGCGCGATCATGTCGGAACGCATGGTCCAGGACGTGCGGATGTAGCCAAAAATCCAGGCGAGGTTGGGCATGTTAGAAATCAGGGTGCCGCGATAGCTGAAGTTGTCAGCGGCATCAACTGCCTTGCCGTCGACGGTGTAGGCGATGTTGCCCAGCCCGCACAGTTCGATGCCAGTAGCCGTCACAATGATGTCTGCCTCGAGGGTGTCGCCTGATTTGAGCAGAATGCCGTCTTTGGTAAACCGATCGATTTGATCGGTTACTACTGAGGCTTTGCCGGATTTTATAGCGGCAAACATATCGCCGTCGGGCAGTAAGCACAGGCGCTCTTTCCAGGGGCTGTAGTCGGGGCCAAAGTGCTTTTCGACGTCATAGTCTTCAGGCAAAGCGGCCCGAGCGCCCTCTAACAGTTCTTCACGAACGGCATCGGGTGTAGTCATCGAGCGCTCGGTCATGTCGCGACCGAACTCGAGCATCTTGCGGCGTTTAATACCGTGGATCCAATCGAGTGGTACATCGAGGGCGCGCAACTCTTCGATCATCTCGTCTTCGCCACTGTTGTCGAGGGCTAGGTAATAGCTTGGCGAGCGCTGCAATTGAGTGACGTGGGCGGCGGTCTTGGCGGCGGCAGGCAGAATGGTTGCTGCCGTTGCGCCTGAACCAATCACCACCATTTTTTTGTTGCTGTAATCGAGATCTTCAGGCCATTGCTGGGGATGGATGATTTGGCCGGCAAACTGTTCCTGGCCGGGGAAGTCGGGTTGGTAGCCTGCTTCGTAGTTGTAGTAGCCCTGGCACATAAACAGGAAATTGCCGCTGTAGCGTTTGGTTGTGCCCTCGCTTTTGACCGTTACGGTCCAGCGGGCGTCTTCGCTTGACCAGTCGGCGTGGGTCACCCAGGTGTTGAAACGAATGTTTGGGGCAACGTTGTTTTCGTCAACCACCTCGTGCATGTACGCGAGAATTTCTGCGGCGGCAGCAATGGGCTGGCCGTGCCAGGGTTTGAAATCGTAACCAAAGGTATATAAATCGCTGTCAGAACGAACGCCGGGGTATTTGAACAGATCCCAGGTACCGCCAACGGCATCACGGCCTTCAAGCACCAGATAGCTCTTGTTGTCACAATCGTTTTGCAGGTGGCAGGCGGCGCCTAAACCGGAGATACCGGCACCAATTATGAGGACATCAACGTGCTCAATCGCTTGGTTGTCAGAACTGCTATTTGTTGAAGATTTGGTGGTCATGGAGGCTCCCCAGCAACCGATACATGAACCTTAAGTATAACCACAGCAGCACGGTGAATTATGTCGGGATATTTTTGGGGCGATAGGCTTGATTCACAGCAGAGCTCGCTGTGAAAATCGCCGCCTCAGCGAGGAATAGCCGTGCCGGCGGCATTGTGCGCGACATAATTTTGCGGCACGTCAGGGAATACTTCTCGGAATAGCGCAAGCATGCTGGTGGTCGAGCGTCGATCGGTTGGCACGTAGAGTCTGCCCGGCGGGCCGAGGGTGGGTGGCAGTGCAAAACCATGGGGTGTCTGAGCGTGGTGATTGAACACCCATTGCACTCCGGCTGTGTTCATTTCATCGAAGAACCGTTGCTTGCTTTCGTCAGGCACCAGTTGATCGTCAGCGCCGTTCTCGATCACCACAATTGCGCCTTTGGTGTAATTGTTGGCGGCGGGTTTGAGGGTGGGGCGCTGGGCGCCATTTCTTGCGGGGTTAGGGTCTTCTCCGGTTTGCAGCAGGCCGTGTAACGACACGACACCCGATACGTTGAGGCCACCGCGGACGCATTCGAGAACCGCCATGCCGCCGAAGCAGTAACCAATGGCGGCGGGCGCAAACTGGTTGTCGACAAAGTCGTGGTCAGTGCCCCGTTGCAGCCATTCAGCAAGCAAACCACGAAACAGTTCGTGATCGTGATCCATGGCCACCATGCCTTCGAAGCAGCGTTTCTGAAAGGCTTCGATGTCAGCCGGGTTATCGGGCCAGGTGCGTTGACCAGCCGGTACCCGGTCGCCGTAGGTGTCGATGGCGAGCCCGACATAGCCGACCCTAGCCAGGTATTCCGCAACATCGACGTCAAAAAACTTCAAACCTTGATAGTTATGAATGACGAGCACGAGTGGACGCGGTCCGGTGGCTGCAGGCGGCGCCACCATTTCGCCACTGTAGCTGTGACCGCGAAAGTTGAAGCTGATGGTCGCGCGGCGCAGGTCGGGTGCGGCGGGCCACTTTTGATGAGGGTCAAAGCTGGCGTCGTACTGGTTGTCGCGGTGGGGCTGGGTACTGGCGTCGCTCATGGTTGTTTCTCGTTGCTGGTGGTGGAGTTCGGGTATTGCTCTTGCGGTTGTGATGTTTCAGCATGGATTCAACGAACCGCTGTTCGCACAGAATATAGCAGGAGATCGCGATGCCCAGTTTTATCGATTTGTCGGTGCACATCGACAACAACGAGCACTCTGACCACCCCGGAGGCGCGCCCCAGGTGACCTACTCCAATCACCAGCAAACCGCGGGCATGCTGGCGCACTTCTTTGATGGGTTGCAGCCAGAAGACTTGCCGGATGGTGAAGGTTGGGCGGTAGAGACCGTCAAGCTCTCAACCCATAATGGCACGCACATGGACGCCCCCTGGCATTTCCATTCAACAACCGACAACGGCGCTCGACGGGCCCCGACCATTGACGAAACGCCGCTGGAGTATTGCTTTCAGCCCGGCGTAAAGCTCGACTTCCGGCAGTTTGAAGACGGTTATCTGGTGAGTGCTGCCGATATTGAAGCAGAGCTTGCGCGCATTGGTCACGAGCTCAAGCCACTTGATATTGTGTTGGTGAACACTCGCGCCGGTGCGATGTTTGCCGAGCCCGGTTACGTGGATGCCGGCTGCGGTATGGGGCGCGAGGCCACCATGTATTTAACCGAGCGTGGCGTGCGCATGGTGGGTACTGACGGTTGGTCGTGGGATGCGCCGTTTAATCACACAGCCAAGCGTTGGGAGCAAGATCGCGACCCGAGCATTATCTGGGAAGGCCATAAGGCGGGGCGAGAGATTCCCTATTGGCAGATGGAGAAGCTGACCAATTTAGAGAGCCTGCCGGGTGACGGTTTTACCGTGGCCTGTTTCCCCGTGAAGATTCGCGGGGCCAGCGCAGGTTGGACGCGGACCGTGGCGATCATGGATTAGGTGCGCGTTAGCCTCTTGAGCCTGGCACCGGTGGGGTTTCTGGTGGACCAGCGAAGCACTGAGCAATGGCCATCCACTGGGTTGCGGGGTCGCCTTTCACCTGCAGGTTAACGTCAGCGATGTTGCGACCCTGGGTCACCACATGGCAAAACTCGACCGCTGAGCCTTCCACACAGTTCGTGTCGGAGGGGTCGTTCCATTCCCAGATTGCGCCGCTGGGCGCCGTCAGTTTCACGTAGGGCGCATCACCGGGGAGCTCTTGTTTACGGTTAATAAATGTCCAGCCGTAGGTGCGTACGCCAATCTCGGCAATGTTTTTGATGCGGTCGGTGTTGTTGCGGGGCAACTGCTTTAGGTCGTAAATGTCGTGGGCGTGGGACCAGGTTTCCATCTGTCTAGCCGTCGTGAACATCATCACGCCCATGTCGGGGCCAAACCAGGGGCAGCGCCGCTTTGGGTCGCTGGCGCCCAGTTGTTGACTCATTTCAGAGAAGTACGACCACCAACGTTCGAACAGCTCCTGGCCTTCGATGGTTGGGTTCATGGTTTTACGCACCGTGCTCATATTGGTCACGGTGTCCTTGAATTTCTCGGGGTCGGTTAATGACATCACGGCCATGACATCCGCGCCATGCAGGTGCTGCACCACTTTGTTTACGGTCCACGCCTTGAACGGCGTTGGCGACTGCCACTCCTCGGCCGTGAGTGATTCCAGCAGAGCCTTCAGCTCTTGACCTTCTTCTAGTAAATCTTGGGCTTGCTGCAGCATGGGTTGCCTCCTGTTAGAACAATAATAATAACCCGGATTGACAAAATGGCCGCACTTCTAGGTAATAGCGCCCAGATGGTGCTCCTTAAGCGGAGCTAAGAGGGAACCCGGTGTAATTCCGGGGCTGTACCCGCAACTGTGAACCGATAGTTTACGGCCGATTAGCCACTGGACCGACAGGCTCCTCATTCTCGATGAGGTGCGCTCAGGACTGGGAAGGCGGCCTGAGACGTTGATCGGTGAGTCAGGAAACCTGCCGTCGCGTCGTTCGTCCGGAGCCGGGAACAGCTCATCAGGTCGGGAAGTTTATTCCTTAGTAGCGATATCTGCCCACAACACCCACACCTGCTAGCAGGTGGGTTTTGTGTATCGGTCGTACGCACAAGTCATGCTGGCTTGGACCTGTTTTGATATCTCGTGTGCTTGGCGAAGTACGCCTAAGGAAAATGACAATGAGTAGTACCCCCTCACGACCTAGTCCGGTCCTTGCGCCTCTGTATGCATCGGTGTGTGCATCCGTTGCCTTCACGGCTGTTGGTCTGTCGACGACCGCGATAGCTGCTGAAAAGCCTGTGGCCATCGAAGACAACATTGTGGTGACCGCGACGCGACTCGGTCAGACCGCGCGGGAAACCGGCACCAGCGTGTCTTTGATCACCTCTGAAGACATTAAGGCCTCAGGCTTCAATTTTTTGGTTGATGCCATTGCGGCTGCTCCCGGCGTTACGGTCAACCAAAACGGCACCTTTGGTGGTCTTGCTACCGTGCGCGTGCGCGGTGCATCCAGCGAACAGACACTGGTGTTGATAGATGGCATTGCGGTGAACGACACCACCTCACCCGGCGGTGGTTTTGATTTTGCTCGGCTGGATTCTGCGAACATTGAGCGGGTCGAAATTCTTAAAGGCCCACAGTCGACCCTTTGGGGGAGCGACGCGATTGGCGGTGTGGTGAGCATTACGACAACAGCTGCTGCTGATGAGTTGGGTGGCAATGTGTTTCTTGAATACGGCGCCTTCAGCACGTTTCGCGGTGGTGCCTCCATCTCGGGCGGCAACGAGACCGGAAATTTTCGGGTGTCGGCCAACGCTATCGATTCGAAAGGTATTTCAAGGGCCGACAGCGCCAATGGCAACACCGAGGACGACGGATTTCAGTCTGGTACTGTTGCGGCGCGTGGTGGACTTAATCTGCCCGGAGACGTGCGTTTGAGTGCGTCGTTGCTGTTGAATGAAGCAGACAGCGAGTTTGATAGTTTTGCCTTTGGTTCTCAGGGCAATGTTGGTGACGGTGATGAAACCAGCAAAACTGAGGAGTTGACGGGGCAGGTGTCGCTCCAGGTGCCGCTGCTCGATGGCCGCTTTACCAATCTCTTGGTGGTTGGTTATTCTGAACTTGAGCGCAACAACTTCACCAACGGCGTTGCTGGCTTCTCGGCAGATGGCAGCAGGGACACCTACCGCTATCAGGGTAACTTTGACATCAACGAGCGCAACAAGATCGCTTTTGGTGTTGAACGCGAAGACAACGACAGCGGAACTGAGACTGCAACTAACGACAGCGTATTTGGGCTGTATGAGGTTGAGTTGATTGACGGCCTGTCGTTAACCGCAGGCGTTCGTTCAGACGATGTTGAAAACTTCGGCAGCGAGACCACAGCGCGCTTTGGCGCCGCCTACAATCCCAATTCGCAAATGACGTTTCGTGGCAGTTGGGGTGAAGGGTTTAAAACGCCCACCATTTTTCAAACCACATTCTTTTGTTGTGGGGCCACTGAGCCCAATGCCGATCTCCAGCCAGAAACCTCTGATGCGTTTGATGTTGGTTTTGAGTGGCGAACCGATGACGGGCGAGGCGATGTTGGGATCACCTACTTCAATCAAGACACTACCAATCTCATTACCTTTTCGTTTGGCATCGGTGGCTTTGAAAACATTGCTGAGGTGCAGTCTCAAGGCATTGAATTGGCCGCTGGCTATCAGCTAACGCAATGGTTGGGTGTTAGTGCCAACTACTCCTGGATTGACGCGACAGACAAGACCACCGACGATCGGCTGGTAAGAGTGCCGCGCCATTCAGGCGATCTAGCCTTTGCACTCGATAATGGTGGGCCATGGTCTGCGAATCTATTAGTGCGGCACAATGGTGAAGAAGTTGATGCTAACGGTATCGTCGACGACTGGACTCGGGTAGATCTAGCGGGGCGTTACGCACCAAACGATCGGGTTGAGTTTTATGCGCGCATTGAGAACCTGTTTGATGAAGACTATCAGCAAGTACTTGGGTTCGGCACGCCAGGGGTGTCGGCCTCTGCGGGCATTCGTCTGCAGTTCTAGGTTGATGGGTGTCTCGCTCAGCCCGCTCGTTCGGTACATCCAGTTAACGCTGGTTGTGCTGGGCGCAGTGGCTGGTGGCGCTTGTTACGCCGTGAGTACACCCAAACCATCGAATACATCCAAAGCAGTGCTGCCGGCGCAACGCATCGTCAGCCTCGACTATTGCGCCGATCAGTATGTGCTGCAGTTTGCTGAACGTCGGCACATATTGGCGCTGTCACCCGATGCACAAAAACCATTCTCCTATTTGCGTGAGCAAGCCATTGGTCTGCCACAGATTCGCCCCCTCGCTGAAGACATTTTGATTGCGCAGCCCGATCTGATCGTGCGCAGCTACGGCGGTGGGCCTAGCGCGTTGCGTTTCTTTGAACGTAGTGGGCTCAAGGTTTTGCAGGTGGGTTATGCGAATGATTTGGCTGATATCAAGCGGGTTACTAAGGAGATGGCGACTGGGCTTGGTGAAGCTGATAAAGGCACGGCGCTCGTTGCAGACATCGACCGCCGGTTGCAGGCGGTTCAACAACGCAGATCAGCACGAGCCACAACCGAGTCAGTGTTGTATATGACGTCTGGTGGAGCAACCTCAGGACCCGGCACGCTGATACATCAGATGTTAGTGGCCGCTGGCCTTAACAACTTTCAAGAGCAACCGGGTTGGCGTTCTTTGCCGCTGGAACGACTCGCTTATGAACAGCCGGACAAAGTGGCTCTAGCGCGCTTTGACTCAACAACGGCCCGCAGCGACTCGCTACGCGGTGCTGATATCGCGGCGCCTAATCCGTGGTCAGCAGTGCGCCACCCCATAGCGCAGCGGCAGTTAGATTCTCGCCCGAGCGTTGCCGTGGACGGTGCGTGGACATCCTGCGGTGGCTGGTTTTTGCTGGATGCCATTGAGGCGCTGGCTCAATGATTGAGCGAGCACTGAATCCGTTTTTGCTGGTCGCGAGCCTTGCTGCTTTGTTTGCAGCCTGCCTTCTGGGGTCGACGCCATTGCCATTTGAGCGTGTACTGGCCGCCTTGTTGGGGCAGGCATCGGGTGGTGATCAGTTGGTGGTTTGGCAGATCCGATTGCCGCGCGCGATCTGTGGCTTTGCCGTAGGGGCAGCTCTCGGCGCCAGCGGTGCGGTTTTGCAGGGCTTATTACGTAACCCGTTGGCTGAGCCGGGCGTGCTGGGTGTGTCTGCCTGTGCGTCACTCGGTGCGGTGGTTGCGCTGTATTATGGGTTTGCTGCGAGTTGGGCTTACGCGATGCCGCTGGCGGCTATAAGTGGTGCGCTTTTGGCTACCGGGTTTATTGCGAGTGTTGCGCTTTACACTCAATCGGTTGTCACACTCATTCTTATTGGAGTGGGGCTGTCGAGTTTTGCGGGTGCGGCTATGTCGCTGCTGCTTAACTTTGCGCCAACGCCGTTTACTCTTGCCGATATGATTAACTGGATGTTGGGCTCAGTAGCTAACAGAAGCTTCACTGATTTGTGGGTAGTCGCTCCGTTTATGCTTTTAGGCGGCGTGCTGCTGTTCAGTTCACGGCGAGGGTTATCCGCACTTACCCTGGGTGAAGAGGCTGCGATTGGAGTTGGCCTGAATATCAAGCGCCTGCGGTTGGCGGTGGTGGTGGGGGCTGGCCTGTTAGCAGGGGCGGCGGTTGCTCTGGCTGGCGCGATTGGTTTTGTTGGTATTGTGGCACCACACCTGGTGCGCCCCCTGGTGCATCATGACCCCGCGCGGTCAGTGTTACCCGCTGCACTCCTGGGTGGGTTGTTGTTGGTGATAGCAGACATTGTTGTGCGTGTGTTGCCGACCACTACGGAGCTCAAGCTCGGCGTAGTGGCAGCACTCATCGGTGCCCCTGCCTTTGCCTGGATCGCCTTAAGACGCCGAGGTGGTGATGGCTGAGTTAAAAATCGCCGACGCCTGCTTAACGGTTGCTGGCGCCACACTGGTGCGGAATGCCTCTGTCAAAATCACGCCTGGCGAGTTGGTTGTGTTGTTGGGACCTAACGGCGCGGGCAAAACCTCGTTGCTGCGACTCGCGCTTGGGTTGTTGCCGCCCGATTCAGGCCATGTGACTTTGGATGGTGTTGCTGTGTCCAAGGTAGTGCCGGCAGAACGCGCGCGGTCGATTGCCTATTTGCCCCAAACTCGACCGCTGGCCTGGCCTAATCGGGTCCGTGACATTGTAGCGTTGGGTCGTTTTGCCCATGGGGTTGTGCTGGGTAAATTACGCACAGTAGACGCAGTGGCGGTAGAGCGGGCACTGCTCGCCTGTGACTTGTTAGCGCTTGCAGATCGCAATGCTGACACCCTGTCGGGTGGTGAACTGGCACGGGTGCATTGTGCTCGCGCCATTGCCGCCACTACGCCCTTGCTATTGGCTGACGAACCCACTGCGGCGCTTGATCCGCTGCATCAGCATCAGGTGCTGCAATTGCTGCGTGGGTTTGTTGATGATGGCGGTGGCGCACTTGTGGTGTTGCATGACATTGCGCTTGCCGCGCGTTATGCCGATCGGCTGGTGTGGATGAAAGACGCCACCGTAGTGGCTGACGGCACGCCGGCAGAAACGCTGAGTGTTGAGCGCATGCGTGATATTTATGGGGTAGAGGCCACTATCAATTCGGATGGCGCCTACCCGCGAGTCAGCGTGGAGGGGCCTGCGTGACTGCTCGCGCCTTGATGATTCAGGGCACTGGGTCTGATGTTGGTAAATCGATGCTGGTGGCAGCTTTGTGTCGATTGGCTCGACAGCAAGGCTTGTCGGTTGCGCCCTTTAAGCCACAGAACATGTCGAATAACGCAGCGGTCTGTGCCGATGGCGGCGAGATTGGCCGCGCCCAGGCGCTGCAGGCGTTGGCCGCAGGGCTTGCGCCGTCCGTTGATTTCAATCCGGTGTTGTTAAAGCCCCAAAGCGATCGGACGGCGCAGATTGTTGTGCACGGTGTGCCGGTGAACACACTGGATGCCAGTGACTACATGGGCTCGCGCGATTCGCTGTTGCCCCAGGTACTTGAGAGTTTCACGCGATTGGGTGAGCAACATGATCTGATTATTGTGGAAGGCGCAGGTAGCCCGGCTGAAATCAATTTGCGTGAACGGGATATCGCCAACATGGGTTTTGCGCGCTCAGCCGGCGTGCCGGTTTGTCTGCTGGGTGACATTGATAGGGGCGGCGTTATCGCCGCCGTTGTTGGCACCCAAAGCGTAATGGACCCAGAGGACGCTGCCTATATAACGGGTTTTGCGATCAATAAGTTTCGGGGTGACCCGAGCTTGTTTGTTGATGGTTACAAAGCGATTGAACAGAAAACGGGTTGGCCCTGTTATGGCGTTATTCCCTGGCTTGCAGCCAGTGCCCGATTGCCAGCCGAAGACGGGGTGAGTCTAGAGTCTGGTTCTGAGCAGCCGATCGCACAAGGCACTACGCGATTAAAAATTGTGGCGCCCATGTTATCGCGCCTGGCAAATTTTGATGACGCTGACCCCTTGCGGCAGGAACCCAATGTGGATTTTAGGTTTGTGCCACCCGGGCAACCACTGCCTCGAGACGCTGATGCGATTATTCTGTTTGGTACCAAATCGACCTTGGGTGATCTGGCATTTTTGCGCGCTCAAGGTTGGCACCACGACATTCTCGCCCATGCCCGAGCCGGTGGCAGGGTGCTCGGCCTGTGTGGCGGTTATCAGATGTTGGGTCGCCGGGTCGATGATCCCCTTGGGCTGGACGGTGAGCTTGCGAGTGCTGAAGGCTTAGGGCTGCTGTCGGTGTCGACGCAAATGACACAGGGCAAGGCGGTTCGTGAGGTCAGTGTGCGCTGTGCCCATTCGGCTCTGCCGGTGACGGGGTATGAGATTCATACCGGCGAAACTAGTGGCCCTGATACCCAGCGTCCTATGTTTTCGGTAGAGGGGTTTGTGGGAGAGGGGTTTACGGGAGAGGGGTTTGGTGATGGTGGGAAGAGCAGTGACGGTGCCCGGAGCCTCGATGGGCGTATTGAGGGTTGCTACGTTCATGGGTTGTTTGCCAACGATGCATACCGTGCGCACTGGTTGGGCTCGCTGCGTACAGGGAGCCCCCAGAATGATCGGTTCGTGTCACAACTGAGCTACAACGTAAGCGTTGAGGCGGCGCTGGATGAGGTGGCTGCTGGTGTTGCCAAGGCGTTGGATATTGAGCGGTTGTTCGGTGCCGCGAAGCCTGCGGGGTGGACACCCTGAAGCGCCCAGCGCTCGCTGCACACTGCTAGACTGGCGCCCAGTATTTTTGAGGGGAAAGGGGATGTTGCGAAATCTGATGTGTTTAGGCGCTTTGGTGCTGTTGGGAGTGACGGGTTGTAGCTCTGATACTGACGTCAGTGACGCGGGCGGAGGAGAGGCGTTAGTGGTTGCCCCACTGGCCGCACAAGCCGCTGTCTCAGAAGACGGTCGTTGCAGCAACTATGCCCCAAGTGGTGTGCCGCTGTTTGGCGATTTGCACGTTCATACCAGCTATTCTTTTGATGCGGCAGCGAACGCGACCGGAGCAACCCCGGCAGATGCGCATCGGTACGCACGCGGCGAAGCGATTCCGTTTTTCCCCATTGGTGAAGACGGCAAGCCGATGGGCACAGCACAAATCGATCGGCCACTCGATTTTTTGGCGGTCACCGATCACGGCGAGTTTCTGGGGGAGCGAGCGCTGTGTACAACTGTTGATTCACCCATGTACGGCACACAGTTTTGCACCGACTTTCGCGCCGATCAGCGTCAAGGCATGATGATGCTCGCGACCTCCATCACCACCGAGACGCCAGCGCGCATTGCTGCCGTGTGTGGTGCAGATGGCGCGCTCTGTCCCGAGTTTGCCAAGGGCCCTTGGCAAGATGTTCAAGATGCCGCTAACACAGCGAACGACCCTTGCGCCTTCACCAGCTTTGTCGCTTACGAATACACGGGAACACCAGGTACATCGAACTATCATCGAAACGTGATTTTTCGTAACGACGTCGTACCCGCATCACCAGTGAGTTATATCGATGCACCCATCGACAGCAAGCTGTGGGCGGGTTTGGAAGTCGCCTGTGATGAAGCGGCGGGATGCGATTACCTCACTATTCCCCACAACACCAACCTGTCGAACGGGCGAATGGCGCCTTATATGAAATTGGAAAATTCTGTTGCGGCCAAGCGTGCGTATGCGGAAACGCGATTGCGCAGAGAGCCGATCATGGAGATTTTTCAGCATAAGGGCGGTTCGGAGTGTATCAATGGCTTGAGTAGCGTGTTTGGCGCACCCGATGAGCTATGCAACGTTGAGGCGGTACGGCGGATGGGTGAAAACAAAACCTACGTCACGCGGGATCTCAGCAGCGGGTCGCTCAAGCTTGGACAAGCGAGCGAAGTGACAACAGAGTGCGCGCCGGGCGAAACAGGCTCCAACGGTATGCTCGGTGCCGGTTGCGTGCATCCGACAGATTTTCAGCGCTCGGCGTTGGTTGTGGGGCTGGCCGAGGAGCAGGAGATTGGCTTGAACCCGATTAAGCTCGGCATCATTGCCTCTACCGACACGCACTCAGCCAATCCGGGTGGCGTGCAAGAAAACGGTTGGCAGGGAGCGGTGACGGGCGAGTCGAATTCCGCCGCTAGGTTGCAACCGGGTCTACTAACAAGTGGTATCGACGGCAATCCCGGTGGTTTGGCTGGCGTTTGGGCCAAGCAGAACACTCGTGACGACATTTTTGATGCCATGCTTAATCGCGAAGTATTTGGTACTTCGGGGCCGCGAATTGCACCCCGACTATTTGCCGGCTGGGAGTTTGCCGGATCGCTGTGCGATGCGAATGACCGGGATGCACAGGGCTACGCAGCCGGTGTGCCTATGGGCGGCGATCTACCGTCTTTAGCGGCTGGGGATACACAAAAACCCCGCTTTCTGGCACACGCCAACAAAGACGCGAGTGGTGGTGACCTGGTTGCGTTGCAGTTGATCAAAGGTTGGGTGTCTGCTGACGGTAAGTTAAATACGGCTGTGTTGCCCATGGCGCAATCTGCTGCGGGTGCATCATCACTGTGTAGTGTCTATACCGACGAGTCGTTTGATGCGGCGTTGTCAGCGTATTACTACCTGCGTGTGCTTGAGGCGCCATCGCCGCGTTGGCACACCTATGATTGCGCAAAGCTGCCCGCAGAAAATCGACCAGCAGTCTGCAGTAATGGTGACTACCCAGATACCGTGCAAGAAATGGCCTGGAGTTCACCAATATGGTACCGCCCGCAAACAGAGAGCTAGTGAGTTATGACTAAAGTCGGCTATTTACTGCCCACGCGCGAAAAAGTGATGGCAGCTGATCATTCTGCCCGTGATCTGCTAGATCTTGGCAAACGCGCTGCAGACCTTGGGTTCGATTCTTTGTGGGTGGGTGACAGTCTGTTGGCGCGGCCCCGGCACGATCCGTTGACGGTGCTGGCGGCTGTGGCGGCTGTGGTGCCAGATGTGCAGCTGGGTACTGCTGTGCTGTTGCCGGCATTACGCAACCCGGTTGTGCTCGCGCAGCAGTTAGCGACCATTGATCAACTCAGTGAGGGGCGGTTGGTGGTTGGTGCGGGTATTGCCGCGGATGCGCCGGCAATTCGCGCTGAGTTTGTTGCCGCGGGTGTGCCGTTCGAAAAGCGAGTGGGTCGATTGCTTGAGGGCTTTCGACTGTGCCGTGAACTCTGGAGCGGTAAGAGTGTTGATTGGGACGGTCGTTGGCGGCTCGGCAATGCCCAGCTGGCGCCGCTGCCTTACACCAAAGGTGGGCCGCCTATTTGGCTCGCGGCTACGGTCGAGCCAGGGATAGAGCGGGCCGCAAAATATTTTGACGGGTGGTTTCCACTAGGCCCCGATGCGCCGGAGTTTGGTCGCCGACAGCAGTTGTTTGCGGCCAGCGCTGAGAAACTGGGTCGCGACAGCAACGAACTCACAACGGCGTTGTATCTCACCGTTGCCGTGGCGAACACGGAGGCTGAGGGTGATGCAGCAGTTAATGACTATCTGCAAAACTACTACAGCATGGATCCGGCGTTGATGCGGACGATCCAGGCGTGCTACGGCGGGCCCCTCGAGCAGGTGCTTAAGTTTATCCGCAGCTATGTGGAGCAAGGTGCGCAACACATTGTGGTGCGAGTCGTAGGTGATCACGAGAAGACGTTGCAGGCGTTGAGCCAACGCCGGGATGAAATAGGCTGAGAGACAGGGGTCAGAATTCATTCTGACCCCCGCCTAACCTTTCGACCCAGCACTACAACGTAATATTAAACCGCTCCGCAAAAAGATCGTTGTATTCCTGATCCGAAAGATCGTCGCCCATATCTACCCACTCTTCATCGGTCATTTTCGCGCGCCCAGCAATCATATCGTGGGCGTCAGCACCAGCAGGCCAGCGTAGCTTGTAGGTCTTTGTTTCACAGGCCTCAAGAATAACAGCGGCCACATCTTCTGGAGGCGTCGCTTGCTTAAACCCGGCCACAAACATTTTGCCGTTGCGGCGCATGATGTCTTTGTAGGGCGACGTTTTATCGTAGCGGGTGGCAGGCGCTGAGTTTTCGAAAATCTTGGTCATGATGACGCCAGGCTCAACAATAACCACTCGTATGCCAAAGCGTTTAACTTCGTGTGCCAGTGACTCACTCATACACTCAACCGCCCACTTGCTTGCAGAGTAAGCGGCCTGGTCTGGTACGGCGAGACGGCCTTCGACCGATGAAATATTGACGATGGTACCGCTGGCGCGTTCGCGCATCTCTGGCAATACAGCTTGAATGCAGCGCACGGTGCCAAAATAGTTGGTTTCGAACATTTGCTTATGTTCGGCCATGGGCACGATCTCAAGTGGTGTTGAACCTCCCATGCCAGCGTTGTTGACTAACAGATCGACGGGGCCGGCTTCTTTCACTGTGGCGAAGGCGGCTGCCACCGAATCGTCGTTGGTGATGTCGAGTTGCAAAACCGTCACTTCAACGCCAGCAGCATTTGCTGCAGCCAGCAAATCATCTGCCTTTGCGGTGTTGCGCATGCCCGCAAACACCCGGTATCCAGACTGGGCTAGAGTGATACACGTACTGAGGCCAATGCCGGAGTTGGTTCCGGTGACAACTGCGTTTTTCATAGTTTGTATAGTTCCCGACACAAGTGATTGCTGATGAGTGTACGGGGAGATCTGTGGGTCTACCAGTTGCCTGAGCTTGCCTCGATGGGGTGATAGCTGTCGTGCATGGCTTTGCTTACCAAGGCAGTTGCTGTGCCTCGAGAGTGAGGAAATTGCCGTGTTGAGTCGGTACGAGGCTGTTCTCCAGCGCAAGCAGGCGCTGTGCTGCGGTCTCGGCATTTTGCACCGGAGCCTTGCGCCGCTGCACGAAGGGCTTCGACAGTTTTGAGTGGGTGGTTCCGGGGTGAACGGCAACCACAACGGGGGAATTCCGCCAGCGCGCGATCTCAATGGCGGCGGTTTTTATGCCCATGTTGAGCGCTGCTTTGGCCATTCGGTAGCTGTACCAGCCGCCCAGTTGGTTGTCTGCAATGCTGCCTACTTGGGCTGAGAGAATGATTACCCGCGGCTGTTGGGAACGTTTGAGTAGTGGCGTGAATCGCGCCAACGTTTGCAGTGGGCCCGCCGCGTTGACTGCAAACAGTCTCTGCATTTTTGCTGTGGTGAGAGATCCGATATTTTTTTCGGGTGCCAAGCCAGGCGCATGCAACAGGCCGGTTGTGATCACGAGTGTATCGATCTGATCAACAAGGCCATCGGTCGTTGCCGCGAGCCTTTCGCCACTGCTGTCTTCGTAGTCGAGTTGCAGCCAGTGCAGGCGTTGCACAATGCTGCTCGCTGCATGCCGAGCAGTGGCGATGATCTGCCCGCCAGCACTGGCTGTGGTTGCAGCGGATCGTTGCAGTAGCAGGGCATTCAGCAAAGCACCACCGATACCCCCGTCGGCGCCGACGATCACCCAGTTCCGGTCTTCGCTGTTGTTGGTATCCAGGTTGTACTCCTC
>JALZVT010000116.1 GCA_023300545.1 Pseudomonadales bacterium
CAGGCGGAGACCATTATCACGCGCCAGCGAATGTCGGCGGAGTCCAGCATTTGCGCCAGCGCTTGTGCGCTCAAACTCTGCATAGGTTCACCGGGCAAATTGAATGACAGCTTGTGATCACTAGAGCCGTGACTGGTAAGGAACAAAAACAGCACATCTTCAGCGCGATCCATTTTCTGGCCGATTTCATTGAGGGCATAACGAAGGTTTGTGGTGGTTGCCAGGGGTTGATCCAGAGCCGCGCGCGGATGGTTTACCAGCGACAACGTTCGATTCGCTGTATCGAATTGCTGGGCGATGGTTACGCGCGCTAATTCCGACTCCTTGCGAAACACGTCTTGCCGCCCGTGACCAGCGACGGTCAAGGCGAAGTTGTTGGCTATTCCTGGCGTAGAGGCTTGCATCTGGTTCAGCGCGGCATCGAGCAGTTGCTGCTGATGAAACATCAGGTTCTCTGCATCTGGCGCAGCAATACCTTGGGCCACATAGTCCGCTCGATCCAACCCCTGATACTTGCCTCTATACCAGGGCCCGGAGAGCGTTTTGGGCCCCTGATCTGATACCCAACTTAGAGTACCTGCACCGTGATAAACACCGTTGCGAAACTCGCCCTCGTACACGACACCGTCAGCCTTTCGCAAAATACCCTGGCCGGAGTAGCGCTCGGAGGAAAAATTGCCGGTGTATTGGTCGCCGTTTGTAGCCGTAAACACGCCCTCACCGCGTGACCACCAGTCTGTCATCTCGCCACGAAAGTGTGAGCCATCGGCATAGCGAATATCAAAGCCGCCCTGCGGAGTACCGCTGACAAAGGGGCCTGTGTAAATCGTGCCGTCATCGTCTGTGTAGACACCCTCGCCCGATGGCGCCCAGTCCGCCCATTCGCCGTCGTAGCGGGAGCCGTCCTCATACTCAATGACACCGGCTAGGACCGTCTGGTTCTTCGCGAACTCACCGCTATAGATCGCGCCATCGACGCTCTGATAGCGACCTGTGCCATGCATCAGGTCGTCCTTGAATTGACCGCTGTACTTGTCACCATTAGCACGCACCAGGCTGCCAGCACCGTCAAATGTCCCGGCGCGAAAGCTACCGCTGTACTGCCAATCAGAGATCGACGAAAACTCTCCCTGACCCTGAAAAAGCCCCGCAACAAACTGTCCTTCGTACTCATCGCCGCTGGCGTAGATCAATTTTCCAACGCCGTGAAACAGACCACTCTTGAATTTGCCCGTGTAGCGACTGCCGTCGGGAAGCAGTGCATCGCCCGACCCGCTGCGCTGAGGAGTTGCACTGTAGTAGCTAGGGACAGATGTAGTGCTGCAACCGACGAGACAGATGAGTCCGAGCAGTAGGAGTATTCGTACCATTAGCGCGCTGCGACTTGATGGGGATAGATGAGAATACGAGGAACATCGACAGATTGAGCAGACGAGCGTCACTGGGGAAAAGAGTGTGGCGTGACGCGCCGCACAGATGTTCAGAGAACATCGAGATCAGGTCTAAAAGGTTACAACTACAGGGGCGCGTTTTGCGGCTTACAGGGCTCGACAATCCCACCACATCCCCACATGAGGGATTAAGAATTTGGCGACAAAGGAGGTAAGTCTTTGAAAGGAGTGGCTCCGTCTGCTGGGCTCGAACCAGCGACCCGCTGATTAACAGTCAGCTGCTCTACCAACTGAGCTAAGACGGAAGAAGCGGCTATTCTAAGGACCGCGCGGCACAAATCAAGCGTCGAATGCGCCAATTTCAACCGATCTTCACCTTTTCGGCTAACATAACTCATATTCCCCCAGTGAAGCCGCCACACCATGCTCAAGTACCTGTCAGGATTGACTTTTTTATTGCTTGTGCTGTCGTGGCCGGTTTCCGCGGAATCGTCTGAACCGGCGTCATTCGCCCCACACCGTGATCGCTTTCAACATTTTGAGGCTTATCTCGATGGTCTGATGGCCGCGCAGTTCGCTAACCACAAGCTGGCAGGCGCTACGTTCTCGCTCATTCATAACAATCGCCCTGTGCTGACCAAGGGCTACGGCATGGCAGACCTTAAAACCGGCACCGCAGTCGACCCTGATCGACACCTGTTTCGCCCCGGTTCTGTTTCGAAGCTGTTTACCTGGACGGCCGTCATGCAGTTGGTTGAGCAAGGCAAGCTCGATCTCAGCGCTGACGCTGGCACCTACGTTTCCCAGTTCAAGCTGCCCAATCGCTACGGCATTCCACTGACCCTTACTCACCTCCTGACGCACACCCCTGGGCTAGAAGACGGCGCCGCAGGTTACCTAATGGGTGACGAGCCCAGCGACAACATTGGCCTGGCTCAGGCGCTCGAAAAATGGATGCCAAGCCAGGTTCGCGAGCCCGGCACCCTCACCGCCTACTCTAACTGGGGCACCGCCCTTGCCGGATTGATAGTGGCAAATGTGTCGGGGGTGTCGTTTGAGCAATACGTGCAAGACAACATTTTTACACCGCTAAAAATGACTCAGGCGAGCTTCGAGGAACCTCTGCCTGGTGCATTGGGCTACGACATGGCAACAGGCTATGTGGTCGCAAACGGGGCCAACACACCGTTCGGTTTTGAATTCATCAAAAACTTTGGGCCAGCAGGCGCGCTGTCTGCCAGCGCGGGCGCCATCACGAATTTCATGATGGCGCATTTGAATGAAGGTCGGTTCGGCAATGTCACTATCTTGCAGCCTGATACCGTTCGCCTCATGCACTCGCGGCTGCACAGCCACGACGATCGAGTCCCAGGCTTTGCTCACGGCTTTTACGAAACCGTTCACAACAACCAACGCTTCATCGGTCACGCCGGCAGCACCATTAGCTTTCATTCAGAGCTCCTGCTCGACACCACAAACCGATTTGGTCTGTTTGTCTCCTTTAACTCAAGCGAAGGCGCGCTAGCGCGCCAACCGATTGTTGAAGGTGTACTCGACTACTTCTACCCAAAAACGCCCATCAACATTCCTGCAGAGCCACCCAAAGGCAGTGCAGAACGCATCAGCGCACTGGCAGGCGCCTACCGCCTAACCCGTCGCTCTTACAGCAAACTAGAAGCCATCCAGTCGTTGGCTGGCGATATAGCAATTTTGCCGCTGGCCCAGCAAGGTAGCATCCACATTCCAAACGGCAGGCTCCGCAGCCAGTTTACGGAAATTGAACCCTGGGTATTCCAGCAGGTCGACAAACAACAACAGCTCATCTTCAAAACCGACGCAGAGGGAAACGTTACTCAGGCGCTGATCAGTGGCCTGCCAATGATGGCGCTCGAAAAAGTCAGGTTTCTGGAACAGGCATCGACCCACCAGAGCGTGATCCTCATCGCTCTTCTAGCTGCACTCTTCACGCTGATCAACGCCATTCGCAATCGACATCAACCCGTGACAGGAGCCGCACTGTGGGGCAAACGCAGCATCACACTGGCGGCTACCGCATTTCTTGGCTTTGTTATCACCTTGGCTGTCGCACTCAGCGGGCTCGATATGAACCGCGTGATTTTTGACTTTCCGCCACCGGGAACGCCAGTTGCGCTAACCCTTGCGATCCTCGGAGCCGCCTGCACCGCGCTCTCAGCGCTCTTGCTCATACCGGTTTGGCGTGCAGAAGCCTGCAAGGGCGGCGCGCGCTGGCGTTACCTATGGCTGATACTAATTTTTGCCGCGCTGTCATCAGCGCTTTACTACTGGAACCTGTTGGGTTGGAACTACTAATGCGCACACACCTTTATTCGATCACCAAGTGGCCGATCACCAAGAGGCTCTTAACCGCCAGCCTGTGCACACTACTGCTAGCTGGTTGCGCCAGCACTCCCCGGCCGGAAGAAGTCTGTTCCGCCAACTGGATCAAACCCCGCACCGATGCCGCACTGAGTGAATTCAGAACCTCCACCAGCGACATCTGGGACCGACTCGAAAACACCGGCAAGAAAGCCGCTGAAAACGGCAAACTGAGCATACTGGAACGCGCCTCGGTGCTGTTCAGCCTGACGCGTTTGGTGAGCTCATTTCAAAACTCCCAGGCGCTTGATGATTTGCAAACGCTCAGCAAAACCTGCAACGACCCGCAACTGGTGCGCACCGCACTGAGCGACACGCTGACCGAATACAACGTGCCCCAGCAGTACATTGATCTACTCAACGAACTCGATGCGTTTACGACCCTGTTACAGCAGAGCGAAAGCGGCATCAACAAACCATAGGCAACCGAACAAAAGGCAACCCAACAAAGTTGTCGCGATGTTTGTCAAAAAATCTGATATATCTTCAAACGTCTTTTCCTGTTCAGCTCAGGTTGTCACCATTATTCGCCAGCCATCAGTACAGCCGCCTATTAGCCTCAGCGCTAGCGCCTGTCCATTAAACGTGCAGCACACCACTCGGCACGAAGAAAGCGTGCCTATCGCTATTCTATCAGCGGCGGCACAACGAGAATTGGACATCGACACAAGCGCAGAATTCCGGGGAGTAGATGAGATAGGTCGATATACATGCGCCGAGTGCGGCTTGGAATTCTTTTCTCCGCCAGTTACCGGCAGCCTCAACTTCTACCAGCAGCTCACGAACCAGCCCTGGTATCAGCCCGTTGGAAAGTTCGAATATAGCGTTGCAGCCGAGTTGATCAAACCAGGAGAAACAGTTCTCGACATTGGTTGTGGCGATGGGCGTTTTTCTGAGCATGTGCCAGAGGCCATGTTCACGGGGTTGGCTCCCGAAGGTGATGCCAAAAAAATGGGGCCCAACGCAATCATCCTGGCGTCTAGTCTCGAGGAACACGCCGCTAATAGTTCGGATCGCTACGACTGGGTCTGTGCCTTTCAGGTTATAGAACACGTGGCTGACCCGTTGGCTTTTTTCGAACAAGCGCTAGGCTTGCTCAAACCCGGTGGCCATCTGCTACTGGGCGCACCCAACAGCGACAGCTACATAACGGGGCTCACAAACTTTGCGCTGAACGCCCCTCCTCATCACGTCACTGGCTGGAACGACCAGAGCCTCGCCTACATTGAACAGCACTTCAACCTGCACAGAGCTGGCCTGCACTACGCTGCACTCGAAGAGTGGGAACAAGTGTTGTATTGGATGCAACACGGGTATCGGCGCTGGCGCACGGATAACCGACGATTTAGCGCAGATTGGTGGTGGTCGTTATTGATTCCCGCACACTACCTGATCGCCAAGCTGACCGGGCCATGGCGAGCGACGCCGCAGAACCTGCGCGGGTCAACTCTGGTCTGGGTTGCGTCTAGGTTTGATAGGTAAGTCGACGCCATAGCGCTTCCAATGGACCCTGTGCATGGCGCGCCAACCACCAAGGACTAAACCATAGCTGGAAGAGCCAAATCAGCAGCACTATGGGATACAACATCCAGCGATCAAGTGTGCCCACTAAACCAAATCCAGCGCCGGTGAAAATCAACAGAGCAATCAACGAGTGCATTAGGTAATTGGTAAGCGCCATCCGGCCTACAGCCGCCAAACGTTGAAGAACACCCTTGAAACTGCTGCCTTTGCACCACCAAATCAGCAGCCCGATATAACCCAGCGCCATTGCCGTTCGACCAAGATCGTAAGTGGGCTGAATGAAAGCGAAGGTGGTGACAAGATCGTAGTCGTTCGCGGCGGAACGCCACAGTTCCCAAGCATTAATGCTCAACCCGACTGCAAAGCCTGCGCAGGCCAACTTGGCATAAAACCCGCGCGACTGAAGGCCCTGCAATACGCCAAGTTTAAACAGCGCCATTCCAAGCAACATCATGGCGAGCGCATCCCACAACATAAATGTGGGCACACCAACCAAAATAGCTTCAGTGAAATAGGTCGCCGCCCAGCTCAACACCCCGATGTAGCTCGAGCCTCGATCAGCCAGTTCTTGCGCTTGTTTTTGCTCGTCCAGAATTCCACCTGCCTTGAAATCCAACCAGCCCGCCACCGATGTCTCTTGCTCTGCGGTAAGTACTGTGCCCGCCGTCTCAGCGGTAGCGGCCAGCTGCTCATATTCACTTTTCGCCTCACCCAAACTCCAAACGGCCGTAAATTTCACCAGCATCAACAGCGTAAGAATTCCAGCAGCACCCAACAGCAGATTTTTCACCGGGGCATTGCGCGCCTGATACAACAAAGCACCAGCAATGGCATAGACCACAAGAATGTCACCCACCCAAAGAAGTACGTAGCCATCAAACAAGCCAAAACACAGCAACCAAAATGTCCGTCGATAGTGCAGTTGCGCTGACCGAGTCTCAGCGAACAAGACCACGCCTGCACCAAACAGCATGCTGAACAAGGCGCGCATTGCACCCTCGGCAAACAGCTCGTTAAGCATCCAGACCCTGAGATCAAGCTGACTGACAGCAGCACCCGCTCCGCCGCCAAACGGGTTGTAATAAGCAGTAGACAGCATACCCATGCCCACAATGTTCAGCAGCAAAATACCGAGCAGTGCAAAACCACGCAGTACATCGAGCGACACTATGCGAGCGCCTGCTGCGGTGGGTTGCGCCTCAATCACTGTTCATCCTCAACAATAGATAGCGTCACAATAAATCACATTGGATTGCAGCGGCTCAACAATCCACGGCAGTGTGTGCAGAGCTAGCAACGCCTCGTCATCGGCAAACCTCTGTAACAGCGCATACTCCGGCGCCCGCGTATCGCAAACCAGGCACAGGTGGGTGGTCGACTCAAGCGCGCTTGCAGGAGCCTTGCCGGCGTTCAGCGTTTGGGCTAACTGGGCCAGCAGTGGCAATAGTTCAGCAACGGCCGTAAAGCCGTAATCGAACAAAAAAGACAGCCGGCGCACTTCTGTTTTTTCGCTCACCCCGCTACCTTCGATAATGTTGAGCTCCTGCGCATCCCACAGTGCAACAAATGCAGACTGAGTACTCAGATAGTTGTTGTGATTAAAAGTCGCAGTACGAGACCAGCGCTCATCAAGGTAAGCTCGATCGTGGCGCGGGTACAGTGCGCGGTCACCGTGAGTTAAATCCATCAACTCGGCAATCCTCTCGATCGAGGGCGTCGTTAACGCAACGTCGTCAGCCAGCAAGGCCAAGCGTTCAACCGACAACGACATGCGGGCTATTCGAACCTTATCAACGGGCGGAAACCCCATGTACTTCATGTGTTTGTTGTTTGGGTCGACCATCGAATAGGGAAAAGGTACTGCGTAATTTTCGAAGCTGCGGCGCGCATCGACATGGTTGGTAATCGCCATCGAGATGCTGCCTGCGCGGTGTTTTGGATGCACCCGATAGTGATGCTGATACGCCCCATAGCAGTCTTCATCATTCAGTCGAATCGGGCGCAACGCACAGGAGAAGAACCCGACAATCTGGCCGCCGAAGTCAGCCACCCAGGCATCCACCGGCGCCATTAACTGCAGGTATTCGTCAAAGCGTTCACCACGATCAAGGCTCCATTTCCCACCGTCATCGCTTTCAAACGGGCAAGCAAGCTCGAGGGCCACGCAACCGGCCGCATCCGCTGGCGTGTAGGGCCGAATCTGCACACCTTCCGGCAGCGGTGGATAGGAACCCCAATACTTCACTCGACAGGGTAATTCTGCTTCGAAGCGAATCCGCAAAACAAACACGACCTCATCCGCCGTGCACAACTCTGCATAACAGACATCCGGGTG
>JALZVT010000117.1 GCA_023300545.1 Pseudomonadales bacterium
TCACACCCTGCGCAACCAAATAGTGCGCCACCTGGTTACTCTTCTCGTTTAATTGCTGGTATGTCAGCGACTCTCCCTCAAACACCAAGGCAATCGAGTCAGGCGAGTTCTCAACTTGTTCCTCAAACAATTCATGAACACAGGTATCTTCGGGGTAGGACACCGCAGTATCATTAAACTCCACCAACAGTTGATGACGCTCTGATTCCGTCAATATAGGGATGCTTTGTAACGCTTGCGTCGGTAAAGCACTGACCAAACCTTGCAATAACACCTTAAAGTGATGAGCCCAACGCGCAATCGTACTCTCATCAAACAAAGACGTCGCATAGCTTAAGCCGCCCACCACAATCTGCCCGTTATCTCCCATGACTTCACTCAAGGTTAACGAGAGGTCAAAATGCGCCTGGAGTTGATTATTCTCTTGCTCTTCTGTTCGATGTTCCACTGCTCCGGGCAATGCCTGAAGCCTTCCTTGCGTCACACCCGACAAGACCAATTCGTCGTTTTCCGGTGTATTCTCAAAGGCAAATAACGCTTGGAACAAAGGACTGTGGCTCAGACTTCTCATCGGCTGAACAGACTCCACCACTTGCTCAAAGGGCACATCCTGATGCCCATAGGCATCCAAGGTTTGTGTCTTAACCTGTGACAGAAAATCATCCACTGTGATATCGGCGTTAACATCAAATTTGATCGCCAAAGTATTCACAAAAAAGCCAATCAAGCCCTCTAACTCGGTCCTCGGCCTATTCGCCACTGGCGTACCCACAACCACCGTCTCTTGACCACTCAGACGTGACAATAAGACACTCCACGCCGACAACAACACCATGTACAGGGTCATCCCCTGTGATTTGGCGAGCTGATGCAGCTGGTCTGTTAAAGAGGCATCCAATACCACCTCAACATGACCACCTCGGTAACCCTGTACCGCAGGGCGTGGGTAATCCAAAGGCAAGCTCAATAAGGCTGGCGCTTCTTGTAATTGATCACGCCAATAGTTCAATTGATCCGCTAAGGTTTCTTCCACCAGATGGGTGCGTTGCCAATGCGCATAATCCGCATACTGTAATTCGAGGGGCGCTAAGGGGTTCTCTTTTCCCTGCGTATAGGCCTCATAGAGGGCGTTGACTTCCCGAACAAAAATGCCCGTTGACCAGCCATCTGACACAATGTGATGCATCGTCACCAGTAACACATATTCGGCGTCGCCTTCTGTATTGATACCTAAGCTGAGCAAGCGGCCTCGAATTAACGGGCCCGCTTCCATATCAAACAGTGTCTCAGACTCCTTAGCCTCCTCTTCGGCTAAACGCCTGGCTTTTTCTTTACCGTCTAGATCACTTAAATCCACCTGTGTTAACGCAAACACCGACTTCGCATGAATCACCTGCACCGGCTCACCCTCCACCTGCCTAAAGGTGGTGCGCAGCACTTCATGACGGGCTAACAAGGTGTTTAAGGTCTGCTGCAAGGCCTCAATATTAAGATCGCCTCGCAATGGCAAACTCACTGGAATGTGGTAAGCACGACTGGCTTGTGGGTCTAGTTCAGCAATAAACCATAAGCGTTGTTGCGACCAGGACAGCGGAATCGGCTGATTGCGATCCGCAGGTGTGATCTCAAGATACTGATAGGCTGCACCCGTCGCTAAGAGCGCCGCCAATTCGCTTAACATGGGGGATTCAAACAGACTCTTCAGACTCAGCGCACGTTGGAGCTGTTGCTCCACGCGAGAAACAAGTTGCACCGCCAATAAGGAATGCCCGCCCAGATCAAAGAAACTATCCCAGCGACCCACTTGCTCGACCTTGAGTAGCGCTTGCCAGATCTCGGCTAAGGCTTCTTCAAGTTCCCCTTGTGGGGCTTCATATTCTTTACGCGCTAGACCACTCCCATCCGGCGCTGGCAATGCCTTGCGGTCCAACTTACCATTGGGCGTTAACGGAAGGGATTCTAATGGGATGATCTCACTCGGAATCATGTACTCCGGTAAGGTGTCTTTTAAGACACGTCGAACCGACTCAAGATTAAAGACTTCGTCATCCTCTTGCGCTGTGGCAGGCACAACATAGCCCACTAACTGTTGGTGCTTATCTTCATCCTCATAAGCCACCACCACCGCGTCTTCAATCTCGTCCTGTTTTCTTAACTGTGACTCAATCTCGCCCAACTCAATCCTAAAACCACGGATCTTAACCTGATGATCATTGCGACCCAAAAAGTTGATCGTGCCGTCCGCATTCCAACAACCCAAATCACCCGTCTTATACAAGCGGGCATCAGGGTCATCATTGAACGGATCAGGAATGAACTTCTCAGAGCTTAAATCAGGACGGTTCAGATACCCCCTAGCTACGCCCGCACCGCCAATATAGATTTCACCTGTCACACCCAAGGGAACGGGGTACTGAGCGCCATATAATAAATAGACCTTTGTATGGCCAAACACTCGGCCAATGCTTGAAACACCATCTTCTTCGTAGCGATGAAAACTCGATAATATTGTCCCTTCAGTGGGGCCATAAAACTCGATAATGTCTGCGGCTCCGTACGCTCTGGAAACAGAGCTTAACAAATCCCTCGGTACACGCTCCCCACCTACAAAAAAGGCCTTGATACCCGATAAGTCACAACCTGATGCTTTCTGCTCTTGGTCATAGGTTAATAAAGAGTCCATCAAACTTGGCACCGCATGAACGATAGAGCACGTCTGTAGCCGCTCATGTAAACGAGGCACGTCCATTACGTCATCACGAGTGAGCAAAATGCTACGAGCACCCTTTAATAGCGGTAAAAACAACTCAAACAAAGAAATATCAAAAGACGAAGAAGCTAATAAGGGCATAGCATCATCAGTATCCAATGGAAACTCACGACATACACTCCCCAGTAACGCACTCAGATTACAATGCGGAATCAATACCCCTTTAGGCATGCCTGTCGTACCCGAGGTATAAATCACATACGCTAGATGTGAAGGCGCAAGCCCTAGCACATCAGCGTTGAGATTCTCTGTAGACTGAGTGCTCAAGATGGGACCATCGTCCAAACAAACACGGTGTTGACCGGTGGTCGGCAGACTGGCTTGTAGCGATGTTTGCGTCAACACAATCGACACCGCTGAATCGGCCAGCATGTACGCGATGCGATCGCTCGGATACGTCGGGTCAATCGGCACATAGGCACCACCGGCTTTCAGAATACCCAG
>JALZVT010000118.1 GCA_023300545.1 Pseudomonadales bacterium
GAACCCGGCACCAAGTTTAACTACAACTCGGCTGAAACCAATTTGGTGGGGGAGATATTGCGCTCTGCCATTGGCAACAACGCGGCAACCTACCTTACCCACAAAATCTGGCAGCCCTTTGGCATGGAAGCGGATGCCGACTGGATTCTTGGCGGCCCTGGCGCGGGTGAACTGGGCGGTTGCTGTATTTCGGCCACCTTGCGCGATTACGCTCGCGTGGGGCTCTTTGCCTTAGGTGATGGGCAGCTGGCAGACGGCACGCGCGTGTTGCCCGAGGGGTGGATGGCGCAATCCATTGCACCGTCTGAAGGCTTTGCTGGCTATGGGTACCTTTGGTGGCTGTCGGGTAACGGCGCTTATTCCGCCCGGGGCATTTTTGGGCAGCAGATTCTGGTAGACCCAAAAAACAATCTCGTGATCGCGTTGCACAGCAATGCACCGGCCGCCGTGGAGACTGAATATCACAAGCACATAGATGCGGCACTCGGCGCGATTCGTACGCGGCTAACAAGCAATTAAGAACCGCGCTGTCATCTAGCCCAAGGAGACCTCATGGACCGACTAAAAAACAAAATCTGTCTAATCACCGGCGCCGCCCGCGGCCAAGGCGCTGAAGAAGCTGACCTCTTCATCAAAGAAGGCGCTACTGTTTGGCTAACCGATGTTCTAGACGACGAAGGTGAAGCCACGGCCAAACGCGTCGGCGGCACCTACCGCCACTTGGATGTTCGCGACGCTGAAGGCTGGAAAACCTTGGTTGCCGAGATCACCAAAACTCACGGCCGCATCGATGTGCTCATCAACAACGCCGGCATTTTTCGCACCAACTCCATGCGCAAAACCTCGCTTGAGGAATACCAACTGGTTATGGACATCAACGCCACCGGCACCTTCCTTGGCATGCAAACCGTTGCCGAACCCATGCGAGACGCCGGCTCCGGCAGCATCGTCAACATCTCTTCGCTAGCAGGTTTGCAGGGTACGGCGGGCACCTTTGCCTATGGCGCGTCAAAATGGGCCGTGCGGGGCATGACCAAAACCGCAGCCATTGAGTTAGGCCGACGCGGTGTGCGGGTTAACTCCATTCATCCGGGGTTGATTGAAACCGACATGATGCGGCAGATACCTACCGAGCCTGAGCGGATGGCGCGTGGTGTGCCTCTGGGTCGGGTGGCGCAATCCAGTGAGGTGGCGGCACTCGCGCTGTATCTGGCCAGCGACGACAGCTCTTATAGTACGGGTTCGGAGTTTGTTGTGGATGGTGGGTTGCAGGCGGGTTAGGGGCGGTTCACTGATTCTATTCGCTATACTGACCACTACACAGTTTCACTGAGGTTCTTTGCATGTCTGGCTATCTGATAACGGTTAAAGGCAGGCCTTACCCCATTGCGGTGGTGGTGAAATTTTCTGGCAAGGCAGTGGTGTTCGCTGACGCGCTCAAGATGCCGGGGTAGGCGCTTTGAGTTTCAGCGAAGCTATTCTCGCAGCCTTAGGTGCGGCGTCACTCCAAGGCGTGTCGGGCTCGCAAGACGTCTGGCACGAACAGGGGGAGGGCGAGTGGCCAGCGTGGTACGCCGTAACAGATCTCGCTGCCGCCTCAATAGGAGCGGCTGCCGCTGAAGTTGCCGCGCTGCAGAACCACAGAACAGACTCTGCAACCCAGCCATTCACAGCGCAGATCGATCGTCGACTGGCGTCGCTGTGGTTCGACTGGTCGCTGCGCCCGACAGGATGGGCAATGCCGAACCCCTGGGACGCCATCGCTGGCGACTATCCAACAGCTGACGGCTGGATCAAGTTGCACACCAATGCTCCGCATCATCGGCAAGCGGCGCTTAAGGCTCTGGGTATGGCAAACGAGCCGGCACTGACAAAAACGGTAGTTGCGGCGCGGGTGCGCAACTGGAACAAAGACAAACTGGAGAGCGCCGTGGTCGCCGCCGGCGGTTGCGCCGCCGCCATGCGCAGTCAAGCTGAGTGGCTGGCACACCCACAGGGTGCTGCGATTGAAAACGAACCGTTGATTCACTGGCAAGACGACGGCGAGTGGAGCGGGGCTGAGGGGGTTCCTGGTTTCAATCAACACTACCCGCTGCAGGGGCTGCGCGTGCTTGATCTCACGCGCGTTCTGGCCGGTCCTGTCGCCACCCGCTTTCTCGCCCGGTTTGGGGCACAAGTACTGCGCATAGACCCGCCAATCTGGGAGGAGCCGGGTGTCATACCCGAAGTGACACTGGGCAAGCGCTGTGCTGCGCTGAATCTGACCGAGCCGGCCGACCGCACTCGCTTCGAGAGTTTGTTGGCGGGCGCTGATGTGGTTGTGCACGGCTATCGACCCGGTGCTCTGGAGAATCTCGGCTACTCCCGCGCGCAACGATTGGCCATCAACCCCACTCTGCTGGATGTCTCGCTGTGCGCCTACGGCTTTAGCGGGCCCTGGGCAGGTCGACGAGGGTTCGATTCGCTGGTGCAAATGAGTTGCGGCATTGCGCATCATGGCAAGCAGCAAGCCGGCGCCGACAAGCCAACGCCATTGCCCGTGCAGGCGTTGGATCATGCCACGGGTTATTTGATGGCGGCGGCGGTTGTTCGAGCGCTCAGGTTGCGCGAGCGTACCGGCAAAATACTTAGCGCTCGGTTGTCTCTTGCGCGCACGGCTGCGCTGTTGATGCAAAGCGCTAGAAGTGCGCCGGGCACTAAGTTCACTGCCGAGTCAGAGGCAGATCGTGATTCGTGGGTTGAGCAAACCGCGTGGGGTGATGCGCGCCGAATTCGTTTTCCGGTGACCATTACAGGCAGCCGACAACGCTGGCAAAGTTCGGCGCAGGAATTGCGTTCTGCGTTGCCGGAGTGGTCATAGGTTCTCCTCGTTGTCTTCTGTGTTGCGGTTGCCAGGCATAGAAGCTGCTGCGAGAAACGGTCAACACTCGGCTTAGCGCGCTTTGCTGCTCCAGCTCTAGATCTGCGAGTCGTGCAAATCAATGTCTCCACTGTTCGTGAGCAGGATCACTTTTAGGCCCAGCCGAACTGCAGAAGCAACGTTACACCACCCGCTGGCAATCCGGAGGCGTCGGCAAGGCCGCAAAGCTGCCTGCTGCCACGGTTAGATCGTAGTCGAAAGCGATGCGGGGGTTGTCAGCAGCCTCTGCTTCCAGGGTGCATGTCGCGAACAGCAGGGCGCTGCAGTAGCGGGTAAACCTAGCGGTGGTTTTCATGTGAACAGTGTTTGTCATGGTTGCTTATGCGCGAGGTCGCAGCGGATCGGGTCAGGGAATTGCCAACTTGTTATGAAGTACTGACCGCATGGTGAATCAGTGCGGGTTTTAGTTCAGTCCTTTTATGTGTTCGATCAGCGCACCAAATTTGCCCCAAACTTACGGAAATAATTGAACCTAAATCAGCAGAAATTGCGCATAGGGGAGTAAGTAAGTACCGAGTGGATGAGGTGATTGGGGATAAAACTATGAATGGGAGTAGGGGCGGGCAATCCTTTAGCGGCGCGTTCCTGCGGTTGCGTGTGTGCGTGGGTGCGCTCTGTATCGGGCTGGTGGGTTGCTCAAGCGGCAACGAGCCTGCGATGTCTGGCAATGCTCAGCCTGGAGGCTCTCCACCTGCGGAGAAGAGCTTGAATGGGTCGGCTGATGTCGCCATGCGATGGCTCTTGGATCATCCCGAAGCGCACAGGCTCGAAAATGCTGCCGAAGAACTGCAATTGCGCAGCGTAGACAACGTTGCGCCCAACCTGACACTGGTGCGCTTCGATCAGCACTACAAAACCATTCCCCTGTTGGGCCAGCAGCTTCGAGTGCACTTGAACGGCCGAGGCGAGGTTACCGAAATCAGTGGTGATTTTGTCGCTACCTCACAAGGGATGAGCGCGAAGCCTGGCACAACGGTTGAGGCTGCTCGTGCGGCCGCGGCCGTTCTTGTTCCAGGGGTCTCCAACAATTGCGCGTCCTGTCCGGCGGAACTTGCATACCTTGTACCCCAACGGGGCAATCGGCCCCTGGTCTTCGGACCCCAGCTGGTTTGGCAAGTTGACGCTGCTGTGAACGCGATTAACGGTCAGCGATTGCTGCTGCATGGCGATTCGCTGGCGCAACTGCGTTCGACTCCCCTAGCGCTGTCCGGGCAATGAGATTGCCAGGCGCGTAACCAGTAACCAACTGAATCCTATACATCACTCCATCAAGAAAGGAGCATCCGGCATGAAGCTAGGGCTTAAGAATCCGCTGAGTACCACGCTATTGGCTATACTGTTTTTGGCGGGTAACAGCGTTGCAGCCGAACCCGACAATGCCATGCTTGAGCGGTTGACCATTAACAGTCAAACCCAGGCTCAGGCGCAAGCCGAAGCCCGAGAACAGCTTGGTGCGGTCGCTGGGCCCCAGGTCGGAACGGCAACGCAGCCCTCGGCCCAGGTTCGTCAAATCGGTGATGCGTTACGGGCCGCTGTTGCGAACCTTGGTACCAAATCCGGGAGCTATACAGCGCCGACGCGTAACAGTGTGTCTGCGCAGAATCTAAAGCGCCTGCCCGGCGCCGCAGCCGCCAGTGTCAGCACTGCTACCGCGGGGCGGAACAAAAAGATTGGTGCTAATGCCCATGGCCGCGCAGCCCTTAGTTTCAGTCAGCACCAGGCTATCAATCGCTTACACCAGCGTTTGGCGGGTGGGCTTTCAATCAAGTTATCAGCCTCTGGCACGCCACGAGAATTGCGTGCACAGCGAGGGTCACAAAGTGGTGGCCTGAGCGCTCTTAGCACAGCGGGAAACGAAGTTTTGCAACTGAGCGTTGGTAGTCCCGCGCAAACCGCACGTGCCTTTCTGCGCGACAACGCGGCATTACTGTTGCTCAACGATCCCGACGCTGAGCTAACACTGACTCGCGAAAGCACCGATGCGCTTGGACGCACTCATCTTAACTTCAAACAAAGCTACAACGGCGTGCCGGTCTGGGCCTCTAACCTGCGCGTACATCTTGATGCGGCGGGCGGCGTCGATCTTGTGAATGGCGCCTACAATCCGTCGCCGCGTAAACTGCTTACGCTATCGCAGATTAGCGACACCGCTGCTGCAAAGCTCGCACTTGCGGCGGTTGCGCAACGTGTAGACGACAGCTCACCGCTGGCGGCTACGCCTGCGGTACATGGCCCGGGTCAAACACTGATCGTTCCCCGGAAAGCAGGTGGAGCGCGACTGGCCTGGGCATTTCGGGTGGATGCAGGGCTTGATCAGAGCTGGCGGGTGCACATTGACGCGACGAACGGTGTGGTGTTGAACGCTTATAATGAGGTCTACACGATGGGCACCCCTGGCAGCGGGGCTGATAGCTTTGGTATCACCCGAAATGTGGGTGTGTTTCAGCAGGGCGGCAACTTTTTCATGGTTGATACCTCAAAGCAGATGTTTGACCCAGCCTCTACTCCCCCGAGCGCATCGACGACTCGCGGCGGCATTATCATTCTGGATGCTGGCAATCAGCCGGGCGATCCGTTTCGTGATCCGATTCCGCAAAACAACGTGACCAACGGCTCGGCCAACGGCGGCTGGATACCTGACGCGGTAAGCGCATCGTTTGGTTTCAGCGAAACCTACGACTATTTTCTTGAGCGCCACGGTCTCAACAGTCTTGACAATCAGGGCTCGTCAATCACGGCCACGGTTCGGGTAGGACAAAACTTTGGAAACGCGTTTTTTGTTTCTGCTCAGCAGGCGATGTTCTTTGGCGACGGTGACGTGTTTGCTGGTGCCCTGGATGTGGTGGGCCATGAGCTTTCGCATGGCGTAGTGAACAATACTTCTAACCTGGTTTATCAGGATCAGTCCGGTGCCTTGAATGAATCTTTTGCAGACATCATGGGCACTTTGGTGCAACAGCGCACAAATGGCAGCATTGAGTGGGTGATTGGCGACCAGTTCGCGAACACCAACCTGCAGCGCAACATGCAAAATCCGAATTCACTCATGAGCCCCCTAGGTGTCGTTTACCCCATGAATATGAGTCAGTTCGTGCGCACCAATCAGGACAACGGAGGGGTACATGTCAACAGCAGCATCCCCAACCATGCCTTCTATTTGTACGCTGCTGGGTTGCCTAACGCTGTGGGTATTACCGATGCCGAGCGCGTCTTTTTTCGAGCATTTACGGTGCACCTTACCCAAAATTCTCAGTTTATCGATGCGCGACTCGCTGTTATTCGCGCGGCAGAAGAAATATTTGGTGCCAGTGCTCCGCAAGTTGCCGCTGCACGAGACGCCTTTGATACCGTGGAAATCTTTGATTCGCCTCAATCGCCCGGGCCCACGCCTTTTCCTGAGGTAGATGGTCCCGATGCAACCATTGCGGTGAGCTTCAATCCGAATGTGAATGCTGCATTTCTTATTCGACGAGAAGAGTCTCTCGGCGATGCACAGCTTGGTAACCAGCTCTCGTTCTTTGATATCGCCCAAGGCAGGCGCCCGGTTGTGAGCGGCGATGGCAGCTTTGTCGCCTTTGTCGACTCGCTGAATGATCTGTGCATGGTTCCCACCGATGGTTCTCAAATTGAAACCTGTCTCGGCTTTGCGGGTACCGTGCATCAGGTTGCGTTGACGCCAGACGGCACTTTCCTCTCGTTTATCCTTCTGGACCAAAACGGTAACCCAGATAACCGCATTAACGTGTCTAATCTAGCGACGGCGCAGGATGCCTCATTTGAATTGACCGCCCCAGCGCTCGATGGCGTTGCAACTAATACGGTAGCGTTTGCTGATGCGATGGACTTTACGAGCGACGGCAGGCTCCTGATCTATGATGGGCTCAACGTCATCAATCTGGGGGACGGCTCGCAGGTTGCGCTGTGGAGCATTTTTGGCCTGGATCTCGCTACCGGCCGCACGCTCTCGCTAGCGCCACCCGTGCCTGGCGTTGATCTTACATTCCCAACCATTAGCCAGGCATCGGATCGGTTCTTCACCTTTGACGCCTTCGATCAAACCACGGGACAGTCAACGGTTATCGCAGTTGATCTGGAAACCGGTCAGGGATCCCCCATTGCGCTGATTCAATCAGGCTTTGGTGTACCAGGTTACACAGGCGATGATAGCGCGATTGTGTACTCCCAGTTTGATCCCTCGGTGCCCACAGATTTTACTTTGTTGCGTCAGCCGCTGGCGGCGGATCGACTGACACCCGTTGGAAATCCGGAGGTGTTTTTGCCAGACGCCGACTTTGGCGTGATCTATCGCCGTGGCACCTTTACCGGAGCTCCGGATGTGAACCTGGTCGTTGAGCAGCAGCCTGACGCGCAAAGCGTAAGCGTTGGTCAAACCTTTAACTACAACGTCACAGTGAGCAATTTGGGGTCGGATTCGTCTGAAAACGTAATCCTTACAGACACGATTCCTGAAGACGTCACGTTGGGTACCATTGTTACCAGTCAGGGGAGCTGTCTGGTCGCTGGTGATCAGGTGACCTGCATGCTCGGCAGCGTGGACGGTGGCAGTCAGGTCAGTTTGGTCGTACCGGTTACGCCAACGGCCGTAGGCACAGTAACCAGTGCTGTCAGTGCGGTGGGGAGTAGTGCCGACAGCGATGACGACAACAACGCGGCTGTCTCTAGCGTTATTGTGGTTAGCGCCGGCGCTGCAGCCTCGCGTCCGGCATCAGCCGTATTGCCGGGTAGTCGCTCGGTGCAGCTGGGCACACAGGCGACTGCCTTTGCAACCATATTGAATACTGCCGGCACGCCGATTGACGGTTGTACTATTTCACCGCTTACCAACGTACCCGCGCAGTTCTTCTATCAAACCTCTGACTCGACAACCAACCAGCTTACTGGCACGCCGAATACGCCTGTCAGTATTGCAGGCAACGGCTTTCAGAGCTTTGTGTTTGGCTTTACACCTACGGCACCGTTTGCGCCGACAGAAGTGCAACTGGGCTTTGATTGCGGCAACACCGACACTGCGTTCATTTTGAATGGCGTGAATACGCTCTTGATGTCCGGTTCAGACACGCCTGTACCTGATCTTATCGCGCTAGTCGCTACAGCTTCAGGTGATGGAATTGCGAATATTCCGGGTGCTAACGGGGCCGCTGCGTTTGCGGTAGCGTCTGTTAACGTCGGTTCATCTGCGACGCTGAACGTTCGGGCGGAAGCTACCAATCCGTCGCTGCCTATCACGCTCAATGTTTGTGAAACTAATCCAGCCGACGGGCAGTGTTTGGCAGCGCCCTCCGCGAGTGTGTCGAGTTCGATCTCTAGTAACGCAACGCCTACGTTTTCGGTGTTTATTGGCGGATCGGGGGCTGTGGATTTCGATCCCGCCAATAATCGAATACGGGTGTTATTTGAACAGGAGAATGTTGTGCGTGGGTCGACAAGTGTTGCGGTGCGTACGCAGTAATCAGTTACCAATTCGCCGTGCGCGGGGCAAGAGTTGTCCTAGCCGTGTGACGGGGACTCACCTAATATGGGTTGCAGGTACTCACCGGACGAATTGCGTATGGACGGCAACGATGACACGACACAAGTCGTAGCGCTCTCGCAACCATTCCCTGGTTACGAACTCAAACAGGAACTTGGTGTCGGAGGGATGGCCCGAGTTTATCTGGCGCGAGAAGAATCGCTGGATCGTCTGGTTGCTATCAAGGTGATGAGTGAAGCGCTGCTGTCTGACGAGTTCGTTGAGCGGTTTGCCAGCGAAGCGAGAACAGCAGCTCAATTTCGCCACCCGAATATAGTGGTGGTTCATGCCAGTGGTCAATCTGGTGACCAGCCTTACATCGTCTTTGAATATATCGGCGGTGGCGATTTGGAGCAGCGCATTAATTCTGAGGGGGCGCTTGCAGAAGCCGATGCTCTGGATATTGCCACCAAGGTTGCTGCTGCTCTTTCGTACTTGCATCAACGCAACGTGGCACATCGCGACCTTAAGCCCGGCAACATTCTGTTTAATACCGATGGATCACCGGTGTTGGCAGATTTTGGTATCGCGATGGATCTGGCAGCGGATTCGCGTCTCACCCGAACCGGTATGTCGATCGGCTCGCCGCGATATATGTCGCCCGAGCAGTTGCGCGGCGGCAAAATCACGGCAAAGTCTGACATGTACAGTTTCGGCCTGGTATTGCTCGAAATGTTGGGGGGGCGATTACCAGCCAACGTCGACCCCGCTGAGTTTTTGTCACGGGCAGGCCGTCATGCGCCACTTGTTGCGGAGCTGATAGCTGCAAATCCGGCGGACCGACCTTCAGCGGAGGCGTGTGTTGCTCGACTGCAATCCGACTCAGTAGATTCGACCACAACCGTCAGTCGCGGGCGCTATTGGTTCTGGGCAGTGGCTGGCATTAGCGTTGTCGCTCTTGTCGGTAACCTGACCTGGGTCGACGAGCGGCTTACGAGCGAATCCACGGTGCTGGTCCAGATTACGCCAGCAGATGCGAAGCTCTATGTGAACGGTAAGCTGCTAGAAAATCGGCGAATGAAAGTCAACGATGAGCCCCAAGAACTTGTTGTGGTCGCTGCGGGCTTCGCTGGAGAATCGCGGCAGTTATCCTCGGCAACGCCCGCGAAGGTAGAATTCGAACTTGAAGCCCTTGGGGCGCCCTCGGCTCAACAGTTTAGAGATTTCCACGATGTATTTGACAATGCATCTTTGAGCTCGGAACAGTTGCAGCAGGTAGTCGTTGGCTATCCGCTATTTGACCAACTACTCGTATTGCGGGCTGGCATCGCCGAAAACTCCGTAGTTGTCAGCGCTAGTCTGAGTTCGCTTGCCGCACGCGCTGATGCAGGAGATGCGGCGGCGCAGGTTGGTGGTTTTTTGCTTGCCAGCGAAGGGCTTGCTGACTTTTCGTCATCACGCACGCTGCTTTGGTTGAACAACGCATCCGCTCGGGCGGGCTATTCGTTAGCCAGCTTCTACCGCGCGTTAAATTTTCGTCAGCAGCAGGAGTCTATTGGCTCGTTCGAGGACGCAGAACTCGTAGAGTATAGAAATCTGCTGCAACTCGCGAAGAGACAGGGCTTGCCGTTTAGTCGCAATGAATTGCGTTCACTCTATGAGGCTACTGAATAACGATTTCCAGGCGCCTGTTCACGCTGTGATCGGTCTCGGTATCGCCGCCCGACAGAGGTGTAGATTCGCCTTTTCCGACGATGCTTATTTTTTCGCGTAGAAAAGGACTGCGTTCCATCACCTGGGTTTGTACGGCTTGAGCGCGGCCAATAGACAACGACATATTGTAGTCTGTGGTGCCGCGGACGTCAGCATGCCCGACGAACAGGATGTTCCGGTTGGCGTAATGCTTCGCCAGCGTGTCGGCGAGTACCTGGACGTTTTGAGCGGATTCTGCAGTTAGGCGTGTTGTGCCGAATTCAAAATTGAGGGGGATGTTAACTGACGGCAACGTTTCTCGTGTTCCGGCGCCACCTGTTTTCCCACCTGTTCTCCCATCAGGCCCGCCAATGTCCTCTTTCAGTTGCAGTGGTTTAAGTGCCAGGCGCCCGAAGCCGCGAACTATCTGTTCTTCGGTAATGACGGTTAGGTTTTCTGCGATACGTTCCGCCAGTGCAGTGATTGAGACATTTTTCGGGTCCAGATTCCGCGCGGCGTAGGCGTAGCGCAACGCTTGTTGATCGTTGTTTGTGTGATGCAGCAACTTTGCATAGCCGAATATCGCCATGGCCTCCTCACCTGAATCAGCAGCTAACTCGTAGGCCCGGCTGTAAGCCTCCGACGCACGCTGAGTTTTCTTGTTGTTGGCGAAGCTTGCTGCGGCGGTACCAAGATTCATGTATGTGGAATAGTTTTCGCAGGCTGTGACAGATTTTTCAAGCAGCTCGAACTGTTTGCGTTGGTCGAGATTTTCGGCTGCTCGTTGAGCCAGAACGTCATAGCGCGCACCTAGATTGCAGTCGGATAACTGCGGTGCAGCGCTTGCGGGGCCTGGTATCAAGCACAAGGCCACGAAGGCCAGCGTGTTGGTTGAGTGTTTCATTCGCGTTCTCCTAGTCGTTTTAGTAGTCGAGAAAGCCAGCCAAGCGTTGCGGCCGGGAGCCCATCCGTGGGCTCATCCGGCAACAACAACATTGAATCGATACGGCCGATGCGAATGTGGTCAGAGGATCGAAGGTAGGCTGAAGAATGGCGTTTGCCATTTATGAACAGGGCGTTGGTAGACATTTGGTCAATTATTTTCCAGCGGCCTTCGCGGCAGATCAGTTTTGCATGTAAGTCTGAAACGGAAGGATCGTCCAGCACAATTGACAGGTCGTAGGTATTGGGATTGCGCCCAATGTTCCAATAGTTCACATCCCCCTGACAATTCAGCTTGATGGGTCTGCCAGCTTCGCCGCCAGAGAGAATCAGCAATGTGGCAGCGTCGAGCTTGCGTCCCAGATTTTCATGGCTGATAGCGGGGCGGTTCTGGGCTAACTCTGCTCTTTCGCTCGGGTTTAACATTGCCGTGCCTTCGGTTGGGCGTTCATCCCAGAGCGGTGGTAGGTTGGGGTTAATGGGTAACATCACGGTGCCACCTTTGCGGCCAATCTCGGGTTCACTCTCTGGTTCTAGATCTTTGTTATGCGGGGAAGCCATTTCTTCGGAGAGTTTTGGTTGGGTGTCTTCCAGACTAAGCTCGAGTAGGTGGAATCGCAGGGTATCGTCTGCCTTTGCAAGGACAGAACCCATAACTCGGACGTCGTTCACAAAGGTTCCGTTCCCCGAATCGAGGTCTTCAACCAATACCCCGTCAGCTCTTGGTGTCAAACGTGCGTGGGTTGAAGATACTCCTGGATTGTCGAGAACCAGTGTTATCCCTTCAGTCATCTCCGGCAGTCTGCCGAGTACGGTAGGGCCGAGCAGTTCATGCACAGTGTCTGACTGATAGTTACGCAATACAAAACGGGTTCGATGCGAACGGGCAAGATCTTCCGGGGCGAGCAAGCGAGTGGCGTCGGGGTCTGTAGGTTCCGCTTCAATTGCTTTGGGGGTTCGATGACTGAACATGAAATTGGTTAAGCCAAACGCCAGTCGATCGCCGTCAACGAGTAGTTGACGACTGTGAATCTGGATACGATTGACAAAAGTGCCGTTGGCAGAGCGGAGGTCCTGCACATACATAAGACCGTTTTCCAGTTCCAGCTGGGCATGTCGGCGCGAAGGGTGGCCCCCTGTAAGGACAATATCGCATTCGTGACTCCTGCCAATCAGAGTGTTCCCTGTCAGTTCCAAGGTGTCGCCGTTCGATGCGATGAGGTGGAATTCTTGATCGGACTGCACGTGTCTTCTCCCGCTACTCCCCTGCTTAAGCGTAAGCCATGAGAAAAAGGGGTCAGAGCTTCTGATAAAAAAGAGCTTACGTCGCAAAGCAATGAAGCAAAAATGCTTGCGATTGACCCTATTTGACGCCAATAGACGCATAGCTTCCTGAGAGAACAGTTTGCGGAGGCGGCGGTTGGACGTTGAGTATGAGTTGGTGATTGTTGGTGGCGGGCCGGCCGGGCTCGCGGCCGCGCTCCGGTCTGCTGCACTCGATGCGCAGCGCGGTTTAACCAATCCCAGTTATGTACTGTTGGAGGGCTTTGATCGTCCAGCCAAAACCATCCATCAGTTTCAACGCAAAAAACACGTGATGTCAGAGCCCGGCTATCTGAAGCTGCGCAGCGATGCAGAGTTTTCAGCGGGGTCTCGAGAGGCGATTCTTGACGCCTGGAATCAGAACCTTGTCGATGGGCACGTGCACGTTCGCTATGGCGTTACGGTGGCGGCGGTTGAACGCACGGAGTCGACGTTTCAAGTGACTTTGGAGGGTGGAGAGGCAATTACCGCAGCCAAAGTGGTACTTGCGATCGGCCTACAGGGTAACCCGCGACGGTTGGGTGTTCCGGGTGAGTCTGCCTCGACCGTGGCGTATCAGCTTGATGACCCGGATGAATTCAACGAAGAGCGGATTCTGGTTGTTGGCGCGGGTGATGCCGCTATCGAGAATGCACTTGCTCTGGCCAAGAACAATCAAGTCATCCTGCTTAATCGTCGATCCGAGTTTGCGCGCGTGAAAGAGGGCAATCAGCTCGGCGTATTGCAGGCCATTGGTGATCCTCAGACATCGCTCGATTGTTACTACGAGTCAACGGTATTGCATCTACAAAGCGGAGAGCGCGGTGTCGAGGTGCTTATTGCATCCCCGGAAGGTGAAAAGGCGCTGGTGGTCGACAGGGTGCTCGCGCGGCTGGGCGCAATACCTCCGCGAGGTTTCCTTGAACGCTGCGGGCTTGAGTTTCCAAGTGCTAGGGCAGAGGCATTACCCGAACTAAGTGCGCGTTATGAATCCAATGTTCCTGATCTGTACGTTATTGGTGCGCTGGCTGGGTACCCCCTGATTAAGCAGGCTCTCAATCAAGGCTACGATGTTGCTGAGTACATCGCAGGCAATGACATCGTACCCGTTGAGCAAGATCTGCTCGAACACCAGTTTTTTGGCCTGCCCTACGAACTGCCTACCAACGAGCTAGTGAGGGTGCTGCGTCAGCGAATCCCCATGCTCAGACAACTTAATCTATTGATGTTTCGTGAGCTCATCATTGAAAGCAAGCTGCACGTAACCTACACCGACGCTCAAGCAGCCCTGGATGCGCAAGAACGGCTTACCGATCTGAGCGCTACTCTAAAAGTAGAATATTTGGACTCTCAACAGAGCCCCAACATTGCTTTGCTGACAAAAAGTGGTTCGACTCTTTATGAGGATGGTGACAGAGCGTTGTCGTTTTTTACCGTGCTTGATGGCAGCGTCACTCTGTATTCGCGATATTTGCCGGGTGGTCAGGTTGTTCTGGGGCGTGGCGAATTCTTTGGGGAGGCTAGCCTCATCAGTGGTCAGGCGCGAAGGGAATCTGCAGTGATTGGTGAGGACACCGTCGTTCTGGAGACGCCAAGGCGTACTGTCGTCAAACTAACGCACTCCTACCCGTCAGTTCAAGAAGGAATCGACTGGGTATACACCGCCCGGGAGTTACAACGCCACTTTGCGCCAAGCTCGTCTTTGCGAGAGCTGCGCGAGACGGTGTCCGCGGTTACGCTTAGCCGTTATGAGGTGGGTGAGTCGCTGTACAGCGAAGGTGATGCGGCGGACTCTCTACACATCGTACGTAGCGGCGCCATTGGCCAGTCGAGGATAGTAAACGACAGAAACTTGGTGGTGGGCCATGCCCGGCCCGGCGACCTGGTGGGACCAATGGGTGTGCTCGGGGCGCAGCGTCGTGACGAAACGGCCACAGCAGCGGTTCTTGCCGAAACGATTGTAGTTTCGCGCGCGGTCTACGAGCAGTTAATGCGCCGAGATCCTGATCAACGCTCTGTTATACAGAGCAACGCAAGTTCAGCTCTTCTTGATCGGTCGCATAGGGAAAGTAAAACAGAGTCCCACGGTCTGGTTGCATTTCTGTTGCAGGATGGCCTTGGGGAGGCGACCAATGCACTCGTCATCGATGAGAGCTTGTGTGTCGGTTGTGATCAGTGCGAAACGGCATGTGCAGCTACTCATGGCGGAGTTTCGAGACTCGATCGTAAGGCAGGATCTACCTTTGGCAGCCTGCACGTTCCTGTTAGCTGTCGCCACTGTGCGCATCCGCACTGTATGAAAGACTGCCCGCCGAACGCGATCAGCCGCACAGAGCAGGGCGAGGTAGTGATTGATGATTCCTGCATCGGTTGCGGAAATTGTGTTGTGAACTGTCCCTACGACGCTATTCAGCTCGATTCCTTGCCGAAACCATCAGCAGGTTTCTGGCGAGATTTCCTGTTTGGTTCGGCACAGGCGACTCCCACTTCGGTTGTGGCGGCTGAGAGTCCCAAGCGAGCGCTCAAGTGTGATGCCTGTGCTGGTCAGTCAGGCGGACCCGCTTGTGTGCGGGCGTGCCCAACGGGTGCGGCGATTAGGCTCTCTCCGGACCCTGTGCGTGGTTTGATCGAGCGTTCTCCTTGAATTTCGAAGATTCAATGCGGCTTGCCGTGCGCCGTTTTCTGCTACCCGCCGGACTTTTACTGGTGACAGCGCTGTGGTTGTACCAGTCACAGCCCATCGGTTCCCCCCGTAGTGGTAGCAGTTGGCAAGGGTACGCGCTAGGAGGACTTGCTGCGGCGTTGCTGGTTTGGTTAGGTGCGTTAGGCGTCCGCAAGCGGCGCTATTTTAGCGCGGACAATGTCCGGGGCTGGGTGGCGGCACACATGGTGCTTGGTTTGGCAGTGGTCGTTGTCGTGTTGCTGCATTCAAGTGCCAACCTGGGCTGGAACGTGCATGGGCTTAGCTTTGTGCTTCTCTTGCTGGTCGTCGGCAGCGGGGTTTGCGGTGCCGTGTTTTATCTAGTGATGCCGCCACTGCTCGTTGATTTGCGGCAAGGCACGTCCCGCGAGGAATTTCTCGGGGAGTTGAGAGCTGCTGATGAGCGCTGTTTAGCACTCGGCCAGCGGTGTAATCCGGAGGTAGAGCTGGCCGTGCGCAGTGCCATTACCGGTACGCTGCTAGGGGAGGGGCTAATTGCTCAGCTAACGGGCAAAGATCACTCCACAGCTAAGCTTCCCGCGCAGGATGGTGGCGCTGAGTCTTCTGCTCAAGCCAACGCGGATCAGGCTGCGTTGCAACGCTACCTCGCTGCGGCGGTTGTGGAATCACACAATCCACAGCATGTAGTGCACCTACAAAATCTCGTGCTGCTGATTGCGCGGCGACGCGAACTGTTACGCCGCATCCGTACAGACATTCGTTTGCAAGGCTGGCTGCGCGCCTGGTTGCTGGTACACGGTCCTCTGACAGCTGCGCTGTTGGCGGCTGTTTTTGTCCATGTGTTTGTCGTTTTCTTCTACTGGTGATGCGCGTTCTCATCAGGCGTCGAATGGGGGGAGTGGAGCACGACTCGACCTTCCATGAAACCGAGCTGTTAACCAACTCGTTGGCACTTGGCGCGGATCCGTCAAACGAACTGCAGCTGTTGGCACCGGGGGCTGCGGGACAGCACGCAGCGCTGCTGCCAGACGGCAACGGACGGGCGACCTTGAGGGTTGTTGCGGCGCATAAAACCCTGGTGAACGGCGTGCCCAGCAGCGGTTGTGATGTCGCGCCGGGCGACCTACTTGTGCTTGGTGCTAGCCGAATAGAGGTGCTGTCACCGCCCTCGGGGTTCGACTTTGCGCTGGCAATAGAGGAAGAGACTGACCCTACGGCGCCTTCGCTTGAGAGGAATTATGCAGCAGCCTTGATTGGACCTCGCACAAGTGCTCGCCGCCTGGCCTGGCTTGGTGTCGCTGTCGTCGTGATTTTTTGTTTGTTGGTGCCGTTGGCGGTCACTCAGTTCATGCCGAAAACTACCCGCTCTAATCCAATCCTCCTTACCGACGCCGTCTGGTCGACGGGTGAACTACATGTCGCGCATCGTGATGCCGTAGATGGTGATTGTGGGGCATGCCACGTACGTCCGTTCGAACGGGTGCAAGATGTCAGTTGCGGTGCGTGCCATGAGAAAATTGCCGAGCATGCGTCACAAGACCAACTGGAATCACGGGCCCTTGCCTCACAGAGGTGTGCAAGTTGTCATCTGGAGCACAACGAGCCCGGCAGCTTGCGGAGCGTGGCGGATGCTCAGTGTTCGGCCTGTCATGCCACTGGCAGCTTCGCGTCGGCCCACGCTGAGTTTGAAGACTATCCGCACATTGGTCGTACTCCGGTTATCTTTGATCATAGTGCTCACAGCGGCAAGCATTATGCCGACACGCAAAAGCCATTTCAGTGTTTGTCATGCCATAAGTCGGACGGTGCGGGGCAGC
>JALZVT010000119.1 GCA_023300545.1 Pseudomonadales bacterium
CACCCGAGCAACACCCTCAGCCTTAACGTTGCCGGCCACAATGGCTGAAAATACCCGACGCAAATTGACAGCCAGCTCATGAGCTGGCAATTCTCGACTCAGTGACAGTGCACGGACGTTTTCATGAGTCGCATCAAACGGATGCTGGTGCCCTGACGGAATGTGCAGCTGCCAATTGAAATAGAACGCATCTCCCGAATGCCGCCGTTGCGCGCGAACTTTTTTGATCGAACGAGACATGCGGCGAGCGACACCGCGAGCATCGCCGATAATCACCTTATAAAACTGCCGAGCTTCTTCGCCCAATACTGTCGTAATCAAATCATCCAGCTGGATGAAATAATCGGCGCTTGAGCTGGGTCCCGTAAAAATCAACGGCAGCTCAATCTCTGAATTTTTTGGATCCATCAATATGCCAAGCATATAGAGGACTTCTTCGGCCGTACCCACGCCTCCGGGGAACACGATAATACCGTGTCCCATACGCACAAACGCTTCAAGACGCTTCTCGATATCCGGCAGAATAACGAGATGGTTCACCATGGGGTTGGGCGACTCAGCAGCAATAATTCCTGGCTCGGTCAGACCGATATAACGCGCGCCTTTACTGCGCTGCTTGGCGTGCCCAATAGACGCACCTTTCATCGGCCCTTTCATTGCACCAGGCCCGCAACCAGTACAGATATCAAGCTGCCTCAAACCAAGGTGATAGCCCACTTCTTTGGTGTATTCGTATTCCGGTCGCGCAATCGAATGACCGCCCCAGCACACCACAAGATTGGGTTTCAAATCAGGGTCAAGTAAACGGGCATTGCGCAATATCTGAAACACAGAATCGGTAATGCCGCTGCTGTCACTTAAATCGTAACGCGGCGAACCCTCTACCTCGGTAGCTGTGTAAACCACATCACGCAAAACGGCAAACAAGTGTTCGCGCACACCTTCAACCATACGATTATCAACAAAGGCAGTGGATGGTGCGTTGCGAACTAACAGTTTCAGACCGCGAGTTCGTCGCGACACTTCTATCCGAAAATCTGCAAACCGCTCAAACAGTTCCGCCGCATCATCGCCATCGTCGCCCGTATTGAGAACAGCAAGCGCACAGCGCCGAAATGTTTCAAGCATTTCCAGATGCTGCGGCTGTTGTGTGGCTTCGGTGAGCACCTCAATTTCGCGCTGACTGAGCAACTCCATGGTGCCGCGTGGTCCCACCTGTGTGTCTACCTTTTTAAGGGTAGAAAGGGGCTTAGTTGCGGTTTGCGGCGTTGGCTCGGTCATTTCAGGTTCACTTGTGAAAACTGGCGCGTTTTGTCAGCGCTCTTTGGTTAACGTTGGGGGGAATACTCAACACCCAAATACAGCTGTCGAGGCATGCCCGGAAAGTAACGAAAGCCACCAAACGCAAAATCTGCACGCTCGGCGTATTCCTCATCTAATACATTGATTACCCGCGCAAACAGGCGCAGTTGGTCCTGTACCTGCCAGCTGCCGCGCCAGTTCACCAACACATGGCCGTCGTAATCCGCCGTATTCGCCGCGTCGATGTAATGCTGGCCAACACCCACCAGCTCAAGCTCTGATAGCACATTATTACGAGGCTGATAGCGCCAGCGGGCACTGCCCAGCCAGCGTGGTGCCGTATCAACGTCGTTGCCATTCTCAATCTGCTCGCGACCGCCGGCAGCAGCGGTAAAGTCGTATTTGTGCCGAGCATACGAGGCTACAAGGTCAAACTCGTGGAACTCGTTCACAGCAACGACCGCACTTACCTCAACGCCCTGGGAACGGGTTTTACCATTACTGACGTTAAACCCTTCAGCATCGCGAAAAATAAAGTCCCGGGTGGTGTCGTTATAGAGCGATACCGACAGGCCACCTGCCTTAAAGCCCGCTTCCAGTGACAGCAAACGCTCGCTGTTCAGATCGGTGATTGTCTGACCACTTTGCAATCGATACAGCTCTGTACCCTGAGGTGGCCGAAAGCCCGTACTAAAGGTGACAAAGGCATGCGCGTCCTGCCCTGCGATCTCACCGAGCTGATAATTCGCCCCCAATCGCCCTGCTACGTTGGTAAAGCGCTCATCCCCGGACTCAGGACGAGTGTAGAGGCAGCCACCAAAGCCACAGCTGGTGCCATCCTCGCGGGTGTTTCCCGTCAAGCCAAGGTTGGTGTAATCGTATTCAAGAGTTTCAACCCGCAGGCTGTGTACCAACGACAGCGAGTCGTTAATCTGCAGGTCGACATCGTAGTAAATCGCAGCCATCACACTTTCGAGTTCGAAGTTGTAATGCAATCCCTCAGGTCGAGTCTCTATAAGAAAGGCAGAACCGATGGTGGGTCCGTCCTGATCTTCTTTCAGCGCACCATCCAGGTATTCAAGTGTCGCACCCACTCGCCCATTCCAACGATCACCACTGAAATCAAGCTCCGCAATTAGGCCGGCACTGGTTTGATCGTTCGTTTCCAGGGGCTGTCCCGGCAAGAAGTGTTGCAAAAATGCCATACCGGAACGGCGAACATAGGGTGTGATCGCAAGCCCCAAGCCATTACTCAGCTCTGTAGACCAGCGACTTGAAGCGCGGAGAGCCCAAGCATCCCGGAAGGCTTCCGGGTTTGGGTTACTGTCTTGCAGGTCATTATCTTCAAAAGCCTCAAAACCGCCCACAAATCCGCCCGTTTCTTGATTGAGCAGTGTCGCAGATAGCAGGTTGTTCACGTTCCAGCGGCCGAAGTTACCATTGTGTAAAACCGAAAGCTTCTGCTGGGAATAACCGGTGTCGTCGCGGTATCCATTACTCGAAGCGCTGAGCGCTTTCACCGAGAACTGGTGACCGTCGCGCTCAACGCCATATTCACCACGCACCTGATAATAGTCATACGCTCCACCTTCTACACTGAGGGAGGCGCCAGGAGCCGATTGGCTCTGCACAACGTTGATAGCGCCATGCACTGCGTTGCCACCAAACAATGCCCCACCAGGGCCGCGGACCACCTCGACCCGACTGGCCTGCTCGTGGTTAACCTCAAATAGATTGTTAACATTGCAAAAACCGGCGGGACGCAGAGGCACACCGTTTTCTAGCATTAAAAACTCGCCACAGGCTCCTGCGCCTGTCAACACACCTGATCGAATTGCAGTCAAGTGCTCCTGACCCGAACCACGCGACACCCAGGTACCGGGCACTCGCGCCAGCGTCTCATTGATGTGATTCGGCCGCAGCAGCCCAAGACTGTCCGAATCGATAACCGTTACTGAGCCCACTGCTCCAATGCGTTCAACGAGGCTGCCTGTAACGACAATTTCTTCGAGTACCTCTTCCGCGGCAACAACCGGGGCTGTAGCGCAAACTGCCGCTATCGCGCACAGGCTATAACTCGCAATGCGGGTAGAAAAGGAACTACGGGCGGTTTGGATTGCAGGTACAAAGAACATATTTCGGCTGACTACTGCTGAATATTGAGGCGATGCAATGTAGCGAAATTAGGCGGTCAGCGATACGCCAAACTTATACAAGCGGCTACTCCCAGCCGCCAAACTGAGCCATATCTATGCCTTCTGGGCCTTCTGGGCCTTCACCCGCATCTCTTCGATGACGACTGCCAATACCCGGCAATCGTTCAACAAAGCGCCGCACCGAGTCACGATCAAGCTTCAGGCGAAATTGCAGAAAGGGCCCATGCCGGGTGTAATCGGCCGCCTCAAAATCATCGTCAACAAAGCCGGTGACGTTGTAACCCAGTCGCACCCACATATCCCGCCGCAGGCTTCGACTAACCGACAGGCCTGCACTGAAGTTCGCAACATCACTCGAGGCCGCGTAGGTAGCGCTGCCTTGGGTGCCAATTGTCCAACGCTCATTCAAATCTAATCGGGCAGCCAAGCCAAGTAACCCAGTGAAGCCGCCAAAGTGAGCATCGCCAATTCTGTCTCGAACGTACTTGGCGCCGAAGTTAAAAGACATTTCGAAACCACGTCGCGCCTCTTCGGTGGCGTCAATCAACTCACCCCGACGCGCAAACGGATCACGCTTATAGTTGATGTTCATATTGTGAACAATCTTCTGAGAGCGGGTATCGAAGCTGGCATCCAGCACATCTTCCCGACGTAAATCCAAGCGATTCAGCACCGTCCAACGAGAATGAACCGGTCGCCAAGCAACACCCAAGCGTAGATCTGTGGTGCGGCGATCGGCCCCGGTTTTGAAGTCTTCATCAAGAATAGAACCCGACACAGAGAATATGTTGCCATCGCGTAGCTGGTGGCTAACACCCAACAGTAAGTTACCTTTGGTGCTTAGATCACCGTTGTGATATTCGATACGGGCACTTGCATCCCATTGCTCGCGCCTGAAACCAAGACCAACAAAAGCGGCAGTAAAGTCTTCGTTCAACTGCAAACCGTTGATCGACGTGTTCAGTGTGCTATTTCGATTGTTGAACGAGCCGCTGGCGGCTGGCAGTTGCGGTGCAAATATCAGCCCGTCCGGATCATCGGCAAGCCCGATCTCGTTGAGCGTATTCACTCGATCCAGGCCAACATCAACCAACCAGTCTTCACTAACCCGGAACTGTTGCAACACACCACTTGTAGAGAACAAACGTTCCGCATTCTCAGTAATCTGTCTATCGACTCGTGTGTGCAAATCCGCACCAATCCACGGCTGAGCTCGAATGCCCGCGCGCGTGTCTTGTGAGTCGCGATCGCTGCCCCAGGTGAATTCCTGTTCTGCAAACAATGTGATGCCGCGCGGCAATCGATAATCTACGCCACCAATAACCCGCGTCGGGAAGTCGCTAGCGTCATCGCCGCCACCAAGACCAATCTCTGCGTTACCCCGTAACTGCACTCGACCTTCGAATAACGGCTGAGTGATAGCGGCTAACAGCTGTTCCGAATGCAGCTCACGACCAGAGGCTGCCACCTCATCAACCTTACGTGCACCTAGCAGTAACTCCGTCGTGTTTAGGCGGTAGCGTGCTTCGGCACCATAAACATCTCGTTCGCCACCAGAACCAAGATCTTGTTGCCGCGAAACTTCTGCGCGAAGCGTCAGCTCATTGCGTACTCGAAACTCACCTTCAACACCGAATCGGCGCAGACCCGTAGTGAGCGCTGATTGCTGGCCAAGCCCAAAGTTCGCATCTTGTTCACGATAGAACACCCTTCCTGCCAGACGCTCGGACTCGTGCATAAGTTCTGCACGATAGGCCTCTCCCCTACCGAGGAGGTCTGAGTCCGTGCTGGCAGCTTCAACTTCCAATCGGTACGAATCATTTAGTTCCCACTGAGCATCCAGACCGGCCAGGCTGCCACCAACACCAGGCGTAGAATCTTCTACATAACTGATCCCGATCTCGTTGTTATCAAGGCCTGGGGCAAATGCAACGCGACCGCCAGCAACGATCTCGTCCTGACGACCGTCGATCTCATATTCCACTTCGATAAACTGTGGGTTGAATTCTGAATCCTGGCTTTCGATCGGCCGCTTAAAAATGAGCGTACCCGCCGTGTAGTCAATACTGTAGTCAACAAACCGAGTTAGGTTAGTTGTATTCAATACCTGATCAATCGCAAATCGATCCCGCACAACAATCCGCACTCGCTCGCCATTGCGTACAAGACCACCTCGACTTAATCGATAGACGCCCGACGTGCCGTCTCCCGCAATGGTATCCAGCAGAAAACCCTGGTCTGTGTTAGCGCCAAACGCAGAAGCTTTCCAGTTACCTTTGTAGTAGTCGGCCTTAACGCCATTGAGACGCCTCGAATAGCGGGTAAGCTCTCCGCGACTCATCTCAGTATCAAAGTCACCCAGTAAAAGGGCCGCTACATCACGCTCAAGCTTCACATACAGCTGACGCGAGGTTTCGTTATCGAAGGCCTGCTCAGCGCCATCACCGTAAAGCGTGTAAAACCGATTCGGGTCAATCTGCTGGCGAAAGCTCAGGTCATCTGAACGATCGCTGTCGTAACCGAGCGTTAACAACCATTCGCCACGGATCTGTCCCTTGGCATAAAACGACAAGCGGCCGTCAGTGACCACGTCCTCCGGCGCCTGACCATCAACCGGCTGAGCATGGGGTGCTAGCGCTTCATAGCCAACAGTGCCTTCAGCCAAACCTACAAGCACCCACTCTCGCGCCACGGGCTTAAGCCGCGCTCGAATATTGCGTTGTCGATTGCGATCAAACGAAAAGTACAGCTGCACTTCGTCAGCACGCGTTGTAGGCTCAAGTGAAATGTAAGCCACCCCGTCGTTGCGAACGATATAGCGCTGAGAGCCCTGTCGAGAACTCTCGGAGAGTTGCGCCAGAGCCTTATTTTCTTCCAGCGCTCGGTAAGGCGCTGCCAAGTTGTATTCGCCAGTCATACCAGGACGCGCGGGGCGCCCTTCGCGGTCAAACAAACGTACTGCAAGAACTGGAGGAGTAATTCCGTCAGCAACAAGGTTAGAGGAATCGAGCGCAAGCTCTGCTCGAACCGGTACACCCGACAACCAAACGACACGAGTAATTGGCTCGCCGGCATCATCACCGCCCGTTTCGAACTGGGCAGACAGAATATTTCGGCCGCCGTTGACGATCACGTTTTTCCAAAGTGTCACTGCATTGCCGTTATCACGATGCACCGTGACGCTATCAAAGGTCAGCGGATCGACTAGGTCACCATTAACTAGCAGGTTGGGGCGCCAACCTGCACGGTGTTTCACTGCAACGGCAATAGCAGGGTTGGCTGGATTCGAATCCGCAAGAGGCCAAACAAACTCAGCCGCATCATTTTGGTAGGTTAACCAATCAACCCCAAACTTAGGGCGAGGATCGGGTACAACATCGGGTAGCACATCAGGAACAGGGCTATGAATAGTGCGCTCACCCGTCAAATGTACAATGGCAACATCACTCGATGCGGTGATAGAACCACTTCCAGGCTCCTGCACTCGCATGACCAGATCGGCTTCGTCGCCCCGACCAATTTTCTGGGCACCTTGCGAGGCACTCGCCTCCCATTTATCAGCACGCTTGCTGCTATTTGTTGACGCAATCGGCGGCACACCAAATTCACGCCGACGTTGAGCACGCTCTTCAGGCGTAAGCACGTCTTCTGTTTCCTGCCAGATGATTCCGCGCTTGTCCGCAGTCTTCTCAGAGGGAGACGCCAACTCTTCGTCGCGCACACGCGTTGAATCGCTGAAACCGGTCACGTTCAGCGAACTGGGTGCAGCGGTATTAACGCTCGCCACAACCTGTGGCAGAGCATGCGCATTATCATCCATTCGAAAGCGTGCTGAAGCACGCGTAGAGTAACGCTGCTCTTCACCTACTACCCGCGCCCTAAAGACCACCTGTTCAGAGAACTTCCCTTCAGGCAGGTCCAACTCAAAAAAGACCAAACCATCTTTGTCGGGACCGGTACCCTGCGTTGGCTTACCACCGAAGGTCGCACGACCGCGCGCATATTCAAGACCTTTGGGCAAAAGTACTTCTAGACGGAAGCCTCGTAATGGTTGTGGAGCATCGCCCTGTAGCAGATAGCGATATTGCATTTCACCATCTTTGTATCGCGCAAGGAGCCGGCCTTGCAGAGGTCCACGCGCAACATCGGGCGCATGAACACGGAAATCAGCACGCCAAAGCGAACCGCCCTGCAACTCAACAAACTGCGATGTCGTAGATTCTCCAAAGCGATTATTACGCTCGCACGCAAGCGGCTCAAGATCTCGCGGCAGAGTAGAGACTTCCATCTGCACAACGTGCACGCCAGGACGAAGGCCTTCAACGTGATAGCGACCCTGCTCATCGGTGAGTACAAAAGTGCCATCTTCGAGCAAAACTCGAACACCTGAAACGGGTTCTCCAGGTTCATTACAAGCCCCCGCAAGAACCTCTCCAATGATCGTGCCCTTATTTCTCAGCAGGTCATCCTGTACAAACACAATGGCGCGAGCCCGATTACTTGAGGCTACGCCACGCCCGGATACCCACGCGTTATTCACCGCACGACCTTCTTCAGCGCCCGGCGTCACTTCAACAACATAGCTCACTCCAAGCACTCCAAGCGCGCCTATATCAGGCAACGCCACTTCCAGCGAACGACCTGTTGCGTCGAAGGTAACGGGTGAACCAGCTGGGACAGCGCCATCAAAGCGCAATGAGTCTTCTACTAAGCGAAAACCTGGCGGCAATTGGTCGTGCAACACGAGCTCACTAAGCGTACCGCGTTCAGGATTATTAATATTTAATCGGTAGCCAACAACGTCACCCACCGCAACCGTATCGCGGCTGGCAATCTTTTCAACAAACACCTGCGCGTCGAGCACATCAAGTGGCACTGTGCCACCGACAGAGCGAAGAGATGCAATGGTGAAGCTTTCACCGCGCTCGTACGGACCCGTGAAAAATAGCGCCAACTCGTCGTTTGTGGCAATCGATGGAAAGCCGAGTCCTAAGGGAGGCTCGACCAGCAAACGGTATGTGCCAGGCGCCACCCGCGGGAACGAAAACTGGCCAAGCGCAAAGGCAGTAATATTGCCGGCCTCATCAATGGCATTGCCACCACTCTCAACCGTTGCCGGGAAGCCTGTAACGCCGTCCGCCGCAAGCACATTAGCAGGCAGACCCGTCACAGAATCAACTAGTGTGATCCGAGCACCATCAACCAAAGAGCCGTCAACAGCATTGAAGACTAAGCCAACAAAATTCAGACCGCCAACCAGCGTCACCCGATCATCGGCATCGTTAGGGTCCACATAAGCGAATTCAATCTCGGCGCCATTGGGACTACCAATCAGACAATCACCAGGGGCAGAAGCACCGTCAACACTGCCAATGTAGCCTGCAAAGACACCACTCGAAACCTCAGTTTCTGTCAGAACTATTGTTTCTTGATCTGCACCATCTGCAGCGGTTAAAGACACTCTCACCGTATCGCGCACCTGCGGATTTATATCCTGATCCGCATCTGCAATTTCTACGAACAGCGTTTCACCGGCCGTGAAAAGTGTGTTCTGTGACAACACTAAATCGTTAACTGGAAAAGCATTGCCAGCCACATCTAATGGTGCAGACAGCAACGTTTCGCTGCCGTTCGCGAGACAGATACCTACAGGCTCGCTCAGCAGTAGATCACCAGGAACGCCTGGCGTACCACGATGCAATCTGCCCTCAGCTGGTGTTGGCGGTATAAGAGCAAGGTCGAGCGGCACATCAACAACAAATACGCCCTCTTGTTTAACCCCAAGATCGCCACCTCGAGAGCCCGTCTCGAGAGTAAACGGCGCACCGGGCAGCGCCTGCAACGCGTTGTCTGCAACGATTGACGGGAATACATAGCGCCCTGGCGGCACTATTTCGTATCGGTAGTTTCCAGCTACGAGTACCGGAAAGCGAAATTCGCCAGGGCCAAAGTTATAAAGCGTACCTTTAGCATCAGTGACGGGCTGCCCACTCACAATGGTAGACGGAAAGACGCTTACGCCATCATCGCCAAACACTGCTGCAGGGGCGCCTGTAGAGGAATTAATCAGCGTGATGGTTGCACCGTCGATCAACACGCCGTTAGCCGCATCAAAGATTCGCGAGTGCGGGTTGATAACAGCAGCCGTACTGGCAGAAATGCGGCCATCTAATGCATTGGTGTAGGTTGCAACTAGACGCTCGTTGCTGGCGACAAACAGCTCGCAGTTGCCAGGTGCAGATGCCAAAGCGACAGTCTGTACATAGCCGTAAAATTCGCCGGTATCTACTCCGGTTTCTGCAATAGCGAGGGTTTCAGTATCACCACCGCTGCCGTCAAGACGCACAAACAACGTATCTATCGCTGCAGAATCTGCGTTGGCTGCAGCATCCCGAACGCGGAAAAAGGCGGTACCGTCCGAACGATAGACATTGGTCAAACTAAAGTTTGTCGTTAGCGGAAATAGCAAGGTCGTGCCGTCAGCTGCGGTGGTGGCTGGCAAAGAAGAAAACTTGCCGTCTGCTGATGCATTATCACTGCATGATGCAAGCGATACAGTCTGGGAGCTTCCGCCAATCAAATCAGGCGCAAAAAAGTCAATAGTTGCTGAATTCGGTGTTTGGCCGACCTGCAGCGTAAAAGGCGTAGTGATCGTCAAACCACCTTTGTCGGTTGCAGTAATCAGCAATACGATAGGTGGGCCAGGCCGAACCTCTTGGTCGGGAGCTAGCCGCAGCTCGTTGCCGACAAAAATAAAGCGCGTGTCGTCAACGGTAAAGCTATGGCTATCAACAAAGTCGGGATCAGTAACCGTGACCGGGCCAATGGTTGCCCCCGGCGTCGAAGGAGGAATAGAACTCGCTGCCAGAGTGATACTGTCTGGCGCCTCGTTTACGTCAACAATAGTTACCGTAATTGAGATGACCACATTCTCGCCAGCGTCATCGGTAACGCTCACGTCAAGAGGTATTGGGGTATCCAGCTCAAAATTGAACGCTGTACCCGGGGCGAGTTGCAGGCTGTCGCCAATCACTACGAAACGTGGATCGGTTACGGCGAAAGTATGAGTATCTGCAGAATCAGAGTCGAGCGCATCGAGTGTACCCACTACGATACCGTCACCATTTTCAGGCACCAGATAATCAATTAAAGAAAGCCCGGTTGGCGGACTATTGCCGGCTCCGGGGTCGGATACAATCGTTGCACTTGCACTCGCTTGCACCGAAGAACCACCGGTTGAATAACTAGCGGTTGCTGTATTCGTAATCGGTGTATTGGGATCTATTGCGTAAACAAACGTTGAGAGTGTTGCACTCGACAGCGCAAACGCCACAGCAATGAAGACGCGGAGCCATATCCGCGCCCTGATACACTTTGGCATTCTCTGTAGAGCCCATAGAAAAGCACCCGAGGAAGCGGGCAAACCACTGCCACAGCACGAGGCTTGCGCCCCGGCCGTGGCAGAGGCTGCCTTTTCCATGCGGTACTTTTCGATCGTCAACATAACTATTCGGTCAGCTTTATGCGTCGTTAATAGTTACGAAGTAGACAACGTAAGCCGTTTCCTGGGCATCGCAAGACCCCAGAGTTGACGCTGTTACATCTACTTCAGTCGGATCAGCAGCAAAGGCTTGGGAAGTCACCGAGCCATTACAATCAATCACTGTTATCAGATCGTCGTCGATCGAACCCGGAAGGGTCAGCGTGACATTTTCCACGTCCGGTCCTGAATCCACATCAACCGTAAAGCTGGCTGGCAGGTTCAGTACTTCTGCGCTGGCGTTACCAACGGTCACGCTCGCCTGAGGAACGTCATCTCGCAGGAAGGCAAGTGCGGTTGATGCACCACCAGTCAGCGCGGTGTTCTTGGCCGCAATTACGTACATGACGACTGCACCAGGAATAGATTTCGGGAAATCACCCGATATCGCGCCGGCGCCATCATAGGTCTGCTCATCCGAAACTGGATCCCAGATAATCTGAGAAACTTTCTCAAGGAGTATCCCGGCCGCAATGATCACAAAGGAGCTCGAGTCAGAATCCTGACCGTTACTGGCTATGTCAACCGTTGTACCCGCCGCAGGCGTTGCAAAGTCAAACGTAAGGTCTTCCGCCGAGAACGGGCCTACATCAGCAAACACAATCTGCACAGTAGCAGGATCGTCTTCGATGTCGGTTGCCCCGGTGAAGCCTGGCGCGTCGTTGCCGTTGTCATCGCCCGTTAGTGCAACCTGTGCGCCCGTGTAGTGAGTAGCAACCAGAGAGTAAGTTGCAATTTCGTCAGAAGCAGCGGCAGCTGGAACATCAGCCACCACCAAAATGGTAACCGTTTGATCTTCCGCAAGATCAGTTCCAAGAGTTGCTGCCACAAGGCCAGCGTTCAGGTCATAAACGCCAGCACTCGGAGTCAAAATCACATCAACACCGTCGTCGTACAGACCGTTGCCGTTGGTATCAATAGCAACCAACAACGCATCGTCATTAAATGACGTGAACGTCGGACCAGTCGGCGGGCCAGCAAAACCGGTCACACCAGTGCCGTTTTGATCGACGACACCGAGGAGCACGTTTGTCGCAGAGTTACCGGTGTTTTCCACCGTAAAGTTAAGCGCTGGAACACCACCACCGGTGAATTCCTGCCCCGGCGAGACACCCACGTAGTTGGTGTCTGTAGCCGTTACATCTAGAGCCAACTTTTGGTCAACCCTGAAGGTTGCATCTGCGGTCTCAGTTATCGCTGGTCCACCGCCTACGGTGTACTCAAGCGATACGCTGTTGACGACCTCAGTATTGGCGTCGGTGCCCGCGGCAAACACAGGGCTTGCCCCGGCCAGCGCACAGGCTGCGATCAGGCCAGGCCCGATCCTTCTGAAGTACTGCATGGTTTATCCTTTATTACTTCATTCTTAAAATGCAGAAGCGACCGTTACCGATCGCATCCACCATTGGTCCAGCCGTCGATGACCGAACCGCGAAGTGCGTTAACGCAGTGCTACTTGAGCCTTACGTTGAACGACACCGTTCCAGTTGCTCCAGGCGCAAGGCTTGGGGCATACACCCAACGAATGGTCGTGTAATCACTGGCATTCGCTGGAGCTTCGGAACCGTCTTCCTCAACTCGCAAAGACACAGGCGTTCCAAACTGGGCGCCGGCATCGATGGAATAGAGAATATTTGCAGCATCACCAGCGGCCGTACCTTCGAGGTACTCGGTGTTGCCTGGAATCGGATTAGTGATTACGACCGAACCGGCATCAACGTTGTTGTCACCGGTGTTGGTGAAGCGAACCGAGTAACGGAGTTCGTCACCAGGAACAACCTGATTCGGCTCTACAAGCCGGCGTTGAACACGCCCCTTGTCATCGACATAGCGATCAACCTTATGAACTTCATTAACCAGTTCAACGCGTGCACTGGCTTGCGGTGCCGCTAGGGCCGCCGCAACAAAAACCGTGCCAGCAACAATTCCCGAAAACTTCGAGACGCTACTGATTAGTGTTGGAAAGCCTTTACTTATAGGCATGAGAGATCCTCCATTCGTGTGGTTTTTTGCTGTCACAAAGGTTTTGTGCCAACTATTGGACAATGGCCTGATACTCGATGGTCAGGCTCAAAGGGCCGGTTACATCGCCGAAAGTAACTTCGACGGTTTCGCCATTAATGCCAGTGTTATCAACACCAGCGGGAACAAGGTCGTCGTCAGCTTCTTCACCCGCAGGCAAGCCAACAACAGAAAGTGAATTTGGTACGTAGAGCACATCGACCGGCAAAGGGTCAGTAACAACCAACGATTGCGCAGCGCCACCACCAACGAGATTGACGCTGACCCGATAGCTAACGACGCTACCCGGCAACACGGCGTTGCCGCCAAGCGGATCCTCGACAAAAAAAGCAGTTTTGGTAATGGCAAGACCCACGTCATTGACCAGAAAGTCGTGCTGCGCAAGATAGAGCGGTGTTGCGATGTCGTAGCTGATACCAACCATCGCCGCAACGTTACCGCCGCCAGTGCTTGCTGGATCGCCAAGTGCAGGAAAGCTGGTACCTACGGCCGGAAAAGCGGGTAGTGCCGGATCATCCGTGCCAGCACCCGCGAGAATCGTTGTGCCAATGGCACGCAGCGATAGCAGCGCAACGTCATCAACCATAAGACCCGCGGGAATATCTGCGGTGACGTAAACAGTCAGAAAATCGTCAGAAAGAAGAATTGGATCGTTGGTGCCAGCGACATAAAGATCATCGCCGCCAGGCCCCACCTGCAAGCCGACCGTGCCATTCGTTTCCAAATACAGGGCGTTGAGCGAAGAATCAAAGTCGTCGCCAGCCACCGCATCGTTAACCGTTAAACGAAACGCTTCGGAACCATTGCCTAGGTTAGTCAGCGTATATTGCTGGACGGCGGCTGTTTCGCCAGCCAAAACGCCTATTGAGCTTGCATCACTGCTGACGATAGAAACATCCAGCAGTTCGTCGACGAAAAAGCTCGCGGTCGCACCCGTCGTACGGGTCAATCCAGATTGAGAGTATTCAAGTGTTACTGAGTTAGGCACCACAACGCCCGCCCCAGTACCTGCGGCATAGGCCTCGGACCAGGCCATCAGCGAAAAGAGAAACGTTACCAACACCCGCCCAGCAAACAGCGCCCGACCTACTGGCCAGAGGCGTCGGAACTCAGAAGAGTTCATGACATCAATGCTGCTGTGGCACAGACCGGGCAGCAAACTAGCGCTGCGTTGGGCGTAACCACGCTCGTACTTGGGGCGTTTCACAAAGTCCTGTCGTTAGCGCAACCGTCAGTTGCGAACAGGAGCGACTCTAAATAAGGCGCGAAACGGGCGGCGTGATTGGTCTCACAGTGTCATCCCTAAGACGGTAATTCCGGCGCATAACGCCAAAATTCTGGGGATTTTCGTCAATATATCTGCGCTTACAGCCAAAATAGCGGAGCTTTCTGGCTAAAACCGGCGGATTGGTGCCGAGCTTTTGGCGAACAGGCCAAAAAACGCGCCGCATGCACCCAAAGCCGCGTTACCGGCGGGATCCTCCGCGCACTGGCCCCATTGCTGGTTCTTTTGGTAACCTCTACGTGGGCTAATCAACCATGCGAAGGGTTGTGCTCTGTGTTTCTGGGTCAAACCAAAGTTCTGCCGTACCGTCCGCAAGGGCCCGCAATACGCTCTCTCGCTTGGTTTTGAGGCTGTGTTCCGCGCGACCTTCGGCAAAATCACCATAATCGGTACCTTCACGCAGCACATAGTCATCCAGCACCCCATCCAGGGCCAGTTTCGACAATTGTTGGTATGGAATATTCAAGAGGTGTGAAACGCTCCGCAGCTATTGGTTATATGCTTGTCTACCATGTTGAATTGTAAGGCAAACGGTGCCTTACTCGAAATTCATGGAGGCAGAGCCAGTTGGCTTACCTCCGTTCCAACAGGATTGGGAACTCATGTCAGAGCAAGATCACATACTGGTAGTAGAAGACGAGCCGATTACTCGGGAGCAACTTGTCGCCTATTTCGAAGAAGAAGGCTTCAAAGTCACCTCTACGGGGTCTGGCGATGAAGTACTACCGCTGGTGCAAAATTCAGACATCATTCTGGTGCTGCTTGATATCAAGCTGCCCGGTAAAGATGGTCTGACTCTGACTCGCGAGATTCGCGTGCAGTCAGACTTAGGCATCATTCTGGTTACCTCGAAGCAAGAGCAGATTGATCGCATTCTAGGGCTTGAGAGTGGCGCTGACGACTACGTAACTAAGCCGTTTGACCCGCGTGAACTGCTCAGCCGCTCACGCAACCTAATCCGCCGAGTGCAGCTACAACAGAAGCAGCGTAAGAAGAACCATCTGCGCACCTTCGACGGCTGGACTCTAGATTTGAACAAGCGCGAACTCACATCCCCTGAGGCCGACAAGCAAACGCTGTCAGCCGGTGAATACCAGCTGTTGCTGGCTTTCATGGAACAGGCGGGCGAGGTAATGAACCGTGATCAACTGATGAACCGCATTCGTAACCGCGAATGGTTCCCCGATGATCGCTACATCGACGTTCTGGTTGGCCAACTCCGCAAGAAGCTTGGTGAGAAGGCAGCAAATGCCAAAATCATCTCGACCATTCACGGCACCGGCTACCTGTTTACGCCTGAAGTAGCTTAGACTCTAGCGCCTGCCGCACTTACGCCCCGCGGGCGGATTTGAGCTATGGCGAGTTTGGAGCCCACTTTGATTTACGAGAGCGCATCAACGCTGGTGCGCCGCGCCCGGCTTGATGGCACCTCGGTTATACGCAAGTCGCTGAAACCTCAAGCAGCGACGCCCACTGCGATAAGTCGCTACTACCATGAATTTGCAGTCAATCAATCGCTCACTTCAGATTACGTTTGCCGTGCGATCAGTTTTGACGAGCGCCTGCCCGAGATAACGCTGGAAGATACCGGCGGCATCGCCCTGAAAAATTTATTGACGAACCCCCATAGTCAAAACCGAGACCCCTCGGAGCTGCATTGGGACGACAAACTCTGGGTTGCCAGCGAGCTGTGCAACGCGGTGCAGTCGATTCACGACGAAGGCGCCATTCACCGAGATCTCAACCCAGCAAACGTCATCATCAATACAGAACAGCAGACGCTGAAGTTGATCGATTTTGGTCTGGCAACGCTCGCTGACCGAGACTATAGCGAACAGGAATCCGGCCAACTCACTGGCACCCTACCGTACATTTCTCCGGAACAAACCGGGCGGGTAAATCGCCTCGTCGACTACAGAACAGACCTGTATTCACTAGGCTGTACGCTGTATGAGATGTTTGCCGGCGAACCACCATTTGGCAACAACGACCCGCTCGAACTGATCCACAGCCACATTGCGCGAACACCGCCCAAGCTGCATGGGCTCGATCTCGACATTCCACGCTGGCTCTCGGAAATTGTACAAAAATTGTTAGCCAAGCAGCCGGAGGACCGCTACCAGACCGCAGATGCCGTACGAACTGATATCGATCTGGGCGCTGCTACACTGCCCGGTTCCGAAGACGTTGTACCATTTGTACTTGGCCGCACCGACTCCCGCGGACAACTGACACTGCCTCGCAAGGTCTATGGGCGCGAAGCAGAAATAACCAAGCTGAACGAGCTTTATTCAAGGGCCAGTGATGGCGAGTCGCTGATCGTCCAATTGATCGGCCCTCAGGGTATTGGCAAACAAAGTCTCGCCAAAATGTTCGCCACGCAATTTCGTAGCCAAGGCGGCCTAACTGCCAACATAAATCCCGCACGAGAGAACTCCCCGCGTCAAGAAGCAAAAGTACAGAGCGCGCCCAAGGGTGCTCTGGAAATTGCCCGACAGTTTCTGCGCCAAATACTGTCGCGCGATGACGCCAGTAGCAATGCTTATCTCACTCGCCTGCGTAACCTCGGCGAGGAGACCATCGATGCATTGCGAGCACAGGTTCCCGAACTTGCGCTGGTTTTCCAACAACCGACCTCGAGCAACACACAACACAGCAACTCGAAAGTTCTGGACAACCAGCTCCGCGCTAACGACAACATTCTGCAGGAGTTACTGAAGTCGCTCTCGCCAATCAGTTTGCTGGTTGTTGTTGAGCAGCCACAAAATTGGGAACGCGCAGAACTGCGAGAACTTATTGACGATCTGATGGCGTTAAACAACGTCATCGTGGTACTAAGCATGGAGTCTGAGGTTGACCTCGATCTCGATGCCTATCGTCTGCGCACAACCCACATGAGCTTGAAACCACTAGCCCGGCCCGCCGTGCGCTTGCTGCTGGCAGAAATGTTCTCGCACACTGAAGCAAAAGTTCGGGAGCTTGCTCAGGAGATACATGACAAAACAGAGGGCTACCCCAGCCAGATTATCAGCCTGCTATATGAGCTACACGCCAAACGAGCCGTATTCTACGACCCTCAGGACGGCGGCTGGTCTTGGCAAATAGAGACCATTCGCAGCCACTATTTCACTGACAACTCGGTAGAGCGCATCAGCGCTCTGCTACACCGATTGCCAGAGAGCACACTGAGTCTGCTGCGTATCGCAGCCTGCCTCGGAAGCAGCTTTAATGCGGCAGCACTAACACAGTTGTCACTCACAGAACATGCGCACGAAGATGTAGTCGCGCAAGAACTCAATCAAGCATTGAATCTTGGCGTTGTTGCTAATCGACAATCAGGCTTTGAAGAGGGGCCGCTCTAC
>JALZVT010000120.1 GCA_023300545.1 Pseudomonadales bacterium
TAGAACGTGGATAAATAGAACGTGGATAAATAGAACGCGGGTAAGCTACTCCGGCTGCAGTCGCCCGACCGTCAGCCCGAGTGGCACCAACACACTGGCACTCAGAATCAACGCCACGCCTGCCAACAACCAAAGGGTTGTGTGCATGCCGTACAGATCGAGTCCATAGCCAAGGACAGGGCCCGTCAGCACATAGGCACCGCGAAACCCAAAGCTCGCTAGAGAATTTGCCGTCGCGCGAAACTCACCGGGAACTCGCTCATTGAATGCGTTACGCAATACCGCGAGCCCGATACCTCTAGATGCAAAGAACAGACTGGTAACGGCAATACCACCGAGCAAGCCAAACTCAGCCAACCCCAGATAGCCAAGTACCGGTGCAACCCCCATAAAACAAAACAGCTTTCTAGGGCCAAGCCACTCCTCCAACGCATGCGCCCACTGGCCAGCCACACCCGCAATAAGCGCAAGCCCACCCCACAGATAGCCAAAGTGCACCAACTCGAGATTGTGGTTTTGCCAAATCTTCTGCACTAGCCATACCGAGTAAAACGTGGTCAAAGACCACAGCGACAGCGCCAGAAATATTTGTCGCACCAGTGCATCGTCAACCAAAACGTGGCGCAGAATGCTGAGCATATTGCCGCCATAGTTACCTTTAACCAGACGATCGCCAGGCGGCTCCACCAGTGTCAGCGCAATGAACACCGGCACCCACCCCACAATTGCCTGGGCCCAGGCCGCGTAGTGCAGGCCCCAAATCACTGCGAGCGAACAAAACAGCGACGCCAGTCCTTCGGAGTAACTTCGAGCCGCCATCAGCTGACCAATCACTCGGCCAGCCCGGTTCACGGGTGCTGCCCGTTTGCCGGTCGCCACTTCGGTGTCGTAGATCATCGCCAGATCCGCCCCGGAGACGAGCGAATGACCGATGGCCAGACAAATCTCAAACGCCGCCAAGCCCCAGAAGCCGTCAGCAACAACCAGCAACGAGTTACCCACGCCATAGAACAGACTGCCAATCACCAGCGTGGCTTTGCGACCGAGTATGTCCGCCACATAGCCCGACGGGACCTCTACCAACACGATGACAGCCGCAAAAATGGCCTGCAGCGTCAAAATTTCCTGCATATCCAGACCTTTCGATTCCATGAAAGGCACCACAACCGGGATGACCACCATGAAGGTCTGGAAAAAACTCAGGGCAAGCACCCGCGCCACGTTGCGATCAAGGTCGGAACGCGCGGGCGGACTCAAGCTATTGTTTGGTTGTTGCTCCATCACTTCTTCTAACTACTTTGGGCTGAATGCCGTCGTGCTCACTAAATCCTATTAAAACTGGTAAAAAAAAACCCCGGAGGCTTTTGGCACTCCGGGGTTTTCTGCAAGGCCTAAGCCTTAGCTTGAATTATCCCGTCGTGTCACCTGGATCGATCAGCATCCCTGCTTCGCAGCAAATCCATTTCACAGACGCCACATGCGAACGTTGACCTGAAGCGAACGTAAACGCTCGCCGGCCACGCTGGGCGGTGTATGTCGATTGGGTTGTCACAAGAAATCGCATCGCTATTTGGTTAGCTGGGGATCGCCCTGCCTTTCCGGTCAAATTCAAGGGGCGCGAACTATGCCCGCGCCAACCGTAGACTGTCAATGAGCGAAAGGCGCTGCAGCCAATAAAAGAGTCGAATCAGCGCACAAAAACCACTGCACAATTTCAATCAGGCCGTAAACTGGACATAACCTGGGCCAACAGCAGCAACCGCATGAAAGTCGAACTCAACCACACGTTCGAATCCCACCTGCCAATAAATGACACTCACCCCTACCGCACGGGCCCTTGGCAACCCCAGCAGCGCGAATTCACCGCGTGGGACATGGATGTAGAAGGCACTATTCCTGCCGATCTAAACGGCGTGTATCTGCGCAACACCGAAAACCCGCTGTTCGAACCCATCAAGCGCTACCACCCATTTGACGGGGACGCGATGCTGCACAGCATGAGCTTTGAAGGCGGCGAAGCTCGCTACACCAATCGCTTCGTCCGCACCGACGCCTTCCGCGCTGAACAGGACGCCCAAAAAAGCCTGTGGGCGGGCATCACCGAGCACCCGACAAATGCCATCGCCGACTACGGCTGGGGCGCTCGCACCATGATGAAGGACAACGCCAGCACCGACGTTATCGTGCACGGCGGTCGAGCCCTTGCGAGCTTTTACCAATGTGGTGAGCTGTATCGCCTCGACCCCCGCACTCTGGAAGACCAGGGCAAGTCGAGCTGGCACGGCAAGTTTCCCAAGGAAGGCGTATCCGCTCACCCGAAGCTCGATGAACATACGGGCGAACTGATGTTCTTCAACTACGGCTTAGAAGCGCCCTACATGCACTACGGTTTAGTGTCCCGCGATGGTGAACTGACCAACTACATCGATGTACCCACGGCCAGCACGCGCCTGCCGCACGACATGGCCTTTACCCAAAACTACGCCATCCTTAACGACCTGCCACTGTATTGGGACACCAAGTCACTCGCTGAAGGGCATTTCTCGAACCGCTTCCACCGCGACGAGCCCAGCCGTTTTGCCGTCATACCGCGCAACGGCACCACAAATGACATTCGCTGGTTCGAAGCTGCACCAACCTTTGTGCTGCACTGGATCAACGCGTATGAGGACGGCGACGACGTGGTGCTCGATGGCTTCTTCCAGCACAACCCCACCGCTCGCGGAGTGGAACGAGCAACCGGACCGCTAAAGGGTTTTGAAACTCTAGACATGAACGTGCTACAGGCGCAGCCCCACCGCTGGCGCTTCAATCTCGCAACAGGGGAAACTCGAGAAGAGTCACTGAGCGAGACCTGCAGTGAGTTTCCGATGATCAACGGCCGGTACGCGGGCCGTCAACATCGCTATTCCTACAACGCGCGCTGCGCCCAAGGTCTGTTCGCGTTCGACGCCATCATTAAGCACGACAACAAAACCGGTCGTGAAGAAACAGTGGTAATGGAAGAAGGTGTTTTTGTCAGCGAAACCGTCATGGCGCCACGCGACGGATCAACCAGCGAAGACGATGGCTATCTAATCACGTTTACGAGCGATGTGAATCGAGACTTGTCGGAGTGTGTGATTTTTGATGCTGCGGCGCCGACAGAGGCACCGGTGGCGAGAATTCGGCTCCCAGAGCGCATTGCTAGCGGAACACATTCAACATGGGCACCGTTGGGAGATCTCTAATACCGAAATCAACGGGATACTCACGCGATTGCGCTTACGTGTTATTCGACGCGGGAAGTTCGTGATTTTCGCTTAGACCTACTCTTTTGGGTATAAGCCTTGTTGCCACGACTAGTCGACTTAAGCCCCTTGAATGATCCAACATCAGCACTGGCTCCCATACCAACCAACGATTCAAGCAATGCTTCTAGGGGGCGCATAAAACCGGCATAACTCGCCTCTCGCTGGCTAATAGCTTCCAGATGCCTTTCCCACTGTGCCGTCATATCCGGCAAGCTGGCCGAATCTGGCAGGCAATCGATTAAAGCTCGACCAGACTCGGTACTAACAATGGTTTTGCCACTGCGACTTAGAAACTCGCGTTTGAACAATAATTCGATAACACCCGCACGGGTTGCTTCGGTCCCTAGACCATCCGTGTCACGCAGAACCTTGCGTATTTCCTGGTCTTTAACGAAACGGCTTATGCCGGTCATTGCAGCCAGTAGCGATGCGTCGTTAAACGGCAGTGGCGGTTGAGTAAGCTTGTCGCGCACTTCGGCTTCGGTGCAATCGATGGCATCACCCTTGTTCAATAGAGGAATAGCGTCACTATCAGGTTGTTGATCGCTCTTGCCTTCTTGCTTGTTTGGGTGCGTAAGAATTGGGCGCGTAGGAAACAGGGTTTTCCAGCCCATTTTCAAAGGCTTCTTCGAGCTGGCCACAAACAAGCCCCCTTTTATTCGCACGGCAACCTTAACTTTGAGTGAAACGTACGCCGGGTAGAACTGCGCAAGATATTGCCGAGCAACCAATTCATAGATCTGCGCTTCGGGTTGGCTCAGACGTGAGGTATCGACCGTCTTGGCCGTTGGAATGATGGCGTGATGCGCGCGCACTTTGGCATCGTTCCACGCACGGCTATTGATATTCAAGTCAGCGCCAGCTGCGGGTTCGCTTAAGTTGGAGCAGTTTTGAGCAATAGCCCGAGCAACATCCTTAGCCAAACCTTTTTGTTCGACGGGTAAGTAGCGACAATCTGACCGAGGATAGGTCAGCAGCTTATGTTTTTCATATAAATCCTGACAAGAACTCAACACCTGCTGTGCCGACAACCCAAAGCGTCGCGCCGCATCGATCTGCAAAGCCGACAGATTGTATGGAAGTGGTGCAGGCTCGGATTTTTCCTTACTACTGTAGCTTTCCACAACACCAGGTTGGCCACGCACACTTTGCACGACTTTTTGCGCCAGCGGTTTACTTAATACGCGATCATCGCTGTCTTGGTATTTTTGGCAGGCCTCACCGGGTTGCCACTTCGCTAGAAATTGCGATCCGCACTGGCATGCAACTGTCGCCCATACCTCAAAAAATGGCACAGCAACAAAATTCTCTATTTCTCGATCTCGTCGCACAACCAAACCGAGAACCGGTGTTTGGACTCGACCCACTGAAAGCACACCATTAAAACCTGCGCGCTGGCCTGCAAGGGTAAAGGCTCTGGTCATATTGATGCCGTATAACCAGTCAGCACGACTGCGCGCCAACGCGGATGCAGCTAAAGGTACAAACTCGCGATTACTTTTTAACTGCTCGAGCGCACGACTCACAGCGGATGGGTTCATGTCGTTAATGAGCAGCCGCAGCACGCTCTGCTTTTTAGCCGCCGCTATGCCTGAGTCATCTATGACTTCGTCTACCAGCAACTGCCCCTCTCGATCCGGGTCGCCTGCATGAACGAGTTGGTCGGCCTGTTTGATCAGCTTGCGCAGTATGCTGTATTGCTTACGCGTACCGCTTTTAGGGTGTAGCTGCCACTTTTTAGGCACTATAGGAAGGTCCGCAGCGTTCCATTTCTTGAAGGCTTCGTTGTATTGATGCGGCTCGGCCTGCTCCAACAAATGGCCAATGCACCATGACACAACATCCCCATTTGCCGCCGTGATAAAGCCATCGCTCTTCTTTTGCGGTTTGGGCAGTACATCAGCAATGGCACGGCCGAGGCTGGGTTTTTCAGCTATATAGAGTCTCAAAACTGTTCGCAAACCTAAGTACTGTATATATGAACAGCATACTATTGTAAGTCCGTGCGGCGTTCAAGCCAAAGGTTGAGAATCAGCGGCATCCAGTGTCGATTTATCAGTGTTTTTACTAGGTTTTCGGAGGAAGCAGATGCCCTAGCTCAAGAAAGCGTTCCGTGGAAGGGCAGCACATCGTGCACTGGGCCAACGGCGGCGAACCCAGCCTCAATAATCTGCTGCGGCTATGTGGCCGCCATCACCGAGCGGTGCATGAGTTGATTCGACCAAAAGAAGACATACGAATTTGGCCTTGTTAAGTTGAACTTGTAGATCGCCCTAAGCTCAGGCCTTTTCGAAGGCGGAACCCTATCAGCAACGAGGAGAGAACGATGACCAGCAATTGCCTGTGTGGCGCGGTTGGAGTCACGATTGAAACTAAACCTGAGTTCATCAACGACTGCAATTGCGGCCTTTGTCGCAAGGCTGGCGGAGCCTGGGGGTATTTTCAGTCTTCTTCAGTTTCGACAAAAGGGAGTACCGTATCGCTCGTGCGCGATGATAAGAAAAGCCCCGCCGTCGCGATTCATTCCTGCGAGAAGTGCGCTGTCACAACGCATTGGGTGCTGACAAAATCGTTCAAAGAAAAAAACCCTTCAGCGGATCAAGTGGGGGTGAACATGAGGCTATTTGATCCTGATGAGCTAGAGGGCGTAGAGGTTCGGTTCCCAAATGGAAAGGAGTGGACTGGCGAAGGTCCATTTGGATACAGGCGCCCAGCACTAACCATTTCCGATAATTCGCCCTGGTGATACATACCTGCCTCATCAAAATTCTGTGGATTGCGATGCAAAAAGGAGGAGGTTCCCCACTATTGAACGACAGCTCGTGGCTACGTCCCCTTTGAGGCGAGAAACCCGCCCTCGCCGCCACCGACCATGCCCATACGGATTTTTTCCACGACGCTGCTAGCATAGCAACGCGTTCCAGCAATCAAACCAGCGGAAGACCTCTGTGACCGACCCAAATACCGACGACGACATCAACAGCCAGATCCTCGATCGAGACGGCGCCCTGCGTGGTCTTTCAGTGCAGCTCTACTCCCTGCGTGAGGAGAGCAAAGACAACTTCGACACGGTGCTTGAGAGCGTGGCTGAACAAGGCTTCGACGCGATAGAGCCCTACCGTCTGTTCGGCAAGTCGCCCCGAGAGTTTGTCCGCCAGGTTGAAGGCCTCGGCATGCAAATATCTTCAAGTCATTTCCCCTGGGCCAATCGAACCGACATTCGCTCGCTCACCGATACACTGGCTGAGTTCGGACTGCGCCGGGCCATCGGCGGTTACATGCCCGATGAGGTGAACACCGAAGACGCACTCAAAGCCACCATCGACACCACTAACTCTTTGGTCGATCAGCTCGCCGCAGACGGCATGACGCTTGCGCTACACAACCACTGGTGGGAATTTAGCCCAGTGCCCGGCAGCTCTGATGAGCGCCTGATCTACCACCGTCTTCAGGCGGATTGCCCCGATGTGGAATTTGAACTCGATACTTACTGGGCCGCAAATTTTGGCACTGTCGACTCCGTCGCCGAGATGCAGCGCATTGCTAAACGCGCACCGCTGCTGCATATAAAAGATGGGCCGCTCGTTAAAGACGAGCCCATGGTTGCGGTAGGCCGCGGCAAACAACCCATCGCCAATATAATCGCAGCTGCGGATGCGGACGTGCTCGAATGGCTGATTGTTGAGCTTGATGCCTGCGCCACCGATGTGACCACAGCCGTCGGTGAGAGCCGCACATTTCTCGATAACCTGTTGGGATAACAAACCATGACTGACGTACGTTTCGACTTTGGCACCGGCCGTTCCGATCCAGCTACCTTCCCGACCGCTGCACTGCAGGCGGCGGCTGTAAAAGTGATCGAGCGCGACCGCGAACTGCTTACCAACTACCCCGGGTCACTCGGCTATGAGCCATTGCGAAAAGCAATGGCAAAACGCGAGGGTGACCGCGAAGGCGTTAGCGTAAACCCAGATCACATCTCACTCACCAACGGTTCAATGCAAGCAGTAACCCTGGTTGCAGAAGCCCTGACAGAGCCCGGTGATGTAGTGATCACCGAAGAGTTCACCTACCCGGGAACGTTGTCAGCGTATCGTAGCCTGAAGCTCGATATTCACGGCATTGGCATGGACGAGCACGGCATGCGCATGGACTTGCTGCGTGAACGGCTCGTCACTCTGCAGACTGACGAGCAGCTACCTAAATTTTTATATGTGCTAACCAACTATCAAAACCCGGGCGGCACAGTAATGCCCACGTTCCGCCGCCGCGAGCTCATTGCCATCGCAAAAGAGTTTGGCGTGCCGATCTGTGAAGACAACTGCTACGGCGACGTACACTACGAAGGAGAAGTACCGCCAGCGTTGTTCGCGCTATCGGAAAAAGAAACGCCAGAGGACGGTGTTGAACACATCTATCTTGGCTCGCTTTCCAAAATTCTGGCACCTGGCATGCGACTGGGCTATCTGCTCGCCAAACCGCCAATGCTCGATACACTGCTCGCACGACGCCATGATGCCGGCCCTAATACGTTGTCAGCCGCGATCGCAGCCGAATTTTATCAAGACGGCATTGGCGAACACTGCGCCACCAGCAATCCGCCATTGCACGCCAAACTGCAGCGTCTCACCGCAGGGCTCAGCGAGGAACTTGGCGATCTCTGTCATTGGTCAAACCCACCGGGCGGCCTGTTTCTGTGGTTACGCTACCCCGAAGACGTCGATCAAAAGAAGCTCTGGAAACTTGCCGAAGACGCGGGTCTGAAGTTTTTGCCCGGCATATCCTTCCACTACAAACTCGGCAAGGCGCCCTTCTTGCGCCTGGCGTTTGGCCACCTAACCCAGGAAACGATCATCGCCGGCGTGCCGGTGCTGGCCGACTGCATCCGTCGAGCGCGCACCTCAAACGAAGCGCCCGAGTTCCCCAACAACTGGCTCGAATTCGAAACCTGATTAATATGGGGAGTTAAATCAGGAGAACTGAGTACCGGGCTCCGCATAATAGCGGTCGTGCCAGATACCCTCCGCGGCCTCACCGGCAACTGGCATGCGCCAGTTGCGCACCTTGCTGTCAGCCAACCCCACTCGAAACAGGCCACGAGGTTGCTCGATCGTGTTGTTGACATAGGCGTTGCCAGCGGCCTCGCCCACGTACTTCACTGCAATGTCGCGATACAGATCACGCCAGGCCTCGTCGTTGCCAACGTCATGGACCAACTCCGCACGCCCTTCAACAATCACCTTTCGGTAAGGCGATGGCTGCTCGTCAATACACAGCGACACCCGCGCATCGCGACGCAAACAACCGAACCACTCTGACTTTTCACGCGGCGTAAACCAGATCGCGTTGTCGCGCTGCATAAACCAAATAGGAGTCACCAATGGCGAGCCGTCAGCGCGAACCACTGCAATACGCATGAGAATGCCATGCTCATTCAGAAATTCATCTTGTTCGGTCGCAGTCATTTTTGGCATATGCAGTAAACCTTTGGTTCAGACAGTAAGGCGATGAATCAGACCGGTTTGAGTTCTGGCTTGCTCAAGGCGAGCGCAAGTAACGCGGCGTAACCTGGCTTTGTCTCCATACTCGGCCCAAAGCCTTTGGCAATAAGTGTCTCGTGCATTTCACGCAAGCGAAAACAGGGACAACTAACCAGCAAGTGATGCTCGAGATGGTAATTCACAAAATATGGCGCAATGAGTGCTCGTTCCCACCAACTCGCAAGCACCGTGCGCGTATTGCGCAGCCGATCGTTATTGTCTGGCACCACTGCGTGTTCGCCGATATTGCGCAATCGAGTAATCAACCGCTCCCAGGTGAATGCAGGAAGCACCCACAACAAAAAATACAGGTACCAAACACCAGCCACAGCAAAGCCACAAACCAAAACAAGGTTTATTGCAAGGTTTGGCCCAAATCGGCGCCAGAAGCCATCACTGCTTGATCCCATGCCGGGACCTGCACTGATGTCGTGTTGGGTTTTGCCACGGTCAATAGACGCTCGAATCAGCGCACCGTATTGCTTGAGCCCAGTTTGGCCACTGAGGTCGCGCCAGAGCTTGCGCTGAAAGCTTGCTTTGGTAATGGGAAACTTGGCAGAAAGATGCAGATCGGGATCGTTGTCTTGCTGGGTAAAGCGATGGTGATTGAGATGGTACTTGCGATAGCCAATGACAGAGCCACCAAACAGGGGGCGGTTCAGCAACCACTGGGATACCCAATCGTTTAGCTCGCGATTAGGATGCAACGTAAAGTGCGCACCGTCGTGATTAAGAATCGCGAGCCCTAATTGTCGGGCGCCCATCAAAGGCACACCGAGCAATACAATCAACGCCTTCACAACCAGCGGCAGCGTAGACCCGACAACCAGCGCACCAACCACCCAGATGGCAGCAATCATCAACCAGCAATGCGCTACCAGCAGCAACCCTCGATAAGGGCTGGGAGCAATGAAGTTCGCGATCTCATCACGCGAAAAGAAGTCGCTGGCCCGCTGCACCGAGCCGTGCGACTTGGCCTCATAGCGGGCGTTGGATGCTGCGATGTCTTGGGGTTGGTCTGGCAAATCACTCATGGCTTATTCTAGCGCCGTTTTTCATGGGTTTCCCAGTGGGATGAAATTCGCGTCAAACGGGTTCACTGTAGAGTACAAACACCGCCAGAACCCCTTCAGGAACCCACATGCTCCTCACCAAAATCAACCCCAACCAGGCTGCCTTTCTCATCGATCAAAACCTCCATATCACCACCCATGAACAGCGACCGGGCCCTCCGGAGCGCCTGTCCGGGATGACCGTTGGCATCATAGACATGACCCAGGACGCTCCCCATAACGGCGAAATGCATCCCGATGGCGACGAATTGCTGTACGTCATTACAGGGTCTGTTCGCATCACCTGCGAATCTTCACCAGATCAGTTCACGGATTTACTGCCAGGCGAGGCCTGCGTGGTACCAAAGGGTGAATGGCACAAGGTCGCTCTACTTGAACCCACCCGGCTTATGCACATAACCCCTGGCCCGGGCGGCGATCATCGCCCCCTAGATGCCGGGTAACCAACTCGACAGAAAACGACCCATTGTATTCGACCGTTCGTCCGACCTTTGTTGAAGTTCTCAAAAGAGACGCAGACACTTGTGACCAGTAAAAGACAGAGCACGCGAGGCGGCTCGACCGAGTAGTTTTTGACCCCCGAAGACAGACGAGCAGAACGACGCTATCAACTGGATGTGCAACGCCATCTAACGCGCAACTACGTCGCGTTGCTTGCACACGGCATGCTCGGCCAAACCGGCTTTCGACTGGTAAACGCCCCCACCTTCATGCCGGCCTATCTCATGCTGTTGTCGGGTGGTTCGGAGTTTATCGTCAGCCTTGGCCTGGCCTTGCAAGCCCTCGGCATGACGCTGACACCGTTTCTCGCCGCTAATCTAATTGCTCACCGCAAACGAGTTTTGCCTGTCGGCTTGATTAGCGGCGCGCTGATGCGCAGCACCATACTCATGATCGCCTTATGTGGGTTCTTTCTGGAAGGAACCACCGCTCTTGTGGGTGTGTTGCTGTCACTGACCCTGCTCGGTGTGTTCTCCGGCATGCAGGGCGTAATTTTCAATTTCCTCAATTCGAAAATCATCCCAGTCTCAAAGCGTGGTCGACTCACCGGCCTGCGGAATTTTCTCGCAGGCATCGTCTCCGCTGCCGTTGCGTTCATTGCCGGCGCCCTGTTGCTGGGCGACGTACCGGATGCAACCGGATATTCCTGGACCTTCTTGTTGGGCTTTGTGCTCACAAGCTTAGGCTTGATGATGTTATTGGCTGTGCGCGAGCCAGAGCCACCCGAGGTACGCGACAAACAACCCCTTGGCGCGAGCTTGGCTAAATTGCCACAGCTACTGCGAGACGACCCGGCATTCACGCGTTATTGTCTGGCACGAGCATTGGCCACTATGGGTCGCATGGCCCTGCCGTTTTACATTCTTTATGCGGGTCAATCGATTGGGCTGGATGGCTTAACGCTCGGCACACTCACCATTGCGTTCACCGGCGCTGCGACGTTATCCAATCTCGCCTGGGGCGCTATGGCCGATCGCACTGGCTTTCGACTGACGCTATTGCTATCAATTGCGTTATGGATTGCCTCTACCGGTCTGCTGATTTTCACCGACGGTCTGATCATGGCCGCCATGGTATTCATCGGCGTCGGCGCTGCGGTTCAGGGGTTTCAGAACTCCTCCCAAAATCTGACTCTGGAATTCGGCGATCGCGACGATTTACCCGCTAGGCTTGCCATCGCCAATACGGCCTCAGAGCTCGCAGGCACAATCGGCACTCTTCTAGGCGGGCTGTTGGCTCAATATCTGGGGTACGGCTGGGTATTCAGCGTGTCGGTGCTGTTTCTCACAATCGGCGGCGCAGTGGTCTACCGCCATGTCCCCGAGCCGAGATTTGCCAAACTGGCGCCTTAACTCACCCGAGGTGCCTTCGAAGTCGATTTATCACACCAATTGACAGCAATTCAAAGCAGGAATGAGACACCACCTACAGTCCCAAAGGCTCCCTTCCGGGAAAATGCTCGCTCGATCTAACGCGACCATACGGGCCAATAGGGATCCTTCATTCATGACCTACAAAACGAAAGATGTGATCGGCGTCGCAAAAATGTCGCGCGCGTTTACTGGTATGTTTGCTGCCGCGCTTGCGTTGCTTGCAACGTCGACGGCCTTTGCAGACAAGTCATCTGCAACCGATCCCTACCAAATCAAATACACCGGCCCTATGGCAGAGAAGCCTGAGGCCACTTTTTCCATTCAGGCTAACGAACCATTTGCTCAAACCGGTGGCTTCACCGTCGATGTGAGCAATCGCCAGCACGTACAGTCGTTCTTCAACGCCATCTATACCGCCTCGGAAAATACTCCTATGGCGTTTTCAGGCAGTGTTAACGGTTGTGCCTCAGGTACAACCAGTGCTTTATTTAAAGACGCCGTGCGCTTGCGCATCAACTGGTTCCGCGAACTGGCGGGCGTGCCAGACAACATCACATTTCGTGACAGCTACAGCTCAGGCGCGCAGGACGCCGCGCTTATCATGGCCGCTAACGGCCTGCTGACCCATACACCACCTAGCTCACTCACCTGCTATACCGCAACCGGCGACACTGCTGCCGGCAGCTCAAACATCGCTCTAGGCAGTCTGGGCTGGAATTCCATAAGTGGTTACATGGAAGATCCAGGTGCTAACAACGCAGCCGTTGGTCACCGACGCTGGCTACTGCACCCACCCATTGAGGAAATGGGAACAGGGGATGTCCCCGCGACCTCGACAAACTCCGCAACCAATGCCATCTGGGTGTTCGACGACAACATTTTTGAAAACGGATCTAACCGTGATGGGTACGTCGCCTGGCCCCCGCCTGCGTACGTACCCTACAACGTCGTGCCAGCACGCTGGTCGTTTAGCCTCAAAGACGCCAACTTCAACAGCACAACAGTCAGCATGACTCGCGACGGATCGCCCATCAGCACCGTACTCGAACCCGTCTCCTCCGGTGCCGGCAACAACACGCTGGTGTGGATTCCGCTGGGCCTTGACGCCGCTGGCGGAGAGCCCTGGCCTCAGCCCGATCAAGATGAAAACCTCAGCGTCACTCTGAACAACGTCCTGGTGAACGGCAGCCCACAATCATTTAGCTATAACGTACAAGTTTTTGATGCCACCACCACCGGCGTCAACGATCAGGAAATTCTCGTAACCGGTGCAGAGACGGTCGAACTCAATACCGCAGCACGATTTGACTTCACTCAGGTCGACTTTGCACAAAGCTATAAGCTGCGTAGCGGTACCCTCGAGAACTTCACAACGACACAAGACGCAGAAGGCTCAGCTGAATTCGTAACAGACGGCACAGACGCCAGCTATCCGTTATTCACTACGGGCGCCGCCGCTAATGGCTCAAGCTCATTCCACCTTGCTCACCCCACATCCTCAGACCAAAACTTTGTCTGGGAGCGGCAACTAAAAATTAGCGGCACCAGCCGATTGAATTTTTCATCACGCCTCGGTTTTGCATCAATTACTCAGGTTGCGCGCGCGCAAATCTCGCTTGACGATGGTCAGAGCTGGCGAGACGTCTATACCCAGGGTGGAACCGATGGTCGCGGCGAAGTTAGCTTCACCAGCCGCAGCATAGCCCTTAGCGACTACGCCGGAGAAGTGGCGAAGTTCCGCTTCTTTTACGACCTGCAGGGTGGCTCATTTTTCCCGCAATCCACGCCAGGCGTTGGTTTTTATGTCGACGACATTACGGTGACCAACGCACAAGAGCTAACCAATATTGCTAACGAATCACTAGGTAACATCGACGAGTTCAGCTACACCCCAAAAAGTAGCGGCGATCACCTGTTGCAAGTGCAATACCTGGGTTGGGATGGTTTCCCTGGTAGCCGCTGGAGCACCGCCAAAGAGCTAAGCGTTGCAACAACTAGCAGCAATAACACAGCCATCGCTGCCTCCGTATTGCCTGCCAGTCGCTCGGTGTTCAATACCACAGCCACTGCATTTGCTTCGGTGATCAACGGTGGCACCGAAGAAGCCACAAACTGCAGCATCACGCCGCAGACCAACACACCCGCAAGCTTTACCTATCAAACCACCAACCCAGGAAACAACGCGCTCTCTGGCACCGCCAATACGCCGGTGAATATTGCCCCGGGCGCCGTACAAACCTTTGCGCTGTTTTTTGAGCCCACAACGGCCTTTGCACCCACTCAGATTGCACTTAGTTTCGACTGCACCAACAGCGCCCCCGCAGCCGTCATTAGCGGGTTGAATACCCTGCTGATGGCCTCTGGCTCAGGACCTGTGCCGGACATAATCGCTCTAGCGGCGGCAGGTCCGACCGGCATTGTCGACATACCCGGGAATACGGCAACGGGCGTATTTGCCGTGGCCACAGTAAACGCGGGTGTCGCAAGCGACATCACAGTTAGTGCAACTACAATCGCTGGCGTTATCTTGCAACTGTGCGAAACCAACCCCACAACCGGCGCCTGTATCAGCGCGGTAGGCCCATCCGTAGCAACCCGCATTGAGGCCGGCGCCACCCCGACCTTTGGCTTTTTTGTAACCGGAACCGGAAATGTGCCCTTCGATCCGGCCAACAACCGCGTGACGGTGACCTTTGCAGACAACAATGGCACCACCCGCGGCGCGACCAGCGTGGCTATCCGCACCAACTGAGCGGACACCCCCTTAGCTACAAAAACTACAAACTCTCGTTAGGCGGCCGAACAGGCCGCCATAGGGGAAACTCGAGTCAAGGGTACGATTGTCCGACGAATTGCTGAATTGGCTTCGGTATCACCAACTCGCCTGTCAAATCATCACTTTTTGACGATTTTAATCTCCATTTTTTCTCCATTGATGACTAGAATGCGCTACTCGCGTAACCACTCGATTGGCTGCGCGGTGATTGTGTGCGTGCCAAGAAGCCACCCGTCCTCATCAGCAGAAGAGGGCTGTCGGGAATAAATCATGGAAGACACCTGCGCCATCGGTCTAATCAATTAAAACAATGGGGATACCTCACATAATGAATAAGTTAACTCTTGGTAAGGGTTTGGCGGGAGCAGCGACTACTGCCCTGGCGACCCTTGCCCTATCACCGACTGCGGCCTTCGCCGCAGACGGCGCGGATGAAAACAGCATCGAAGAAGTTGTTGTTATTGGTAGTCGTCGAGCCGAACGCTCCGCATCTGACTCGCCCGCTCCGGTTGATGTCATTTCCGGCGACGATTTCACGCGCGCCGCAGCAACCGATGTGCAGGACCTTCTGCGCACGGCGGTCCCGTCGTACAACGTAAACGCCCAGCCCATCAGCGACGCGGCAACCATTTCGCGCCCGGCTAACCTACGCGGCCTGTCACCAGACAATACCCTCGTACTGGTTAACGGCAAGCGCCGTCATCGCGGTTCTGTCATCAGCTTCTTAGGTGGCGGTATTTCTGACGGCGCCCAAGGTGTTGACGTGGCCACCATCCCTTCACTTGCGCTGCAGCGTGTTGAAGTTTTGCGCGACGGTGCATCGTCTCAGTACGGGTCAGACGCCATCGCGGGTGTCATCAACTTTGTGCTACGTGATGAAGCGGAAGGCGGTTTTCTGGAAGTAACCGGTGGTTCCACTTATGAAGGCGATGGTGACAACTACCGAATCGCTGGCAACATCGGCCTGCCTCTGGGCGACAAAGGTTTTGTCAACATCACCGGCGAATACGGCGAAGTTGACGGTACCGTTCGCTCGGTCGTTCGCGACGACGTTCTCGCGTTAATAGCAGCAGGCAACACAGCGGCTGCTGATTTTGAAACCATTAACGGTTACACCAACGAAGCGCCTCAGTACTGGGGTCAGCCTGACGTTGATAACGACCTGAAACTGTTTGTTAACTCTGCGTTCGAAATTAACGACAGCATGGAAGTTTACGCTTTTGGTAACTATGCAGAGCGCAAAGTTACCGGTGGTTTCTTCTATCGCAACCCTACCAACCGTGGCGGCGTGTACCGCGGCCCAGTACTTGACCCGGCCACCGGTCTCGTTAGCAGCACGTTCGATGCAGACGGCGATCCGATTGGAGTTCCTTCCATCAGCGTAGGCGATCTTGACGGCCTGAATAGCGGCGAAGCTTGCCCCGCAGGTATCCCGCTGACCGGCAACGATGGACTCATTCCAGACCCAGGTGTTCTCCAGCAGGTTGTAGACAGCACTAACTGCTTCTCGTTTGTTGAAGCCATCCCCGGTGGCTTTGTACCTCGCTTTGGTGGTAACAACGAAGACTTCAGCATCGCAGGCGGTATCCGCGGCACAATCAACGACGGGCTGCGGTATGACGTGAGCGTTTCACACGGTTCAAACGAAACCGAATTCTTTATCAACAACACCGTTAACGCCTCATTAGGCCCAATCGATCCCGAAGCCGGACCTGAAGTTCAGCGTGACTTCATTCCCGGCGGCCAGGAACAGACAGAAACTGTGGTTAACGCAGACTTCAGCTACCCGTTGCAAGTGGACTTCCTCGCTTCCGAATTAAGCGTTGCGTTTGGTGCGGAATATCGGAAAGAAGAATTTGACCTCTTTGCTGGCGACCCTCTGTCGTTTGCACTCGGCCCCCTAGCCGATCAAGGTTTCTCCTCTAGTTCTAACGGCTTCGGCGGCTTTCCAAACAGTTCTTCTAACGATCAAGACAGCTACGCCGGTTACCTCGAGCTCGAAGCCGATGTGATTGACGCTCTAACCCTTCAGGCGGCCATCCGCTATGAGGACTACAGCGCGTTTGGTGATACCACCAACTGGAAGATTGCAGGCATATTCCGCGCAACAGACACATTCCGTATTCGCGGTGCATTCTCGACCGGCTTTCACGCCCCGACCGCGGGCCAGGCAAATATCACGAACGTCACCACACAAAATGTGAATGGTGTGCTGGTTGACCAGGGCACTCTGCCACTGACCTCTGCAGCAGGTCAGCTTGCTGCTGACTTCATCGCTGCCAACAACGGCGGCGCTGGCCGTCCATCTCTTGGGCCAGAAGATGCAGAAAACTTCTCACTGGGTGTCGCATTTGATGCCGGCCCTTCAACCTGGACTCTAGACTTTTACCACATCGAAGTTGAAGACCGGGTTGCGCTTGGCGCAAACGTTGACTTCCTCGACGCCCTCAACGCAACGGGCGGTGGTACCACGTTCACCTCTGTGTCAGACGCACTCAATGGCTTGGACGCTGCTGGCATCATCAACCGTCAAGAGTTTCTGGGACTGGATGACTTGGCCGAGTTCCGCTTCTTTGCCAACAGCTTCGACACCCGCACAACGGGTATTGATTTGGTTGGTCGTATGGGCACAGACCTCGGGTCTGGTTACTCTGACTTCACGCTGGCCCTCAACTGGAACGAGACTGACGTTACCGAGATTGGCGAGATCAACCCAATCAGCGAAGCCCGAGTTCGCGCTCTGGAAGACTCTCTGCCTCGCGTGAAGGGTTCACTGACATGGGCACACACTCAGGGTCGCATTCGCACCTTGCTCCGAGTGAACTACTACGGCGAATGGGACGACACCGGCAACGGCGTCGACAACATCGATCCTGAGGTTTTGGTTGATATTGAAGCGGCTTACAGCTTTGACAACGGCTTGGAACTGGTTGGTGGTGTGAGCAACCTGTTCGATACCCAGAACGAAGAAAACCCCGGACAAGGTGACCTTGGTCAGCTCTTTCCGGAGTCGGGCCCGTTTGGCATCAACGGTGGGCAGTACTACTTGAAGGCACGCTACTCGTTCAACTAGCCCGAAACGACAGGCAAGTTGATGGCGGGGTCAGAATTCATTCTGACCCCTGCCTCACCTCAGCCCAGCAACCAATAACTCTCCGCTACTTCCCCTTAAACTCAGGCTCACGCCGCTCCCCAAACGCCTTAAACCCTTCCCGCACATCTTCCGACTTCAACAATATCGACTGCGCGCTCCATTCGTATTCAGCAAACTGACTCGCAGTCATCTCGTTCGAGCGCAACATCATGCGCCGTACTAGCGTGTAGGCCATGGGCGGACCATTAGCAATCATGCGTGCGTAGCTTTGCGCCTCAACGAGCAGTTCATCATCTGCAAACACCTTATTCGCAAGCCCCGCTTGCAAACACTCTTCAGCGTTCAACAGCTCACCGCTGTACATCAACTCCATCGCTCGACCATAGCCAACAAGCTTAGGCAGCCAGTAGCTCACGCCATAGTCTGACGCGAGTCCACGCTTAATAAAAATAGACCCCATACGCGCGCTCGCACCCAATAACCGAACGTCGCAACAGGTAGCAATACCAAAACCCGCGCCCACGGCCGCGCCGTTGATCGCCCCAACAACCGGTACTTCGCAATTGGCAAACACCTCCATCGACTTGGCTGATGTGCCGCGTTGATCGAGTCGTTGCTTACGCGACACCTCACCCGACTGTGCATTCGAGCCCGGGCCACCACCGCCAACAGACGCACCTGCACAGAAACCGCGGCCGTTACCCGTCAGCAACAACACCCGAATCGCGTCATCCTCATTGGCCTGTTCAACGGCATCAAACAACCCCTGGGTGATCCCGGCGCTCAAGGCGTTCATTGTGTCCGGTTCGTTTAACGTGACGGTGAAGACGCCGTCATCGAGATGGGTTAATACTGAATCTTTCACGTTTTCTCTCTCTCCTAAATATCAACTAATTTTTCTAGCAGGAAGGGTCAGAATAAATTCCGATCCTGACACCCTAGTTCTAATTTACTGCAATCCGAGTCACTTTTTTCGTTGATCTGGCCCCCTTCGCGCTGGTGTATGATTAATGGTTCCGTGTTTAGCCGAGGCCTCGCTTTGTCCAATCAAGAACTTAAATACCCGTATAGCGATCATCCGGCAGCCGGCACCACTCGTGAAGTTGCTGACGGCGTTCGTTGGCTGACCATGCCCATGGGTGGCTCACTGACTCACATCAACCTGTATCTGCTCGAAGACAGTGACGGCTGGTTTGTAGTCGATACCGGTCTACCCCTCAAGGAAGTCACTGATCTTTGGGACCAAATTTGCGCGGACGAACTCGGTGGCAAGCCTGTGAAAGGCGTTATCTGCACACACATGCACCCTGACCACATAGGCAACGCCAACTACCTCACCGACAAGTTTCGCTGCCCTTTGTACATGACCCAGGCCGAGTATTATCAGGCCTGTGCGTTCTCAAATCGTGCTGGCTCAAACCACCAAAGCTGGCAAGGCGAGCAGTTTTACCTACGCGCCGGCATGCCGGGCGACTACCTCGAACAGCTGCGCAAAATGTGGGAAGCAAGCAGCAAGGGTGGCTTCTCGATGCCGAGCATGCCAAATGGCTATCAGCGCCTGCAACATGGCGACACGCTCCGCATTGGGCCAAACATTTGGAAAATTGTTGTGGGTGCCGGCCACTCACCAGAGCATGCGTGCCTGCACTGCGAAGAACTGGGCATCATGTTGTCGGGCGATCAGATTCTGCCCATCATCACCTCAAACGTTAGCGTGCATCCCACAGAACCCGATGCCAATCCCATGAAGTTCTGGATGGAATCCCACGACAAGTTCATGAGCACACCCGACGACACCTTTATTTTGCCGGCTCATAACCTGCCGTTCTACGGCGTGCGGGAACGACTGCGAGAACTCATCAGCCACCACGAAGATCGCATGCTAGCCATTGAGGAGTTCTGCGCCAATCAGCCTGCCAATGCGCGCGAACTGTTGCCGGTTCTGTTTGCTCGCAAACTCGACCCGCGACAAATGATGATGGCGTTGGGCGAGGCCATTGCGCACACTCATCTGCTGGTGCAACGCAACCGGCTGCAGCGTACGCTGGACAACAACGGCGTCTACCAGTTTGTCTCTATCGACCCTGACCTTGCTCGGCGCGCACATCCAGATTCACATGATCGTCCTGCTGACGGGCCGATCTTGGTTTAAGACGTGGTTTAAGCGAGACTAACGCCCTGGAATCTAACGATCTGAAAACTAAGATAGCGCAGTGGAGCTATCGAATAATGTGCTGGGGCAAAGAGCGCTTGCCACCGGGCGTACGCTCACTCGTCGGTCTGCTGCTGATGGTCGGTGGCGTATTCGGCTTTCTGCCGGTGTTGGGTTTTTGGATGTTTCCGTTAGGCGTTGCCTTCATTGCCCTGGACATTCCGTTTACCGCCCACCGAATCGATAAGTGGATAGAGACACTGAAAGAACGAGCCGAAGCTAGACCTGCCGAGGGCGCCTCAGAAACAAAACCGGACGATCGTCCGCATAGCTAAACGCCCTAAATCAATGCAATTGCTCGAGAGAACGACTGTTGACTTGCCAAAGCAGAGCCGCCCTATAGATCGTATCCATATACGGATCTTTGATCGCGTAGTACGCCTCAGGATCATGTGCAAACCTAACAGCCAGCGTCTGCTTCACTCGCTGATACGCTGCACGGACTACCAGATCGGCACGCAGATAGTCACGAAACAACAGTGAATACTGCTGATTCAGCCGTCCCAGCTGACGCACATGAATATGCACCTCCCTCTCGCCAGGTAACTCGCAAAAATACAGTTTATTCAGTTCGGGAGAGTCGTCAGCAAGGCCAACAAAGTTATCACGCAGCCCGGGGCGATGATCATATCCGAGAGCAGAAATGATCGAGATAAGGTCAGGGCAATCGAGATCTGCGACGCTTATCTGAATATCAATCACATCTTTTGCCGCCAACCCTTGCACCGCCGTAGACCCAATATGATCAACCGCTAAGGCAAGCCCACCGAGGCCCTCAACTAAGGCGAGCGCCAACGTGGCAAACTCTTCTGGCCAGCGAACTTGATAGCCCACCACTTCAATTTTTTTTGTGCGCACAGCCAGCCAGGCTCAATCAGACTTCAACGTCGAGCCAATAACCACCACCATCAAAACGCTTAACTTTGCCTGCTGTAGGCGTTGCGAAATGAGTGCCGATAACCAGTACATCGCTATCAACGTACTTCTCAAGTAAGCCTTCCCGGGTGGCTCTGCCCTGGGCCTGATCGTAATCAGCACTACTGCACCATTCTGTGCGGGTCATCTGTACCGGGTGATGAATACAATCGCCCGTAATTAACGCCTCCTCGCCATTCGACGTAATGTGCACGCTTACGTGTCCTGGCGTGTGGCCTGGCGTCGGTTCAAGCACCACGCCCGGGCAAATCTCATGGGTCTGGGAAACAAAATCAGCGAGTCCTGCCTCAACAACCGGACGCACTGAGTCAGCCAGAATAGGGCCATAGGTGTCTTCGTCTTCATTGGCATCCCAATAGGCCCATTCTTCCTCAGCCATCAGGTACCGGGCGTTGGTGAACGTAGGCACCCACTTGCCGTCCACTAAGCGTGTGTTCCACCCCACATGATCGACGTGCAGATGGGTGCACATGACCGCATCAATCGTCTCAGGTGGGTAACCCGCGCCAATCAGGTCGTCGAGAAATGACGTTTGGAGGTTGTTCCAGCTTGGCATATTGCGTTCTTTATCATTGCCAATGCAGGTATCGACAACAATACGCATGCTGCCCGTGTCGATCACCAAGGCATGCACGCTCATAATCAGTTTGCCGTCGCTCGTCGCAAAGTGGGGTTGCATCCAGTCTAGCGGTGCCACTTCCGCTGGGCTTGCGTCTGGCAAGATGAATTTGCTACCCCCAGTCATCTCCATCTCGACCACTCGTGTGACCTTGAAGTCACCAATTTGCCAGGTTTGAACCTTGGTCTGTTGCGTCATTCTGCCTTCCCCTTGAGAGTGCCAATACGGTTATTTCAGGTTCTGATCCTACCGGACTCCCAGCTCATGAGAAGCCACTCCCCATTGTGCTCCAGACTTGGCTAAACTCGGCCCCATAATAATACTTAGGCACTAGCCACAATGGGAATTATCGATACGCTCGCCACCCTCAGCCAGATTCCAATGCTGCTGAAAGTGAAAGGCGAACTGGCCATGCGCCCCATGGAAACTCTGGATTGTCCGGGCGCTCGTGTTGAAGATATAGCCACTCGCTTTCCAGATCACATAGCCATCAAATTTGAAGGGGCTACGATCACATGGCTTGCACTAAACGAGATGGCCAATCAGTACGCCCATGCATTTGCTGAGCAAGGCATCGCGCGCGGCGATACCGTGAGCCTGCTGATGGAAAATCGCATCGAGTTTATGGCCACTCTCATTGCCCTGAATAAACTCGGCGCGATCGGCGCACTGATCAATACCAACCTCCGTGGGCGACCGCTCACCCATTGCGTGACCGTCGCCAACTCGAAAAAATGCGTGTTTGGTGGTGAGTTGACCGAAGCGTTGGAAGAAGCCAAAGACCAATTGCCGTTAACAGAGGGCGCCGACTACCTCTTTGTTGGTGATACTGATGCCAGAACTGCACCCGCCTGGGCGCTCGATGTGGCGCAACTCACCGCCAGTCAAAGTAAAGAAAACCCTTCAACCACCGCCCTCAATACACTGGGCGACAATTCACTGTACGTCTACACCTCGGGCACCACCGGCTTACCCAAAGCGGCGGTATTCTCAAACCGACGCCATCTCACCGGCGCAAGCATGGCGGCCCGTGCGGGTTTTGTTTGTGACGAAAATGATGTGATCTATATCTGTCTGCCAATGTACCACGCGACCGGATTGACCCTAGGGGTCGGCGCGGCACTCATAAGTGGCGCCACCATGGTGATTCGCCGCAAGTTTTCTGCCAGCCAGTTTCTGCCTGACATTCGCAGCCACAACGTCACCTGCATGGTTTACATCGGCGAACTGTGCCGCTATCTGTTGAACACTCCTGCCACGCCAGACGACGCCAATACGTCTCTGACAAAAGTGATGGGGAATGGTCTGCGTCCCGACATCTGGATGGATTTCAAAAACCGCTTTGGCCTAAAGCGCATTTGTGAGTTTTACGGCGCAAGTGAAGGCAACGTCAGTTTCGCCAACATCCTGAACAAAGATTTAACCGTTGGCATGACGTCACAGGAAGTCGCGCTGGTACAGTACAACGTCGACGACGATGAAATTGTTCGCGATGCCAGTGGCTTTGCAATAAAAGCCAAAGACGGCGAGCCCGGACTGCTGATTGGACGCATCACTAAAGACACCGCATTCGAAGGCTACACCGACCCCGCAGCGACAGAGAGCAAAGTGCTTCGCGATCTGCTCGCACCCGGTGACTCTTGGTTCAACTCAGGCGATCTGCTGAAGGTGGTTGATGTCGGTTATTCATTAGGCTACCCGCACTATCAGTTTGTCGATCGCGTCGGTGATACCTTTCGCTGGAAAGGTGAAAACGTATCAACAAACGAGGTTGGCGAGATTGTTAACGGCCATCCGATGGTGAAAATCTGCAACGTGTACGGCGTAGAAGTGCCTGGTGCTGATGGCCGTGCTGGCATGGCAGCCATTACGCTTGAAGCAGGTTGCACTTTTGATCCCAGCGAGTTCGCGGCCTTCGTGCAAGACCAGCTACCACCCTTTGCCCGCCCCGTGTTTGTCCGTGTACAGCCCGACCTGGAAGTCACTGTTACCTTCAAACTGCTGAAAACCGAGTTACGCAAAACCGGTTACGATCTCAGCACTACCGACGATCCGATCTATGTCATGAAGCCGCGATCAAACGACTATGAAATTCTCACCGCTGACTATCAGGCAGTGCTGGGTAGCGGAGACGCCGGTTACTAACGGAACAGTCGCTGGGACCAGAGCGTCAGCCCTTCGGTCACGCTCAAAAAGTGATCAGAATCAATAAAGCTCACGCCGGGATAGGTGGCCACTAAAAATTCGCGCACTACGCGGGATTTCGCCATGCCGCCTGTCAGATAGACTCGTTCCGGCGCCAAACCCGCTGATGCAATCGCTTCATCAACTAGACTCTTGAGATGCTCAAGCAAACGTTCGAATGACACGAGCAACTGCTCCCCCGTAGTCGCCACCGAAAACCCTTGCTCAATATCAGAAAAATCGATGTGGGCAAGTTCCGCATCAGACAGCGCGATCTTTGCCAGTTCGACACCGCGCAAAACTCGATAGGTTGCGCGCTGCTCGCAGACCTCCAGTAACCGACGCGCTCGATCAACGGGAATCGCCTCGCGCGCAAAAAATTCAAGACGTTCACGCGTCGCTTTGCTGTAAAAGCGCTGTTGCGCGTTCACATCGTTGGTGGACACCGCGTCAACAAAATAACTGTTTGGCACCGGCAAACCAGACTTCAACAGGTCGCCATAACCAAACTCTCGCATGACCGCATAAAGCGCTAAGGCCTGATCGTAGTCATTACCGCCACGCCGCTCGCCGCTGTGACCAAGCACATCAGCCTGGCGATCTAAACTTTCACGGCGCGTCGCTCCCACCCGGACGAACGAGCAATCGGTGGTGCCACCACCAATGTCGACGACGAGAATCTGCTGCTCAGAAGTCAGCCGCGCCTCATACTCCAGAGCAGCCGCCATTGGCTCGTATTGAAAGGCAACCTGCTTGAACCCAGCAAGTTGAGCCGACTCCTCGAGCATCATTAGTGACTGCTCGTTGGCATTCTTGCCACCCAGCCCTTGAAAATTCACGGGGCGACCAATCACCACCGCATCAACACTGGCATTCATTTGGGCGTCAGTACGGCGCTTCACGTTCGCCATCATTGCCGCTATCACCGTCACAAAGCGCTCGCGAATGTCTTCTGACAATCCTGCGACACCTAAAAAACTCTTGGGAGATTTAACAAAATAACCCTGGGTAGGATCAGCCAGATATTCCGCGAGCGCCGCCTCACCAAAGCGCAGTTCGGTGAATTCTTCAGCATCGGTAAGTAACTGCCTATTGGCAGCGCGCGGCAGCTTCAACGCGACTTTGGGCGCATGCAATGTAGAGGGCACAAGCGGCTTGTCGCCCTCCAGCGTGACAATCTCTACCGCATTGGTTTTGTCAGCCCACACTCCGATCGCGCAGTGTGAGGTACCGTAATCAAAGCCTGCAAACATGAGCGATCTCCAAAACGGCCGGGCATTTTACTCTGCGCAGCCGAAATGAAAACCGTCAATCCGCTGCTGGCTAGTGGTACTGGATCAAATACCGGCTATTCGGTGCGATGTAGGCATAACCCCGACTATCCAAGCACTCGCTCCCGCCAATGAGAGCCGGCCGGCCGTGCCAATAACCGCGCTTAGACACTCGCTGACAGCTAGCGCCACGGTAACCAGAGTTGTAGCTTGAGCGGTAGCTACGCTGATAACCTCGATTACGGTTTGAATAGCTTCGGTTTGAATAGCCTCGGTTTGAAAACCTGCCTCCGGAGTATCCGCGACTGCGTCCTCGCCGGTCATAGGTAACGCTCTGCAAGCCATGGGCCGCCACCTGCACCTGAAACGGTACTTTGAGCTTGGCATAGACCACGTCTGCACTGGCACCTTGGGCCAACGCTCCACACAACCCGACGAGTCCGAATAACCAGACTCGTAGGGATCTGTAGCCGGTAGGTTGAGCTGTTAGAAGTGTCATAAGCGTCTCCAGTCATCGTCAGATTCATCCCCACCATACGGCGCGGCACTGAACTCAAACTGAATGTTGCAGAACGCCCAATAGGGCGCCGTCGGAGTGACTAACCCACTTCGTGCGCAAGCTGGGCGTACTTGTCCAACAACGGCAGTAAGGTGTCTGCGTCTGCTGACGGCAAGCCCAGCAGCTGACGGTTGAACCCAAGTTCGTGCATCTGGGCTATCGCTGCAGCCTTTCCGGGTACGCCAAACGCCGAAAAGTCAGGCTCGCCTGAGCGCTCTCGAGCAGCCCAGCAACGGCGTACTTCAGCAATGCCTGCCGCGTAATCCAGAGCGCCACTTGCGGCGGCGCGTGACGGATCTTGATAGATCGGCATCCAGCCATCAGCGTATTCGGCCACTCGATCAAAGCTCCACTTCGACGACGCGCCCAACAACACCGGGGGTCCACCTGCCTGGCGTGGTTTGGGGTAGCTGAACACCGGGTCAAAATTCACGTGCTCGCCATGAAACTTCGCCTCGTCATCGCGCCAAAGTGCTTTCATTGCCAGCGTGCGCTCCCGCAACAGCGCCCAACGAGTCGGATAAGCCGTGCCGTGGTTGGCCATTTCTTCAACGTTCCACCCCGCACCAATGCCCAACAACGTCCGACCGTTGGACAAGACATCAAGGCTCGCCACTGTTTTAGCCAAAACAATAGGGTCGTGCTGATTGACCAGAGTAATACCCGTGCCCAGCTTAAGCTCGCTGGTGGTCATGGCCGCTGCCGTCAACGCGATGTAGGGGTCCAGAGTATGGAAGTACTGTTTTGGCAATTCGGCGCCTCCGGGCCAAGGCGTTCGCCGGTCAACCGGAATATGCGTGTGTTCACAGACGAATAAAGATTCGAAGCCGCGCTCTTCCAGAGCTTGCGCCAGAGCGCCCATTGGCATGCTGTAGGCGGTCGGGAAAATAAGAACACCAAACGCAGGCATCGGTCACTCCTTGGTGTCTGAACAGACGGTGGGACTGGGTAGCTCTAGAGAGAAATGCTCTCGCTTGGCAATGGCAACAACGGCAAAGAGGCGGACACCTCGGTCGACCGGACGGCCTCAGGAACCACAATGGTATCTGCAACGCCTATGCCATCTGATACTCGGCGCGGGGCGTTAAAGTCGGGCGCGCTTTCCAACGCCTCGCGCCAACGCCCCACCTTGGCAACGTAGCGATCGCCGGCTTGTTGCTTAACGCTGTAGGGGCCAATGTTATAAGCCGACAGCGCGCAGGCCTCGCCGCCACAGCGCTCAATGTAGTGCGCAAGAATCTGCGCGCCACAGTAAATATTCTCTTCAGGGTCGCTAAGGTCTGCGGTACCGCAAAACTGCGACCAATAGTCGGGCCGAATCTGTGCAGGGCCGATAGCACCGACAGAGGATGTGACATTTTTCCGGAAGGAACTTTCAGTCAGCACCAGCCCGGCCAGCAATTCAGGGGCAAGCTGCTGGCGCTGGGACGCCTCGAGTATCCAAGGAGAAAATTCCAGCGCGACAGAGTGGCGAACACCAAAGCCCGTGGCAATTCGACCAGCAAAGGCTTCTACTTCAGCACTGTAGGGTTGAATACCATCGTTCCATTCAGGCAGCGCCATCGCCGCCAGCACAGTGCCCTTGGCAGGCGCAAGGGCCCCAAGAACAAACGCTATGAAGAGTGCAACGGCGACAACCACCAGCTGAACACGCAAAACAAGTGGCTGCGTATCCGGCGTCTGGGTACCGCTGGCTGCACGAGGTATTTCCCGTAAAGCTTGTGTACTCACCTGACTCCTATTTCCGGCCTCCATGGCCCCTACGAATGCCGCGCATTCTAGGTTTCTTACACACCTAAGCAAAAGCATCCTGATGTAAGTGATAGCCTAGTTTCGTTTAAGCGGTTTGTACACTATTTTGCCCTTTCAACCGCAATTTTGGCGCATTTTTGACGCCACTTGGGCGCCAACAGCGCCACCTGACTGGCCACTTGCTTAACCAGTTGTTTACCCGGCCCGTAATGCCTGAATAATAGCGCTCCGCTGGTCGGCGTCAGAAACCGGAAAACTGGCGGATGTTCGGTCGACGATGCCGCCATAGCGACTGAGCATCTCTGGCGCGATGGCGCCGGGTTCACCCACTACTGCAAACTCAGCAAGTATGTCGTCAGTAATCAGCGTGCCCATTTCTTTCCAGCGGCCCTGTTTTGACATGGTATTAAGCTCCCCTTGCAAGTCACCCACCCCGATTGAATCAAGCACGCCCTTGTAGGCCGGTGTCGAACCGTAGAATGCGATGCGCTCCTGGGTCGCTAGTTTGCTTGCAGCAAACTCTTCTTCGTTGCGCCCCGTTACGACAAAGTTGCCATAGCTGAGTTGAAAATCGTCTCGTGACCGACCGCTCTTGGCCAGCCCACGCTCGATAGCCGGCAAAGTGACACTCTTGATGAACGGCAGCGTCGAGAACGGATGAATAATCATGCCGTCCGCTACTTCACCGGCAACCTCTGTCATTTTTGGCCCCACAGCCGCCAGCACAACCCTCGGCGCGCCATATTCCTTATTCTCTGGAGTGAATGCCGGGGTCATCAGTGTGTGGCGGTAATACTTGCCAACAAATTCCAGGGGCGTGCCCTCGTACCAGTTAGCCCAGATCGCGCGCATGGCGAGCACCAGCTCTTTCATTTGAGCTGCCGGTGCACCCCACTGCATAGAAAAACGCTTAGTAACGTGAGGCTTGATCTGCGACCCCAGCCCGAGCGTGAAGCGGCCCTTTGAATAGGCATTCAGGTCGTGGCCAAGGTTGGCAAGAATCATCGGACTACGAGCGAAGGCGACCGCAATCGAGGTCGCAAGCTCAATCTTCTCACTGTGCTCAGCGGCCAGCAGAAGTGGCATAAATGGATCGTGGTTCATTTCTGCCACACGAATTCCATCGTAGCCCGCCGCTTCGGCGGCCTGCACGCTGTCTTTAACTTTCTCAAGGTGGTGGCCAAGGCCTGTATCTACTTTCATGGTGTTCCCCGTTTCCCTAACAATTTCTCTACTGCGCAGTTGTGATAGTGCTAGCCCGTCAGCTCTTTCACAATGGCCCGCTGATCATCTTTGGCAATGTTTGAGTAGGCCGCTGACATGCGGTCAACCAGATCGCCATATCGAGATGTCAGCGCGCCAGCCAATACCTGCGGCTCAGCGACTACGGCAAACTGATTCAGCAGGCTGTCGTCAATCAACGTACCCATGTCGTCCCAACGCCCCTGTTTCGACAGTGTATTCAGCTCACCTTGCAGATCACCGGCATCGATAGATTCAAGCACTGGTTTGTACGCAGGTGTTGAGCCATAAAACGCGATCTGCTTGCAGACCAGCCCGCGCGACTTTGCCATCTCTTCTTCCGTTTGACCTGTCACTACAAACGCGGGATAAGAAATTTCAAAATCAGCCCGCGTCTTGCCCGCTTTCGCAAAGCCGCGCTCAAGAGCTGGCATTGTGGTTTCGCGCAGGTACTTCTCCGTGGTAAATGCGTGAATGATCACGCCGTCAGCCACCTCACCTGCCACCTCGGTCATCATCGGGCCCACTGCCGCCAGGAAAACTCGCGGCGCGCCAAACTCGTTATTCGTCGGTGTGAACATTGGCGTCATCAAGGTGTGAGTATAAAACTTACCCATAAACTCGAGCGGCGTACCGTCGTGCCAATTGGCCCAGATAGCTCGCATGGCCAAAATAAACTCGCGCATGCGGGCTGCCGGCGAACTCCACGGCATGCTGAAGCGCTTCGAAATATGTGGCTTGATCTGGGAACCAAGACCAAGCACAAAACGGCCTTCTGAGGTTGCATTCAGATCATGGCCAATGTTGGCAAGCGTCATCGGCGTGCGTGCAAAAGCCACTGCGATCGATGTCATCAGATCAACCCGCTTAGTGTGCTGGGCAGCTACGAGTAACGGAAAAAACGGATCGTGGTTGGTCTCGGCGGTGAGAATACCGGTGTAGCCCATATCTTCGAGCTCGCGCGCTTGCGCACCTGCTTTAGTTAGATCCCAATCTATGCCGCTATCTACTTTCATACTGTTTTCCGTGTGGTGCGAAATTTTAGTGTGGTGTTAATCACCCAGTACACCAGATTGAATGAGAAAAATGTGTCAATTCGGGTGCGATCTTTCGAGAATAATTGCAGCTACGCCGCGCAGCAGCCCTGTCATGCCTGTCATGTCATGGCCTGTGATGGCCTACTGCGCACTGCCGCGACTCATATCGACGCGAGGGGTTCGAACAATTCCTCCCAGCGGGCCTTCGCCCCGCCGGTAGTGCTCGCACGTAACGCTATCAGCAGAAAAATCCAGCGCGTACACCACCTCATTCGGCTGACGAATATGCCCAGCCGATTCCTCCGTCAACTCCAGATAATGGGCAAGTATCGCCTTACCCACCACACCGTGCGAAATGATGGCAACGGTCTCCGCTTCAATCTCCCGAACAGCTGTTAAGAGCGGCGCAATGCGCTTGATGACATCGGGCATATTCTCCCCACCCGGCGGGCGATGTTCCCATTCATTGGCCTCGCGCGCGCGCCAGGAGGTTGGCTGCTGACTCTTGATTTCGGTCATCGTCAGCCCACCCCACTCACCACAATCACGCTCAACCAATTCGTCATACAGCTCGATGTCGGCCTGCACGTAAGAATTGATGATAAACGCGGTCTCTTGAGTTCGCCCCAACGGCGATACCAGCAGGCGCTCAACGCCTACCCGACGCAACAGCTGCCCATTCTCACCGGCTTGGCGCTTGCCTTTGTCGGTAAGGGCCGAATCCAGCCGCCCTTGCATGCGCAGCTCGGAATTCCAGAGCGTTTCGCCATGGCGCACAACAAACAGTTTGCGTAGCACAAGATTTTCTCACTAAAGCCTGAGGTATCATTTTCACTCATAACCCGTTGCAAATGGAAACGCCTGTGAGCTACGTCAACAATGACTACCTGATTGAACCTGCCGAACTCGCGAGCCTGTTGAGTGGGCAGGACAATCCGGTGACTGCCGCCAACTTGCGCCTGTTCGATGCAACGGTCGAGTTTGCGCCCCAACCCAACGGGAGCCTGAGTGTTACTCCGGGTGAAGCCACCTGGCAGAAAGGGCATATTCCGGGTGCAGCGTTCTTCGATCACATGAGGCACTTTGCCCAACCAGATACCCCGCTACGCAACACGTTGCTGCCCATCGACAAGCTGCAAGCCGCTGTTGGCCAGGTCGGCATTGGCGCGGATAATCTGGTGGTGGTGTATAGCTCCCAATATCTGATGTGGGCCACGCGCGCTTGGTGGCTGTTGCATCACGCTGGGCACAACAACGTTCGCGTACTCAACGGCGGCCTGGGCGCGTGGCAAGCCGCCGGATTGCCCATGGAGGCGGGCACCAACAGCTACCCCGCGACGCAGTTTTCGGCACCCCCACGATTGCATCGCTACGTCAGCAAAAGCACCATCGCTGACGCCATAGACGGCCCCGCCTGCACCGTCGATGCTTTGCCGGCCTCCGTCTATGCCGGTACCGATCAGCGTCACTACGGGCGCCCCGGGCATATTCCCGGCGCCCACAACATGCCGTATGCCCACCTGCAAAACGACGAGGCCTTTCTGCCCGCCACCGAACTGACTGCCGCCCTTACCCAGCGCGGCATGCTGGACGTCGATCAGGTTTATACCTACTGCGGCGGCGGCATCGCAGCAACAGTGGCCGCACTCGCGTGCTTACTGAGTGGGCAGGACAACGTTGCCGTGTACGATGGCTCGATGAGCGAATGGTCACGCGATGAAAATCTGCAGGTCAGAACCGGGACTTCACCTTAATTTTACAATTAGACATTGAAAAACAATGGGTTAGCGCCAATATAGAGTAGGTATCAGACGCTGTCCTACGCCTCGAATACCGCTCTACCCTCTCTCACTTCGCCCAACAGGAACCCACCCAATGCTAAGAATCGGCATGTTTCTAGCCACCAACTTCGCAGTGATGATGGTCGCGAGCATCATCTTTCGCGTTTTTGGAATCGATCAGATGGTCGGCGGTGGCATGACTGCCTCGCTCATCTATTGCGCGTTGTTTGGTATGACGGGCTCCATCATCTCCCTGTTCATGTCAAAGTCGATGGCCAAACGCGGCTCCGGCGCGGTTGTGATCGAAGCCGCCCGCAACGACACCGAACAATGGCTGCTCGACACCACGCGGCGACAATCCGAGGCCGCCGGCATCGACATGCCTGAAGTCGCGATTTTCCCCTCCCCGCAACCCAACGCGTTTGCCACGGGCTGGAACAGAAACTCCGCCCTAGTAGCGGTCAGCGAAGGCCTGTTGCGGTCTATGCGCAAAGAGGAAGTCGAAGCGGTAATTGGCCACGAGATCGGCCACGTCGCCAATGGCGACATGATCACCCTCGCCCTGGTTCAGGGTGTCATGAATACCTTTGTTATCTTCTTTGCCCGCATTGTTGGTCAATTGATCGACAGCGCTCTGTCAGGTGGTCGAAATCGTGGCTACGGCCGGGGTATCGGCTATATGGTGGGATACTACGGTGGACAGTTTGTGTTCGGCATGGTCGCAAGTGTTGTCGTTGCCTGGTTCTCGCGTTTCCGCGAATTTCGCGCCGACATCGCGGGGGCTCAGTTGGCCGGACGCGAAAACATGATCGCCGCATTGGAAGCGCTCAAGGGCCCCAGCCATGAACCCAGCGACATGCCTGACTCGCTAACCGCCTTTGCTATCAGTGGCCACGGATTAAGCGCAGGATTACGCAAGCTCACCGCCAGCCACCCACCGCTCGATGAGCGCATTAACGCACTACGCAACGCCGATCTCAGCTAACAAAGAAACTAAAACCCATGTCCGAATTAATCGCCCCAACTAGCGCTGAACTGCCGGCTTTCCACTGGCACTGCAAACACACCTGGAAAACTTCGGCCGTAAACACGCTGTGGTGCCTGGTCGGTTGCGCCATTGGCGACTTTGGCACCATCTATGCGTTTCAGGTATTTGCTCCCGACACCGCACCACTGATTGTTATGAGCCTCGCCATCGCCATGGGGCTGTGCACCAGCATCGCCCTGGAAACGGGATTGCTGGTGCGGGAAATGGCCCTGAGCTTGGCCTTCAAAACCGCAATCGGCATGAGTTTGATTTCGATGATTGGTATGGAAATCGCCATGAACGCAACCGACTATCTGTTGGTCGGCAAAGCCGCGCTTACCTGGTATTCCGTTGGACCCAGTTTACTCGCCGGCTTTTTAGCGCCCTGGCCCTACAACTACTGGCGCTTGAAGAAATATGGCAAGGCTTGCCACTAGGCAGGCTCAATCCTCCTGAGTTCGATAATCCCCAAACTCTTCATCACGCTTCGTCAGCGCCTGCTTCAAACCCTTACGAATTTCACCTAGGTGCGCCTGGGTTGTCTCGGTATAGGTAGCCAGCTGCTGCATCTCGGTACCGGCGCGTATGCCAGCTCGAATGCCCATGGCGTCCATTTGCCGATGCACAGCGCGCTTGTTGATCTGCTGCAAATCGGTGGGCGTCATGGCAACTCGTTCTGCGATCGCAAGCGTCGCCGCCTCAAGCTCTTCCGGCGCGTAAGCGCGGTTCGCGAAGCCGCTCTCAGCAGCCTCTGTGCCTGACATGTGATCGCCGGTAAGCATGAGTTCCATCGACCGACGTAAGCCAACAATCCATGGGTAGAACTGATTATCGGGTGGCGAAATACTGCGTACTACCGGATAACCAATTTTCGCGTCTTCTGCGACGTAAACCAGATCACAGGCCGTTGCCAGCTCGGTACCACCAGCCAGACAGTAGCCGTGCACCTGAGCAATCACTGGCTTTGCGAGATCCCAAATTCTAAAGAAGCCTTCAACTACGTGGCGCGGCCAATTACCAAGACCACCCGCCGTGTAATAAGGCTGCTCTTTGCGAACATCGCTTTGCAGATCGTAACCTGCCGAAAAACAGGGACCGGCACCACGAATGACCATCACTCGAACGCTGTCATCCTGATCACCGGTCTCCAGCGCGTGGAACAGTTCGGTTCGCAGTTCATTCGACAGCGGGTTGCGTTTGTCTGGACGGTTTAGCGTGATACGCCGCACCATGGGGCGCGGCTCGTCGATCAGAATTTTCTTATAGTCTGGAATCATCTCAGAGCCGCTCATCGTATTACTCCTCGCCTACTGCTTGAGTGAAAAGTTTGCCGCTGTAAATGCGTTAAACGTGCGCTCAACCTGCTCAGGCGTTGCCCCACCAAGTGGTGCGATAATGCTCGTATGCACGCCGCCGTCAGCGTCCGACTGAATGCGCTCACGAATCTCATCTTCGTTACCAATAATGCCGATCTCGTCAATCATTTCATCGGTCATTGCACCCGCCGTGGCAACACGGTCTTTCGCCGCCCAGCCTTTGTTGATGGAATCAGCAGCGCCGTCATAGCCCGCCCAGGCCAAAAACTTGTTGTACACCGGCGTAGCGTAGTAGGGGCCAAAGTTGGCACGAAACAAATCCCGACCGGCAGCCTTATCATCGGTGCACAACACCATTGCGCGGTTCACAATCTCAACATCTGCAGCGTCTTTGCCCGCCTTTTCCGCACCGCGCTTAACGGCTTCCATCATTTTCGGCAGTGCACTCTTTGGCCACAGGTTAAAGATCACGCCGTCACCATGTTCTGCGGCCATCTCAATCATCTTTGGTCGGAGCGCGGCGATGTAGATTGGCGGGGGATTCTCAGCGGGCGGCTGGCGATAGCCTTTGGAACTCATAGTCTCAAGATCGGTAAAGTTCGACTTTTCGCCCGACAACATCGAGCGCACCATAATCGCCGTTTCTTTTACTCGGGTAAGCGGCTTGTCGAGCGGAATGCCGTTCCACTGCCCCATTATGGTCTGACTCGACGAACCGATGCCCAGCACAAAACGCCCGGGCAGTACCTGTGAAATCACGTTGGCGGTTGCGGCAAGAACAGCGGGTGTACGCGTGTAAACAGGCGTAACGGCGACGCCAAAACGAGCAGTAGTGCTATGGTGGCCAATCGCCGCAATTTGCGTCAACGTATCGGGTGCTCCGGCGTCTGCAAACCACACATCCGGATAGCCGTTATCTTCAGCCCAGCTAACCCGTGCAATGCTGTGTTCAAGCTTTGGTCCTGCAGGCAGCGTGACTGCCAATCGTTTCGCAAGTGCCATGAATGGTCTCCCCAATTACAAAAATTTACCCCGTCAGTATCCCACAACCAAACTCAAACGGGCGCGTTGTATCTGTTTGTCGTGCGCCACTGCGCGGTATACTGCTGACAGACAATCTAACCCTACCGAACAGCAGGAGCGACTTAGTCCAAGCATGAGCGACGTAGAAATCACCGCAGTACGCGACGGCCACACCTTTGACGAGTCGGCACTGGAACGCTATATGGCGGCCAATGTCGACGGTTTCTCTCTGACAGACAGCGCAGGTACAGCAGGCAAGCTCGCCGTGCGACAGTTCGAAGGCGGCCAGAGCAACCCCACCTTTCAGCTCGAAGCCGGTGGTACGCGCTATGTGCTGCGCAAACAACCACCCGGCGAACTGCTGCCCAGTGCCCACCAGGTAGACCGCGAATATCGAGTCATGAAGGCACTCTGGGACAGCGCCGTGCCGGTTCCCAAAATGTACGCTCTGTGCGAAGACCCAAGCGTCATCGGCACCAAATTCTACATCATGGAAATGATAGAAGGGCGACTGTACACCGAGAACAAACTGCCCGATCAAACCCCCGAACACCGGCGCGCCATGTTCCTCGATCTCGCCCGAGTGCTGGCAGAGCTGCACAAGGTTGACCCTATAGCCGTCGGCCTCGAAACCTTTGGCCGTCCTGGCAACTATTACGAACGCCAGATCGGTCGCTGGAGCAAGCAGTACGTCGCGAGCAAAACCGAACAGATCGACGCGATGGACTCACTGATGGACTGGCTGCCCGCCAACCTTCCCGCTGAGGCGGGCGCCATGATCGTGCACGGCGACTATCGTCTGGGCAACGTACTGTGGCACCCCACCGAGCCACACATTGTGGCTGTACTCGACTGGGAGCTGTCTACTCGTGGTGACGGGCTCGCCGACGTCGGTTACCTGTGTCAGGACTACCACGGCGAAGGTTACGACGATCCGGGCTTGGTTGGCGCTGATCTCGAAGCACTCAACATACCCACCGAAGACGAGTTTGTTGCGCACTACTGCAAGCACGCAGGACTGCCAGGTATAGAAAGCTGGACGTTTTATCTGGCGTACAACATGTTCCGCAGCGCCGGCATTATTCAAGGCGTGTACAAGCGCGGCCTCGATGGCAACGCCAGTTCCGAAAGAGCACTCAGCTTCGAACACATGGCCCGTCAGCGCAGCGAGCGTGCGTGGCAGCTCCTGCAAGAACGCGGATTGGTATAGAGCGGAGCGCACAACGTGATCGAAGTATTCCAGGCACTGGCTATTCGCCTTGCCTGGCTACGTCCGGTAGCAATACTGGTCACGATTGGATTTACAGCTCTCTTCGTCTACGCCGCTCTAGCTCCGAACGCGCCAGACAGTTTTTTCACATACGGCCTAACAGGCACCGTTTGGGGTTTGTTGCTGTTTGTGTTTTTAGCCATTTTCCCCAACGTGCCCGCGCCGCCGATCCCAAGCCAAACACGCTGGCGGCGCTTTGTTATACGCATACGCCGTGCGGGCTACGGAATTCTTGTGTTTGCGGTACTGGCAATTACGACCGTGTCGCTATCGCTCACACTTAAGCTGCTGAAAAGCCTACCGAACTGAAAGAATTCAAGCTCTAACCCAGTTGCGCTGCATGCCAGCGCAGGTGATCTTCGATAAAGCTCGCGATGAAGAAGTAGCTATGATCAAAGTCGGGTTGCAGACGTAACGTCAAATCAATACCGGCATCAGCGCAGGCTGCAGCCAACAGCTCAGGCTTCAACTGCTCTACTAAAAAACTATCAGCGTCACCTTGATCCACCAACAACGCAGGCGTGCGCGCACCGTCCTCGATCAAGGCGCAGGCGTCATACGCACGCCAGGTCGTCTTATCTGATCCCAAATAATTACCAAGGGCCTTTTCGCCCCAGGCACAATTGAGTGGCGAACAGATGGGTGCAAACGCAGACACACTCTTGAACTGCGCGGGGTTGCGCAAGCCAATCGTCAACGCACCGTGACCGCCCATCGAGTGACCCAATATTCCTACCCGAGTGCTGTCGATGTTAGCCACACCAGCCACGGCACCCAACAACTCCTGCTCAATATAACTGCGCATCCGATAGTGCTCAGACCAAGGCGCTTGGATAGCATCAACATAAAAGCCCGCACCCAGACCAAAGTCCCACGCCGCTTGCGCGTCGTCTGGCACGCAATCGCCCCTAGGCGAGGTGTCTGGCGCAATAATAATTTGCCCAAGCACACTGGCTATTCGCTGGGCACCGGCCTTCGACACAAAGTTGTCTTCCGTGCAGGTCAACCCAGACAGCCAAACAAGCGCCGGCGCCGCTTTTTTCGCAGCGCTGTCAGGTACATAAACACCAATGCGCGTACTGCCCGACAGCGCTTTTGAGTCGAACTCATAGACAAACTGCGTACCCACAAAACTTCGCGCTGAAGAGAGTATTTTCATTCCGTTGCCCTTGGTCAGAGTGCTGACCTTATCTGGGAATGGGGCGTCATGAACCACGCCGCATTGCCAATCACGCCAAAACGAGCGAGAGTATCGAGCTGCCTGGAGGGACACAAGTGACAGAGATACGACATCGCAACGTAACAGCTAACGGCATCCGCATTCATCTTGCAGAGGCGGGCGACCCCAACAGCGACAAGCCCACCGTTCTCATGGTGCACGGTTTCCCCGAAAGCTGGTATTCATGGCGCTATCAGTTACCTGCACTGGCTGCAGCCGGTTACCACGCGGTCGCGATGGACGTACGCGGCTATGGCCGCTCTGCCAAGCCGACCAAGGTCAACGACTACCGCATGGTGCAGAAAGTGGCCGACGTGGTGGGTGTGGTCGAGGCACTTGGCAATCGACCTACCGTGGTAGTGGGCCATGATTGGGGCGCACCAATCGCCTGGAACAGCGCCCTTATTCGCCCCGATCTGTTTCTCGGCGTCGCGGGTATTTCAGTTCCTTACGCGTCCCAATCTGGGGCTAACGGCATGCGCCCGACCACAGCCATGCGCATGGCCGCCCCCGCCGACCACGACTTCTACATTGTCTATTTTCAAGATGTCGGCACGGCCGAACGCGAAATCGAAGCTGACGTACGCAGCTGGCTACTCGGTTTCTACTGGGCGGGTGGTGGCGACATTGAAAACGGCCCCAACATTGCGCAGGTGAAGCACGGCACCCAAATGCGCGATATTTTCCAATACCCAGATGTCATGCCAGCCTGGATGACCGAAGACGACCTCGACATCTACACTCGAGAATTCGAATACAGCGGTTTCTTTGGGCCACTCAATCGTTATCGCAATGTCGATCAGGATTGGGAAGACCTTGCCGCCTACGCCGGACAACCCATCACCATTCCGTCGTTATTCATCGGTGGCACAAAGGATGGCCCCACTATATGGGGCGAAGCCGCCATCAAAGCGTTCCCAAAAAATCTGCCAAAGCTCACTCGCTCCGAGATTCTCGAAGGATCCGGACACTGGATTCAACAAGAACGCCCAGAAGAAACCAATGCCCTGCTACTCGAATTTCTGGCGGGGCTGTAGGGATTATGGCGAACGAACTCAATCAACAGGTTGCACTGGTTACAGGCGGTTCAGGCGACATCGGTGGCGCCATCGCTCGCCATCTAGGCCATGCCGGCGCGCACGTTATCGTCACCTACGTCGGCGGCAAAGATGCGGCCGAAAGCGCAGTCAGCGACATCGTCACCGCCGGCGGCCGGGCAAGCAGTCTACAACTCGATCAACGCGACCCCGCGGCTATCGAACAGTGCATGACACAAATCTCAAAGCTGCACTCGAGGCTCGACATTGTTGTCAACAACGCCGCATGGAACATTGGCATACCCTTTCCAAATCTAGATGACCTCACGTCTGACATCTGGGACCAGGTGCTCGAAACCAACCTGCGCGCACCGTTTCTCATCGCGCGCGCAGCCGCAAGCCTGCTCAAGGCAGACGGTGGCGGACACATCGTCAATATATCTTCGGCCGGCGGCATCAGCCCCGGCAGCTCCAGCATCGCTTACTCATCCAGCAAAGCCGGCCTCAATCATCTAACACGTTGCCTCGCGGTTGCCATGGCACCCGAAGTGGCAGTGAACTGCGTAGCACCCGGCCTGGTTGAGAACACCCGCATGGCTAACCGTTTGCCAGACGCTGTCGCTAACGGCGCCCGCAAGCAGGCTGTACTAGGGCGCGTCGGCCAGGCTGACGACATTGCCCAGCAAGTACTAACCTTTGTCACCTCGCGGTCAATCTCAGGACAAATCATGGTCATCGACGGCGGCATGCCTGGCGCTATGCGCTAGCTTTGCGTTAAGTATGAAGCGCTAACAACAACCAACCACTCGGCGGAGAACTCTATGGATCTGGCAGCACTGGAAGCACGCGTTACACGCATCGAAGACCTAGAATCGATCAAGCAACTCAAAGCCAGATATTGCGAGGTTTGCGACAACGACCATAACCCCGACGAGATTGTCACCATCTTCGCGGCAGACGGCATCTGGGAAGGCTACGGTATTGGCACTGCCAAAGGTCACCAAGAAATTCGCGAACTGTTTCAAGGTTTTCAAGCCGCGATGAGTTTCACGCAACACATGGTGATGAACCCAATCATCGACATAGACGGCAACACGGCAACGGCCCGCTGGTATTTCTTTGGCCCATTCACAATGAAAAAGGGCGGCCGCAAAGGCGATAAAGACGATGCAGGCAAAGCCGTGTGGCAAGCCGCCAGGTATCACGAAAACTACACAAAGATTGATGGAGAATGGAAAATTCAACATCTGAAAATAGCACGACCTACGATGTACGCCGACTACGCTATTGGTTGGGCGAAATAGGTCTGCATCTCAACCGGCCAAAGTCATCACCGGTCTTGCAAGATCAACATCGGAATATTTGCCCCAGGTACATCAGCCTGATAAAGCCAGTACATCACAAACAAAAACACCGCGATGGTGCCAACGTACCAGGCCAGTGACACGGCAACACCGTACCCATCCATGCGCACTACATCTTTATCGCGCATGGCACGCTGTCCACCCAAAAGATCAAGCGCGCCAATAACCGCAAAGAACGCCAGCAAATACAGCCCAGACCAAATAGAACCCGCCACGCCAAAGGCTGCAAACAACACCAGAAAAACCCAACTGCTACCTTTCGACAAAGATAGCGCACAGGCCTTCACCACGTGTCCACCGTCTAAGGGGTAGATGGGTAAGAGGTTAAACACGTTGATAAGAGCAGAAAAACTCGCCAGCACCCCAAGTAGATTCCAATCGGTAATGACGTAGCCCGCCCAGGCAAGCAACGTCATATAGAGACCAAACACGGGCCCCTGCATGGAAATGTAGGTTTCCTGCCAGTAGGTCGAGGCCTTCTCGCCAATGGCGACACCGCCCACAAACGGAATCAGGTACATGCCTTTGGTCTTGATTCCGAAGCTCCGCATAGCCCGCAGATGCCCGTACTCATGAAACACCAAAATTGCGATCAGCGCAGCGCCCAGTCGCCAATCGGTGAGCAGAGAAAAACTCGCATAAGACGCACCAAACAAAGCCGCCTTGATAATCCCGCCACTCTTAAACAGCTTTAGAGCAAGCCCTGCAAACGACAACCAGGGGGTTGGCGGCTTAGCATCGATGGAATCGTCAGTCGCCACCTCAGAATCCAACTCAAGCGGGTCTTGTCCACTGGCAATTGCCACTCCGCTCGCCACCAGCTCATAGCTAACTGCGGGGTTCGTGACGTCGATATAGATACGCAACTCAACCGCGCCATGTCCCGGCAGCTCAAACTCATGCACTGTGCGGTCGGAATCTGGGTTAATTTTCTGGCTAACCAGTGCCTCGTTGAGATAAACCTCCTCGTGACCAGAAAGAGCCGCTGACCGAACTTCAATCAAGAAACCATCAAACAAAAACTCGAGTACTTTCAGGGGCGCCTTATTCATGGACTAACTGTTCACCTCACTCAGGAGTCACGCAAAAAATATTACTTTAAGAGCTTAGACAGAGTGCGATCGCACCGAAACCACTCAATGCACTGAGTGCCCGTCAGCGTAAGTGGGCTCCCACTGTTGCAACCAGCCTGGCTCCATAGTCATGGTGCTCCCATCCTTGAAGGTATAAACCACGGGGTAGGAACCAGCGCCGGTAAGATCACCGTCACGGATAGCAATCAGCCCATCGCGCAAGGTTTGCAGGTCTTCGCGATGACTCGCGGGTATCGTGTTTTCGATACCCGCGTGCGCGCCACGAAATACCATACGTTGCATCTCGCGCGTACGCGCCAATACCTTGTCAGCCGACTGAAGAAAGTCACCGGGTCTAGCAGTTGGCAAGAACGAGCTAAGGCTACCGTTATCGGTCAGAAAATCTCCGGTAAACATCAGCTGACGCTCCACGTCAAACAGAGACACCGAATTGTCGGTATGGCCTGGTGTGTACAACAACACCAACGAACGGCCACCAAGTTCAATAGCCGAATTTGGCGCCACCCACTGCGTCACTTCCCAAGTCGGCAGTTCGATGCCCTCACCACTGCCAAGATGCTCACCCCAAGTGAGCGTAAGGCGATCGTCGCTAGCGCGCTCACGCACATGCGGCAAATCAACCACAGCAATACGCGCCCAGTCGCCTTGACCAGTGTGATCGTAATGAAAATGCGAGGGCATAAATGTCAGTGGCAAATCCGTGAGCGAGGCAACCACCGGACGAATGTCATAGTGCCCAACCCCCGCGTCAAACAGCAGCGCCCGCTCGTCCCCAAGAATCAGATAGTTGACGTTGCGAGCCCAGGAATGGGGCTCCGCAATGGCGTAGGTCGCCTCATCAAGCTGCACCACAGAAAAATGGGGCTCAGCGGCAAACGGCTGGCCACCGGGCACAGGGTTTGCATCAGTCAGTTGTGGAATCGGCTCACCAGGAGTGATCTGCGGCAAGAGTAAACGATGGCGCTGCCAAATGGCGGCTATCAGAACAAGGCCAATCAACAACAAGACAATGATCAGTTTACGACCCATAAGACTCTCCGAAAGTTTAGGCGGGAAATAGCTAGCTTGGCAGAAAAGGCTGCAACTCACATACGGCCTCTTCATCCTCTTCTGTTGGATCGCCCGCGCATTCAAAGCGACCGGTTCGCAAAAAATACAAGATCTCGTCTAGTGCTACCTCAGCGCTCATCATAAACGTATGCGTATTAGGGATTGTGCGAAACGCAGTCATACCAGCAACCTTGGCGCGCGCGACGGCAACTTTGCCGTCGTCGTTGCCAGCAAGCCAATAGGAGAAGAGCGGATTGAAAGATTTGGTGCCTGCGATAACCCCTAGCTCGAAGCCAACCGGGCCCAGCGAATTTGGCATGCTGTCCGCCGCAGTTCCAAGCTGGGCTCCCGCAGGACCATTAATGGCATCAAACAACCAAAGGTCGCCAAGATGATCAACGGTTTCACTGCCTTGATTGGGTGGTCCAAGCATAACCACTCGATCAATGCGCTCGTCCCCTTTCTCGAACGCATAGCGCCTGAGCAGAATCCCGCCCATAGAATGAGTGACAAAGTGTGCGGGCTCTTTCAGCTCACATTCATCTAGCGCGGCCTCAACGGTACGCACCGCCAGTTCTTCTATCGAATAGTCTGTTGAGTCATACCCAAAATTTACAACCGGGTAGCCCGCTTGCAACAGCTTATTTTCGACTGGCCGCATGGACGCTGGCGAGCGGGCGAGACCGTGCAGCAAGATAACACATGATTTGGCACCCTCTTCCGCTTTGGCGGCAAACGAACAACAGAGAATGAGAAAAAGACCAAGTACTAACTTCATATGCTTGAACCCTACGGCTCCACTTTCTTGGCTACTTGTAGTCGCCGTTCAAAAATCGATAGAACGCCGGATTAACCCAGACCCGCTCGCGACGCGTAGGCCACGACGATGTAGCCAAGGTATCTATCACTGACTGCGCTTTTTCATCAACAACCGTCAATGTCGCTTCATAGTTGTTAGCCGTCATGACGACTAAAGAAATGGGCTCGAACGTGGGCAGCGGCGTATCGGTGTAGTAGAACGGTTGCCACCAGGCACCAGCGATCAAACCCGTTTCTTCTTTGCTATCGCGCTTGGCGTAGCTATTCACAACCGCCTGAAAGCGTTGCCGATCATCGGGTGAATCAAACCGAAACAAGACCGCGATTTCACGCCCCTGCACAACCCGCACACCGTTGGCCAACCTCACCACGTTAGACCCGGCATTGCCCCAATCTTCTCGGTATAGAAAGGCTGATATCTTCGGCGTGAGATATACCCAGGCGTTTATACCTTCGCGTGCCAGCAGCACAACCAGCTGACGCACGTGCAACAGTTCAGAATGGGAGTATATGAAGGTCTGCGACGGCGGGAAATGATCGAAGACGCCTTCGAGACGCAAGTCATAGCCAGTGATAACCCCATCAGCTAACGCAGAACCCAGCGCGCCTCGAACAGCCGTCGCTGCCAACAACGGCGTGTAGTCGAGGGGCTCACTCAAACGCGATAACAGATCGGCGCTTCCAACTCGACCCAATAGTGCCGGGTGCCTGTCTGTCATCACGGCAACAAAATGCTCGAGTTTGCGTTTGGCCAAAGCTGGCAAAGCTAGATCAGCGGCATTGATTGCTCCAGATGAAATCAGCACAGCCGCAGCGGTTCGCTCTGCAGCAGTCGCACCCGCCAATTGCCCCGCCAATAGAGTGGCGACTTGCTCCGTGGAGTAAGCCGGCCCCAATGCCTGAAACTCAAGCGTCTCAAGGACATCACGATAAGAGGGTGACGCTACCCCAGCAGGCTGCACCCCTAGCTGTCGAACCGGGTCTGAAACAGCACAACCGCATAGAATAAAAAACAGCAAAAGCGAACGGACAAGCGGATACATGGGGTTACTCAATTGAAGTTTGTCGAAGGTATTTGTCAGCGGTATTTTTCGGCGGTAGATATGCAACCGCAGACAAATCAAGATGCTTTGGCGTCTTTTTCTAACTTCCGCATATGCCACAGCACCAGACGGTGTCGAACTGACTTTTGCGAGACCTGATCTTCAGGAAGCGGAGTGAGCAACTTGTCATGAACGAGCAACCGATAGATGTACAGCGCCTTCTCGTTGACAGAATCACTCTGATCAAACTCCACAACACCTCTGTCTTCGCCATACTTTGTTCCCGCTGCAACAGCGGCTTTAAACAACGCAGGCTCATTTTTGATTTTCTTCATAGATCGATCAAACTCGTTAGCGAGGGAAGATTAGGTCATTGCTTAGACCAGCGTACGCTGTTTCATTGGGAAGTCGCCAGATGCACGCCCAACCCAACCAATACTGTTCCACCTATCCGGTTTGTCAGCCGATTGGCAGCAGGAGAATCAGACAAGAAAGAACTCGCTTTTCCAGCAAAGAACACATAGAGCAGGTCAGCGCTTGAGAACGCAATATTCACTATTGCACCCAGAACGAGGAGCTGCCCCCAAAGCGGGAGGTGACTCCCGGGATCGGTGAACTGGGGAAGAAAAGCAATAAAAAATACTGCCGTTTTGGGGTTTAGAATCTCCACGACCGCACTCTGCCAAAGCACCCACCGATCGGCTTTCACCTCGGTTCCATCCGCCGCCACTCCCTCCAAAGAACCTGCGAAGAAAAACTTAACACCAAGCCCAGCCAAATAGGCGGCTCCAACATATTTCAAGCCTGTGTAGAGCACCGGCATGATTTGAAACAGCACGGCAAGACCTGACGCGGCAGCAACAACGTGCACATAACCACCAAGATGCAACCCAGCAGCAGCCAGCAGGCCACTCCGCCGACCGCGCGTCAGAGTTTGCGTCGCTGCGTACAACGTAGCCGGACCCGGCATGTAGGCAAAAATGGCGGTCGCCACAACAAAGCTACTGAGTATTTCCAAGTCAGGCATGTTGTCAGAGCCCTCTATCCCTCAATCCGCGCCTGCACCAACTCGATGTGACCTCGCAGGTGATACAACTCATCCGCATAGCTCAGCGGTGTATCCACGCGCTTTACTTCGTCTTCCAGCCGCTGCACCTCAGCGATTAGTTCATCGAGGCTTTCGCCAGAATCCATTCGAGCTTCAATAGCGCGTAAATCGGCGTACCACTTATAGATTCTTGAGCGGACTCGCCAGCGGTAAATCGGCGGGAACAACCGCATCAACGGCAACATCAAGGCAATCAACGGCACCAGCATAACGATCAAACGATCAATCAGGGTCGCTGCCCAAAACGGTAAATACCGCTGCAGAAAGGAAGGACCGCGCTTATGCACTCTGGCCGCCTCTTCACCTATCGGTAACGACAGGAAACGCGCTGAGGGAAACTCGCCCGCGCGCTGGAAGAGTCCATCACCGCCTACAATTGACGGAGCAGATAACAACACCAGATCAACCAGTGCCGGGTGTAAATCCTCTCGCGAAGCAAGCATAGCAGTAACACCAATCAGCTCGACGTCAGCTCCTGGACGGTTCTCCGCCAAATCAATCGCGCCCGCCGGCAATAATAGCGGCGACAGGTAGCGATGTTGCAAATGGTAAGCCTCCGATCGCTCCAGGTTCATTAACCCAATACCGTCAGCACGGAGTAACACATCCACCTCGGGAGACGTGGCGCCACCCACAATAAACATCGCATCGAGTTCTCCGGCTAACAACTGCTCGGTAGCATCAGCCGTGCTCAACTGGGTGAAGCCGACTGCGTCCATCGCATTGAGCGTTAGCAGCTCATCCACCAACGCTCGCGTTCCACTACCAGGCGCTCCACGGTTAACCCGCAGGCCCTGTAAGTGTTGCAGCCGCGATAGCGACGACTCGTCAGCACCGGCTTCCAAGCGAACAAAGCCCCACAGGGGTTCAAAATACAAACTGGCCAAGCCGCGGAGCGAGTCACCAATCGGCAAACGAGTACCACCTTGCATCAACGCAAGGTCCACCTCACCCGCTGCAAGTAACTGCGCGTTTTCCACGCTACCCGCCGTGTTGCGTAATTCCAGATCAATGCCCTGGTCAGCCAGACGCGCATTCAATGCCAGCCCGAACGCGTGATAGGCGCCATTTGGTCCGCCCGTTGCGAGCGTGATATGGCTCGGCGGCGCAGGCTCGACAAACTGGTAAGCCACCAAAAAGCCAGCCAATACAATCAGCAAACCAATGGTGCTTGAGCGGAGGAGTTGTTTATTCATGGAGATTACTCAGGACTGATACAAACGCCCAAGCAGAGGTTTTGCTACCTGGTTTGCAGGGACACCTTAACCACCTTCTATCCGTTGCATAAAGAACACTTCAGAATTGACCTGCAACGGTTCGAGAAAGGCGTCTTGGTAGATCTGGCCGTCAATGGCAACAGCCATCTTGTCGAGTGCAGCACTAAGCCCATTGAATCGTTTATCGAGCGCGAGCACCAATTCGCGATAGTTGGCCGCAGGCACCTCTATCTCGCGTACCTCGGCCGTAAGGCCGAGGAGCGAATCTGGAAAAGTAACCTGAGCCAAGAACTCGGCTCAACCCTAGGCTTTGTGGGCCGCATCAAGCGCGGCAACAATGCGTGGAGGCGAAAGCGGCAACTCATTAATCCGAACGCCCGTCGCATGCGCAACCGCATTGCCAATGGCCGCAAGCGGCGCAATGATCGGCGTTTCGCCGACACCACGCACACCATAAGGATGCGATGGGTTAGGCACCTCAACAATTTCGCAATCAATCATCGGCAGGTCGCTCGCAACGGGAATGCGGTAATCGAGGAAGCCCGCGTTCTGCATCACACCGTCGTCATTGAAAATGTATTCTTCATTTAATGCCCAGCCAATACCTTGCGCCGCACCACCTTGCATCTGCCCTTCCACATAGGCCGGATGAATCGCTTTACCCGCATCTTGTATGGCGGTGAAGTTCAACACTTCTACATGCCCTGTATCAGGATCAACAGCCACATCAGTGAAGTTCACCGAAAAGCTCGCTCCTGCGCCTTGAGCATTGAGCGATGCGCGACCCGAGATAGGCCCGCCAGTTTTAGCGGCTGCAGCGGCCATGTCAGCCAAACTCAACGGCTTAACTTCAGCGTTAACTCCAGGCTTCGGCACACAGTGGCCGTCTTCCCATTCCACTTGATCGTCATCAACACCCCAGGTAGCCGCCGCGCGCGACTTGCACTGAGTGATGATGTCTTCACAGGCCTGTACTACCGCCATTCCAGTGGCGAAGGTTGTTCGACTGCCACCGGTCACATTCGAAAAACCCGTGCTTTGGGTGTCGCCAACGACTGCACGAATGCTCTCGTATTCCACACCCAGAGTTTCAGCCGCCATCAAACACATAGACGCGCGTGAGCCACCAATGTCAGGACTACCTTCAACAACCGTGACCGTACCGTTTTCAGCAACGTGCACTTCTGCGCTCGACTGCATGCCAACGTTAAACCAAAAACCAGCCGCTAAGCCGCGACCCGCGCCTTCCGGCACTGGCGCCTTGTAGCTCGGGTGATTCTTGGCCGCCTCAAGGCATTCAACAAAACCAATCGTCGGAAACTTGGGGCCGTAAGGTGCAGTCGTACCTTCGCTTGCTGCATTGGTAAGACGTATATCAATCGGGTCGATACCCAGTTCGTCTGCTGCCTCGTCCAGAATAGACTCAAACGCGTGCATGCTTTGCGGCGCACCCGGCGCGCGGTAAGCGGCAACCTTTGGCTTATTCACCAGAACGTCGAGCGTTTCTACCTTGAAGTTCTCAATGGTGTAAGGCGAGAACACGGCCATCGCGGCGGGACCGGTGGGCGCACCGGCAAAACCGCCCGCCTCAAACGCCATCCATATTTTGGCCGCCGTAATAGTGCCGTCTTTTTTGACGCCAATTTTTGCAGTGCCGTAGGTGCCTGAGGTCGGGCCAGTTGCACGAAAAACTTCTTCGCGCGACATTTGCATTTTCACGGGCTTACCCGACTTCTGCGACAACAACAGCGCCACAGGCTCGAGATAAACCACGGTCTTGCCGCCGAAGCCGCCGCCAATTTCAGTCGCAATAAACTTGAGATCAGCCATGTTCATGCCCAGCAATTTGCTGGTAGCCGCACGAAACTCAAAGTGGCCCTGGGTCGAACACCAGACTGTCGCTGCGCCGCCTTCGTTGGCTTGCGCCACACAACCGTGTGGTTCGATGTAGCCTTGGTGCGCCATCGGCACAATGTATTCGCGTTCAAGAACGAGATCAGCCTGCTCAAAACCTTCGTCAACGTCACCGCGATTAAAGGTTGTGACGCTAACCACGTTGCTGGGCTTTTCGGGCTCGGGCTTAACACCTTTGGTGATGCAGGTTGGGTCGAGCAATGGCGCGCTCTCTTGCATGGCTGCACGCACATCAAGCACGACGGGCAACACCTCGTATTCCACCTCAATCAACTTCAGCGCCTGCAGCGCAAGCTGTGGGGTTTGGGCGGCAACGGCTGCAACCGCCTGGCCGTGATAGACCACCTTGTCCCGGGCCATTACGTTTTTGGCCAGGTCACTCATGGTGCCGCCGCTTTCACCGCCGATGGCTTCATCGCCAATACCGCCGGGAAAATCGGCACCGCTCAACGCCGCGTGCACACCTGGCAGTTCCAACGCACGACTCAGATTGACGCTCTTGATCATTGCGTGGGCATGCGGGCTGCGCAGAATGCGGCCGTGAATCATGCCGGGCAAAATGGGGTCAGCGCCGTATTGGGCCCGACCGGTAACCTTGTCTACGCCGTCAGGGCGAACAGGACGGGTGCCAATGTATTTGTAATCTACTGCTTCGGCCATGGGAGAGCTTCCTTCCGGTGGGTCGTTTCTGATAGCTCAAATCTACCAGATTTCGAAGGTTGCGACCCTATCCGTTAGAGGTCCCAGCCCTTCTCAGCCTCCCTCACCACGCGCCGATAGGCGGGCATGCAACGCCAGAACAGCAAAGCGGCTGCTGGATAAAAGATGGCGTTGGTGGTGGCGAGCGAGTAGTGCAGCAGTTCATCGCTCCTGTAGACGTAATCGGTGAACCAGGCGACACAGCTGATACCCACCGCCATCCCAAGAATACTGGTGCAAAAGATATAGATTGCTGTGGCTTGCCCGCGCATACGGTTCGGCGTGATCAGCGAAAAGGATGCCGCCATAACACCTATATAGGCCGCACTCAGCACCATACCCGGGCCCAGCAGCAGAAAGGTCAATTCGGGGCTGCCGGCGAGCGGCGCACCCACCACAAAAGGAATGGCGATAAGGGCGGCGTAAAAGATGGTGCGCACGTACCCGTCAGTGTGGCCACGGGCCAACAGGCGTTGCGCCACCCAGGCCGCACCCATCACGCCAATCGAGCCCCCTACCATCATGACAGAGCCGTAATACAGGCCAATGTCTGACTTGGACATCCCATATACGCGACTCAAAAACTCGGGGTACCAGGCTGCGTTCCCATAGCCTGCCATTGCCAGCATCGATGAGCCCAGAAACAGATTCACGTACATCGCCTTGCGGGTCCAGAGATAGCCAAGCACCACCTTCATGGGAAAGGGTTGTGCCTGCGCGGCCCCCGCTACCGATGCGGGCACGCCCTTGCGAGTGGGCTCTGGAATGGTCAGCAACAAGATACTGAGCAAAACACCGGGCAACCCGACCGAGATGATCGTGGCCTGCCATGGGAGAAGCGCCCCAATAACAGGCACCACTAACTCATCCAGACCCGCGTAATAGTCGTACAGCACGCCACCGATCAACAGCGCCAGTCCCCCGCCTATTTTCACGCCCAGCTTGTAAGTCGCCATCGCATAACCGAAGTGCTGCGGTCGAAAGCTGTCCGCAATAAGCGAGTAGGCGGCTGGTGCCAACCCGGCCTCGCCGGCACCCACGCCCATGCGCGATACAAACAGCTGGGCAAAGTTTTTCGACAGCCCGCCGGCACAGGTGGCAAGGCTCCAAAACAGCACCGAACCAGAAATAATGGCCCGCCGGGAAAATCGATCTGCCAAGCGACCCAGTGGTAGCCCCGCAACCGCGTACATAAGGGCAAACGACACCCCCATCAACAACCCATACTGACTGTCCGTTATTTCGAGCGTTTCGCGGATAGGACCTACTAGCAGACTCAAAATCTGCCGATCGAGAAATGACAGCACATAGGCCGAGAACAGCAACGACAGCCCATAGTTAGCACTGGCGAGCGACGGATATTCGTCGACATCGACGGCCCCCGGACGGTCGGCAGCCGCACTGGACGGCGTCTGTGCTTTGGTGGGATCGTCAGAATTTTGTTGTGCTCTCATCTTCCCAATAGTTACAGGAGCGCTACACTGGTGCCAACCTGTTTATTAACTCATCTGGAGCCAACCAGAAAAGGAGAGACCTATGGAAGATGTATTTATTGTGGGTGCTGCACGCAGCCCCATAGGCAAACGCGGCAAAGGCTTGGCTGGAATGATGCCTGCTGACCTGTTGGGCGCTGTCCAGAAAGGCGTTCTGGATCGCGCCGGCGTAAAGCCTGAGAACATCGGTCAGGTGATCGGCGGCTGTGTCTCACAGATCAACCAGCAGTCGTTCAACGTGGCGCGGGTTGCCTGGCTCTCCCAAGGTTTTCCCGAAGAAGTCGCGGCCACCACCATCGACTCCCAGTGCGGCTCCAGCCAGCAGGCAACCTCAATGGGTGCAGCGATGGTGGCGTCTGGCATGGAAGAAATCGTGATGGCCTGTGGCGTCGAAATGATGTCCGTTATTCCGCTGGGTTCGAACATGGCTGGCGGCCCACCTATGGGCGAAAGCTACTTCGAACACTACGAACCCACTAGCCAGTTTCAGGGCGCGGCAATGATTGCCGAAGAATTTCAAATCACCCGGCAAGACACCGACGCGTTTGGTATGTCTAGCCAGGCAAAAGCGATTCGCGCCTGGGAAGAAGGCCGTTTCGATCGCGAGGTTATCCCGGTCGAAGCACCGGTGCTCGATTCCGAGTACAAGCCCACTGGTGAAAAACAGACCATCAGCAAAGACGAAGGGTTACGCGCCACCGATATGGAATCCCTCGCTGGGCTAAAAGCAGTACCCGGACAGGAGATTCATACCGCCGGCTCAAGCTCCCAAGTATCAGATGGCGCCGCAGCCGTTATTCTCGCCAGCGCCGCTGCCGTGGAAAAATACGGCCTGACACCGCGAGCAAAAATCAGCTCAACCACGCTTGTCGGCTGCGACCCTGTCACGATGTTGAAAGGCCCGATCCCCGCAACCGCTAAAGTGTTAGGCGATACGGGTTTGACCATCGACGACATTGACACTTTCGAAGTCAACGAAGCCTTTGCTTCGGTTGTGTTGGCCTGGCAGAAAGCGGTGGGTGCCGCACCTGAAAAAGTAAACCCGAACGGCGGCGCGATTGCGCTGGGTCACCCTACCGGTTCAACCGGTGCACGGCTGATCACCACGGCCCTGCACGAACTTGAGCGTACTGACGGCAAATACGGCTTGATCGCTATGTGTTGCGGTGGTGGATTGGGCACCGGAACCATAATCGAACGAGTGTAAGTTCGACCTGCAGAGGGAGTACAAGAGGAAGTACAAGAGGAAGTAACATCGGTTACTTCCTCCGTGATCGCCTATTTCTGGCCTATTCCTCAAGTATGCGACGCAGCAAATGCTCAGCAACTTCTGCGCCATGAGAATTTTGTAAAAAATGCCCCGCATCGGTAATGCCATCAAAACTGGCATTGCCCATCTGACCCGCCCAGGTCTCCCCCCATTCCTGCGTGAACACATCATCTGCGCAACCCCAAATGAAGTGCACCGGCTTATTCCAATTGAGCAAAGCGCGGTAGTGGCTGGTTTGTGCCGCGCCATTGCCACGGTCATAGTTATCAAAACAAATCGATAAAGGAAACTGCCGCAGACCGTTATACGCACCATCCGCCATGCCGGCATAAGGCGCCGAAAATCCAGCGTAAATGCGCGCCGCGTCCCCCTCAAGCGTTGGCGTCTCGCCACTAACAAAGCCTGCGATCATCTGCTGCGGCTCAATCAATCCTGCACTCAAAACAAGCAGCAGCGCGACATCCGGAGTCTTCTTGCTGAACAGGCCGCCGTCGTGCCAGTTTTTGTTCCAGCTTCGAATCGCGTCGCTGTAGCGAAAGTCTTCGTGATGCAGCCAGGTATTCATGATGGTAAGACGGTCGAACCGCTCGGGCATCATGGCTGCCTGGGCAAGACCGGTCGGACCGCCCCAGTCCTGACACATGAGCGTTATGTTCTTAAGGTCTAGCGCCACAATGAGCGAGGTCAGTATTTCGGTGTGCCGGGCAATGCTGAACCAGTGTGCATCGGTCGGCTTATCCGATCGACCAAAGCCCATGTGGTCTGGCGCAATACAACGATAGCCTGCTTCTAGCAGCGGCGGAATAATGTCGCGATACAGATAGCTCCAGGTAGGCATGCCATGGGTCATCAGTACAACGGGAGCATCACGCGGCCCTTCGTCAATGTAATGCATCCGCAGGTCATGCCACTGGTGATAACGAGGCTCATACGTAAAGTCTGTCAGGCCATCAAAGTTACTGTCGGGGGTTCTTAAAAACTCGGTCACATCGGTTCTCCTGTGGCACTGCCAATCTTCCTGCAGCGCTACATTAATTGCATCAGCAAAGGGTGGTCGCGGTATATTAGGTTTATCTATGAGGGTGAAACAATGACCGAACTAACCATCCACCGCACTAGCTCCGCTGTTGGCGCCGAAATACACGGGGTGAATCTCGCCAATCTCAGCGATGCGGAATTCAACACAATCCAGCAAACGTTCTTCGACAATGGTGTGATCTTCTTTCGCGATCAAACGCTATCGCCCGAAGATCACATCGCGTTCGCCCAGCGCTGGGGCGAGATCAACGTTAACCGCTTCTTCACGCCGGTTGATGGCCACCCCCAAATTGCTCAGGTATTGAAAGAACCCGACCAGGACATGAACATTGGCGGCGATTGGCATACCGACCATTCTTACGACCTCGATCCGGCCATGGGCTCCATTCTCTACGCCCACGACGTCCCCGACAGCGGTGGCGACACTCTGTTTGCCAGCATGGGCGCCGCGTTTGAAGCGCTCTCACCCGACTTTCAAACCATGCTCGAAGGCCTCACGGCCCGACACTCGTCACGCCATGTGTTTGGCAATGCGGGTCGGGCAGCCGTAGCCAATGGTGAGCGCATCGGCAACGCTGAACTTGCAACCCAAGACGCAGAACATCCGGTTGTTATTCGCCATCCCGATTCAGGGCGAAAGTGTCTGTACGTTAACCCAGGCTTCACGCTCAACATTGTGGGCTGGAACCCCGACGAGTCAGATAACCTTCTGAGTTTTCTCTACAAGCATGCCGCCCACCCGCGCTTTGCCACTCGATTCAATTGGGAAGTAGGCTCACTCGCCATGTGGGACAACCGCGCTACCTGGCACAACGCGATCAACGACTATCAGGGCCAGCGCCGCTATATGCATCGCATCACCGTTGCCGGCGTGCCGCTTGCAAGCGCGAGAACCGCCTAATGGCGCGACTGATCGGATGGCGCGAATGGGCCACTCTGCCAGAGCTTGGAATCGACTGTATCGAAGTTAAGGCAGACACAGGCGCGCGCACCTCTGCGCTGCACGCGGTTGCCATTCGCTCGATAAAGATCGACAACGAAGAATGGGTCGAATTTGAACTTGAAAGCGAAGACACCGCCAACCAAAACGTGACAAGCGCCAAGGCGCGCGTTATCAATCATCGAATCGTGCGTGACTCTGGCGGCCATGAAGAAACGCGTGTCGCTGTCGAAACGACGTTACAAATGGGCGGTGAAGAGTGGCCCATTGAGCTGACGCTAACCGATCGCGAAACCATGGGTTTTCGCATGCTGCTGGGCCGAACGGCTATGGCCGGACGCTTCTACGTAGACGCTAACGAAAAATTCATTCTCGATAACAGGCCCGCGAAGGCCGGTCGCACTCGTACGGTGAGTAAACAAGAAGAAGAGGAATAGACCATGCGCATCGCAGTTCTCTCTCGCAACAAATCATTGTACTCAACTCGCAGACTGGTTGAAGCGGCGCTAGCACGCGGGCATGACGTTCGCGTTATCGACCATGTGCGTTGTTTTATGGACATCACGTCAGAAAAGCCCAGCGTGCATTACCGTGAAGAAGAATTTGACGCTGGCCATTTTGACGCCGTAATCCCACGCATCGGTGCGTCAGTGTCCTTCTACGGTTGCGCGGTTGTGCGCCAGTTTGAAATGATGGGCTCCTACTGCGTGAACGAATCTGTTGCCATCACCCGCGCCCGCGACAAGCTGCGCTCGCTGCAATTGCTATCACGCAAAGGCATAGGCATTCCGGCAACATCGTTTGCGAACTCCCCCGACGATGTTGAAGGACTGATTCGTGAAGTCGGTGGCGCCCCATTGGTCATAAAACTGCTGGAAGGGACCCAGGGAATAGGTGTTGTACTTGCCGAAACCAAAAAGGCAGCCGAGAGTGTGATTCAGGCGTTTATGGGTTTGAAAACAAACATTCTCGCGCAGGAGTACATCAAGGAAGCAGGCGGCTCCGACATTCGCTGCTTTGTGGTGGGCAACAAGGTGATTGCCGCCATGAAACGGCAAGCACCCGAAGGTGAATTCCGCTCCAATCTGCACCGCGGTGGCACCGCTTCGGTGGTTAAGCTGTCACCCCAAGAACGCGCCACCGCTGTGCGCTCCGCCAAGATCATGGGCCTGAACGTCGCCGGGGTCGACATTCTCCGATCTGAACGGGGGCCACTGGTCATGGAAGTCAATGCCTCACCCGGCATTCGCGGTATTGAAGAAGCCACGGGCATTGACGTGGCCGGACTGATTCTTGAGTTTATCGAGCGCAACGGCGGCCACAATAAAACGCGCACACGAGGCAAAGGCTAGTTAACCCGTCGCGACCCTCTCGCTATGCGGCGGTAGCCTCGATCCATCGCATTGCATGATCATTTTCATCAGCAAATATAATCAATAATCCAAAACCGTTCTAATTTCGTGATGTATCATGCTCGGAGCCCCTTCACTGCAGGATCCAGCTCATCGCAAGAAACCTCGACATTGGCGCCCTGCGCAGCCTGGTTGCCATCGCAGACGCCAAAGGCGTAACGCGCGCGGCTGAGCGCATCAATCTGTCTCAGTCGGCAGTGTCGATGCAGATTCGTCGGCTCGAAGAGGCTTTTGGTGCAAAGTTGCTCATGCGCCAAGGCCGCGGGGTTGCGCTGACCGCAAACGGCGAACAACTCGTGAGCTACGCACGTCGATTGGTGCGCCTGAATGACGAAGCCTGGATGCGCCTCACCGCTGACGACCTCGAAGGGGAACTGCGGTTTGGCGTGCCCGCCGACATCGTTTACCCACACGTACCTTATGTGCTGCGCCAGGCCCGCGAGGCGTACCCACGTATCAAGATTACTTTGGTCTCAGACGTGACCCTTGCGCTCAAAGAACAACTCGACCACGGCGCGCTTGATTTGATTCTCACCACCGAGCGCCGGCTGGAAGAACGCGGCGAAACGTTGCTCGAAGCGCCGTTGCAATGGGTGGGGAAAACCGGCGGCACGGCTCACCTGCGGCGACCGCTCCCAATGGCCCTGTGCAACAACTGCGCTCTCAAGCCCGACCTGCTCACCGCCCTCGACAGTGCCAACATTGCCTGGGAAATTGTTGCCGAGACTGATTCTGATGCAGCAGTGGACGCAACGGTTGCAGCAGACCTCGCCATAAAACCGGTAGTGGGAACGTATTACGGTATCAATCAAATGCCGGTCCCCGCGACATCACTGCCGCCATTGCAGCCTGTCCAGATCAATCTCTATAGCTCGGAAGATGCTTTGGTTACCAAGCTGGCCGAACTGGTGCGGGTCGCCTATGCGATGTCTGCCGAAGAACTGGACGAAGCCGAGTTAGTCGACCGCAAGGTTTCAGGCTACAGATAGCCAATCTTAAACGAAGCACTCTATCTGACGATTGTGGTCTCTATGACATGCAATCGCGCAACTCGCTCATCATCTGCACCCAGGTAATGTGCAATTGTGCTGGCAACAGCTTGGGTATTGAGCGTTCCAGCCGCCTGCATTTCCTCAAGATCTGCCCAGTCTTTGGTGCGGTTAAAAAACGCTTTGAACACCGCAAGGTCATCACAACACAAAAACGGCAATTGACTGCCGCCGAGGGTTTCCCACCGCACGCGCTGTGACACTTCGGTGTGAAACGGGGTGCTGTTCAAAAAAATATCGACAGGCGTATGTTGCCACCACAATCGCACTTGGGTATCGCGCTGCAACTGCGTCAGCGCTTTTGCAGGCGTTTCGACACCAGCAGGCAAACTAGCGAATACCGTTTCAGCGGTACTCGCGTCGACAAACAAATTCACGTCGATATCGATCGTGGCGCGCGCCGCCTGGGTGCACCAGGCTAGAGCGAGCGCACCACCAAACGCGTGAGGCAGATCAGCTGTGCGCAATGCGTTGTGCACCGCAGTGATTTTCTCGACGAGTGTCACGGCGCTTTCGAGTCACCAAACCGTGGAAACTCAAGCCGCGTGCGACGTTTCTCGTGGCGGCTTGGAAACTGTTCGGCCAACTCAAGCGCCTCGGCCAATTCGTCACCACGGGCGACCCCGTTGCGCCAGCGAACCCGCGGTCGCAACACAAAGTCGACCGCATATTCGCAGGCGTGTAACACACGCAAAAACGTCTCAACCGATGGCGTCTTTTTACCCTGTTCATACGCACTCAGCGTGGCGTGGGAGGTACCGGCGCGGCCGGCTAACTCGCGCAAACTCAGCCCGGCGGCTATTCGTGCGGCGCGCAGCAGCAGGTGCGGGCGAGTTTCGGGCGCCAGATCTTGCCGCGCCACTTCCGCGGTGTCCCTAACCTGGGGCAAAGACTGGACTACAGATTCGGCCATACTCACTCCTCGAATGATTCGAAATGGTATCCAATTGGATACCATTTGTCCATTGAAACGAATACAGCGTCTTAGAGCTGACACAACGAGGACAATCCGAGGCGTATAGTGAACAACAAACGACAACTCACAGAAAGAACAACGCCATGACCGCAGTACCTACCATCGATCTCTTGCTTGCCGAACGCGACCCGGCAGAACGTACTCGCTTAGACGCGGCCTGTCGCGATCACGGTTTTTTCTTGCTTGCCAATCACGGCATCCAACCGCAGATCGATGCCATGTGGCAGGCCTCAGAAGCCTTTTTTAACCAGCCTTCTAGTGAAAAGCGCAAGCTGTTGCGCAGCGAAAAGGCACCGTTGGGGTTCTATGACCGCGAACTCACCAAGCGCAAGCGCGACCTAAAAGAAGTCTTCGATTTCATGCCACCGCGCACCGAAGGTGATATGAACCAATGGCCCGCGAATAATCCCAGCTTCAAAGCAGCGATGATCAATTTCACCGACGGTGCGGGCGAACTCGCTGCACGCACGCTGCAGCTCATTTACCTCAGCCTGAACGCAAGTAGCGTCAGCAACAGTGCAAACAATGAGCTGCCTAAAGGCAAACACCGCAACAGCAACATCCGACTTAACTACTACCCCGTCAGTGATCCGTTGTCCTCCGAAGAAGCCGCTGATGTCAATGCTCTGGGCGACATGGCCCTCCATCATCACACCGACCCAGGCATTCTCACGTTGCTGGTACAAGACAACGTTGGTGGCCTGCAAACCGAATCCATGGAAGACGGCTGGATTGACGTTGCGCCCCAACCGGGCACCCTTGTTGTGAACCTTGGCGACGCCATGCAGGTGTGGACAAACGATATCTACCGCGCAGCCATTCATCGTGTCACACCAAGGCACGGCCAACCGCGCTACAGCACACCCTACTTTTTCAGCCCGCACACTGACGCCATTCTTGAGCCCCTACCCTCACTTGTCGCCGGCGCCGCCAAATATCACTCCTTCACCTGGAAAGACTACATTCAGGCCCGGGTTAACGATAACTACACCGATCTTGGCGCAGACGACACGCAAATCAGTAACTATCTGATTGAGCCACGGGCTGCTTCCCACTGAACGACCCTGACCCGAAAAATGAGCTGAGCCGTGGAGACGACGCCGACAATATAGACACTCCCACTGATTCCACAGAATTCGACGCCTCTACATTCGCCTCACTAAAAGTGCCCGACTACGCCTACCTCTGGGTAGGCATGGTGTGTGCCGCGTTCGCGCTCAACATGCAGCTAGTTGCCCAGGGTTGGCTCGTTTACGAGATGACCGTCTCTGCCATGAACCTCGGCTGGGTCACCATCGCTTTTATGTTTCCACAGGTCGGCTTCTCGCTGTTTGGCGGAGTGTTAGCCGACCGCTTCAACAAGAAGAAGGTCATCGTCGGGGCACAGTTGCTTAATGCACTTGTCTCACTTGGCATGGCAATCATCGTCATTACGGGCAACGTTACGTTCTGGGACTTCATCTGGATGGGGTTTTTAAATGGCACAGTGCTGTCGCTGTCTATTCCCGCCCGCACCGCCTTCATCCCACAGTTGGTCGGTGAAAAACTGATGTTTAATGCCATGGCGTTCAATGGCGCCAGCTGGAACCTCGCCCGCATCCTTGGCCCAGCACTGGCCGGCTACATCATTGCCGTAGTGGCTGACGGCGACACCAGCTCAACGCTTGGCGTTGGCATCGTCTATTTCATCCTGACTGGCCTGTATCTCATCGCATCGTTTACCGTTTTGTTTATCAAGCATCCGGGCAAAGCCAAGGCAATGCGTGAAAGCAACGCGGTCGCCGATGTTCGGGAAGGACTGAGCTACGTTCTCAACTCGCCCATTGTTGGTGGCCTTATCCTGCTGTCTATCATGCCGTTCCTGTTTGGCCTCACCATCAATACTCTACTACCTGCCTACAACACCGACGTGCTGGGAGGCGGCCCCGACGATCTTGGGAAGTTAATGGCAGGCATGGGCGTTGGCGCCATTGTGGGATCCCTAGGTCTTGCCAAACTCGGCGGATTGCGCAACAAGGGCTTTTGGATGTTCCTAACCTGCGCCGGCTGGGGTTTGGCAGTGGCCTGGTTTGGCAATACCACCAGCTTGTTTTGGGGCATGTTTGCCATAGGCGTAGTTGGACTCATTTCGTCGTTAAACATGTCAATGAACCGCTCTCTTGTGCAGCTGCAGGTAAGCCAAGGTATGCGTGGTCGTGTTATGAGTATCGACATGATGTCCCATGGCCTAATGCCACTCGGCGTCATACCCATCAGCTGGCTCGCTGAACACTATTCGATTCAAGTCGGACTATCGGTGAGCGGCGGTGTACTGTTTGTTTCTACGCTAGTGCTGTGGTTGCTTTTAAAGCAAGTACGGAACATAGACCAGGGCTATCGCAATGAGTAACTCACCTCTCGACCAACCCCTTCCCCCTGCGCTGTTTCAACGTCAGGACAACTCACCGGACGCTCAGTTCTACGCGCAACCTCGTCTAGTTACCCACATAGACGACGCTACCATCAACGCGCTCACCTCATTCTACGAAGAGTTTTTACCGGCAAACTGCGACCTGCTCGACCTCATGTCATCGTGGATCTCACATCTGCCAACTGACGCTCGCTACAACAGCGTCACTGGTCACGGCATGAACGCGGCCGAACTGGCCGCCAACTCACGGCTAACCGAGCGTCTAGTACAAGACTTGAACGCCAATCCCGTTCTACCGTTCACCGACAAAAGCTTCGACCGCGCAACCATAGTCGTCAGCGTTCAATATTTAACCGAACCGGTTGCCGTCATGCAGGAACTGCTGCGAGTGCTCAGGCCGGGCGGCCAGCTCTGCATTGCCATGTCGCATCGCTGCTTTCCAACCAAAGCCATTCTCGCGTTTCACCAACTCGCAGCACAGGACAGAGCGGCGCTTGTACAGGAATACTTAAAGCGCGCCGGCTTCACAGACATCAGCTACATCGATCGCTCACCAGAGGGCGCAGACCCTCTGTGGCTAGTTGTAGGCAGCAAACTACCTCAGCTACCGGAATAGTTCGGCTCGCGCTTTTCCAAAAATGCCGCAACGCTTTCCTTGTGATCGCTGGTTCTCATCAGTTCTGCCAACGCGTCACGCGCAAGCGTCTCCAACTCGTCGTTTCGACCCGAGCGCGCAAACTGCAACGCAAGTCGTGTTCTTTGCACAGCCAACGGCGGATTAACCGCAATACGACCGGCTAGCGCCTGAGCCTCTGGCACCAGATCCTCGGGCGGGGTCAGTCGCAACACGACACCAAGCGCCAACGCCTTCGACGCATCCACAACGTCACCCGTCAGCAACAACTCCGCTGCCCCGGCCGGACCACACAACTGTGTAAGCACCCGAAAGCTGTCAGCGCCGGCGATCAATCCACGGCGAATAAACATCTGCGAGAACTTGGCCGTTGTGGAGGCGAGTCGGATGTCCGCCATCAAAGCCAGCTCAAACCCATAACCTACCGCGGCGCCATTGACGGCCGCAATGATCGGCGTGGCAGATTTGCGCATGGTCGGTCCCGGAATCTCAAACTTAGCATCACCAAGACTCGCCAGCCCGTCGCCCCCCATTAGCTCTTCAACATCGTCGCCACTGCAAAAGCCACGCCCTGCACCAGTCAAGACAATGCAGCCGACGTCAGCGTCTGCGTCCGCCCGACGCAGAGCATCGGTTGTGGCCTGGTAGCTTTCTAAATTGAAAGCATTGAATTTATGGGGCCGATTGAGGGTAATTGTGGCTACCCGGTTTTCTACCTCGTAAAGACAGGTATCGCTCATAAGCTCTCTCCTCTAGGATATTCAAAAGAATAATTTAGACCACACCTTCTTAGACCACACCTTCGGGGAGAAAAACCAATGGCGCAAGTAGACCTCACAAAATCCGGCATCGATTTAGGCATTGTCACCGGCAACCCAGAGGCCATGGTTGCCTTCTACCGCGACACACTGGGCTTTCGCGAAGAACCCAGCACGCCCTTCCCGGGTGGCGGCGCAATGCACCGCCTGTGGTGTGGCGATAGCCTGATCAAAATTGTGGCACCCGATCCCGCTCCAAAAGAAGCGGCCGCACCCGCGCCCATTCCACGAGCAACCGGGTATCGCTACTGGACAATTTCAGTGAACAACATTGCAGAGATGGTCGCAGCCTGTGACGCCGCCGGCTACAAGGTAGCCATGCCAGTCACCGAAATCCGTCCGGGCATAAGCATCGCCATGATCGAAGACCCAGATGGCAACTGGGTCGAGTTTCTACACAACTCAAACTAATCCAGGCCAATCCAAATATGAGACTCTCAGCATGAACAACCAAGAACAAATCGACTACTGGAACGGCAACGCCGGCACCACCTGGGTGAATTCTCAGGAAAGCATGGACGTTATGCTCGCCCCCTTAACGGCACCCTTACTTGCAGCAGCGTCTGCCCAAACCGACGAACGCTGCATCGATGTCGGGTGCGGCTGTGGTGATACCAGTTTACAACTTGCGAAAACGGGCGCAAACGTTTGGGGGGTCGACATCTCCCAGCCCATGCTCGTACGCGCAGCCGACCGCGCGAAGTCGTTAGACCTAAAAAACACGACCTTCAGCACAGCCGACGCTTCGGCTGAAAAGTTCAGCGCCGAACACGACCTGGTGTTCAGCCGCTTTGGCGTCATGTTTTTTACAGACCCTGTAAGTGCCTTCCGTAACCTTCATAGCAGCCTGCTGGCTACCGGACGTCTGTGCTTTTTATGTTGGCAGCCACCGGGTAAAAATCCGTGGATGTCTACAGCCGGTGCCGCGATCAAACCCTTCATGCAAGAACCAGCAACACCACCTGATCCTCGCGCACCGGGTCCATTCGCGTTTGCCGATACCGACTATCTCAACGGCGTGCTTGATCAAGCAGGCTTTAAGAATATCGATATTTCGCCTGTGACGGCGCAACTGCACATCGCTGACAACCTCGATGACGCCGTGGAATTCCAACAACGCATCGGCCCACTGGCCCGTGCGCTGTCCGAACTTGAAGGCGAGCAGCAAGCACAAGCCTTGGCCGCCGCGAGAGCAGAACTAAGCAAGCACATGACCGACGACGGCCTGAACCTCGGTGCGTCTTGCTGGCTTGCCCAAGCAACCGCCCGGTAGGTGCAGATGACGACGCACAACATAACCAACACCGTCTGGACCGACGCCAAAGACGATCGAAATCACGGAACTCTTGAACTGCATCTGGAACTCGACAACGGCGCTGGCCGACCGATTACAGGCGCCGTCTGGAGCAGTGTAGTCCCCGGCTCTGAATCACCTCACGCGCTGATTTTGTGCGGTCACGGCGCGTCCGGTGATCGCTACCAAGCCCCTACACCCCATCTCGCAAGACGCTTGGTAAAGGCTGCACCCTGTACTGTTCTGGCACTGGATGGCCCCGTACACGGCCTGCGCAAAGTAGACTCGGGAGGCCGCGACGCCTTCTGGTCCGAGATCAATCGCGATGGCGCAACTAAGGACATGATTGCAGACTGGAACTGCGCCATCGAGGCAACAAAACAACGCTTCCCTGGGGCCGGGGCTAAGCTTGCCTATTACGGTCTATCAATGGGCTCTATATTTGGCATCCCGCTAATTGCCCAGCGTAGTGATATCGATGTGGCGGTAATCGGCCTCCTTGGCACCACCGGCGCCGTCGAGCATCTGCGTGAGGCTCTATTAACCGCTGCGCCCAAGGTTAACTGCCCGCTGCTGTTTCTTATGCAGCTGGAAGATGAGCTATTCGACCGTCTGGGGTATCTTGAACTCTTCGATGCACTCGGCTCGACTGACAAACGCCTGCATGCCAATCCAGGGCTACACCCCGATATCACTCGCGAAGAAGTTGATGCCGCATTTAACACCTTACACAGCGTGACCCTGTAAGCGACCCAAACGACCCAGAACAAAAAAAGATAGAGAGATTCACATGAGCAAAGCACACACCCTCAATAGCACACCAACCAACTGGCAAGTAAAACGCCTCGCTCCCGCGCTCGGTGCTGAAGTCACTGGCCTGGATATAGCCAAAGTGTCTGAGAGTGATATCGGTGCTATCTGGGACTTGCTGCACGAACACGAAGTACTGTTCTTCCCCAATCAAAATCCAACGACTGATGCCCACGTTGCGTTCGGCCGTCAGTTTGGTGAATTGGAAGGCCACCCCAATCTGAAGAATGCGTTCATCGACCACCCGGAAATATTTGAACTGGCCGCCACTCAGGGCGGCATTGCGGACGAGTGGCACACCGATATCACCTTCCAAAGCAGCCCAGCACTCATGTCAGTGCTGCACATGGTGAAGTGCCCCGAAACCGGCGGTGACACCATGTGGTCGAGCATGGATCGCGCCTATGACGAACTGTCGCAGCCCATGAAAGAGCTTTGTGAAGGATTGACCGCCCTGCATGATGCCCTACCTCACAATCGCCCGGATAAAACCGCCGTACACCCGGTTGTTCGAGTGCACCCCGTGACCGGCAAGAAAGGTCTGTACGTAAACGAACACTTCACTCGACGCATCGTCGAGATGAACGCCGAAGAATCCGACATGCTATTGCGCCACCTAACCAAGTGGGTCAGCAACCCGCGCTTCACCGTCCGCTACAACTGGACTCCTGGCACAATCGCAATATGGGACAACCGCTGCACCCAGCACTTTGTGGTTAACGACTTCGAGGGTGAACGCATCATTCAACGTGTAACCATCATGGGCGACAAACCCGAAGGGGTCGGCGAACCCCGCTGGCAGCCGCACATGCGCTCGGGGCCGCTGTCTGCAACAAGCCGCTTTGATCGCCAGCTGCACCAATATTTACATGTTGGCAAAGGTCTAGGTGGACAGATGGATGGCTAGTAGCGGCTTGATCACGCTAAAACGTTAAACTTCCTGCATGGGGCAAGGTGATATCAATGGTTGATGATATTCCAAGTCATTTCCTCAGCAAGTGGCGACGATTATTGAATCTCGCTGCAGAGTTTTTTGAGGTTCCCTCAGCCTTAATCATGCGTTCCAACACCGCTGATCTCCAGGTACTTGTCGCCAACCAAGGTGACAACAACCCTTATGTAGAGGGCGGCAGCGAGCCGACGCCAGCTGGTTTCTACTGCGAAACCGTACTGGCAACCAACCAGAAATTGCAGATTATCAACGCCCTCGACGACCCAATCTGGAAAACTAATCCGGACACTCGACTGGGAATGATCCACTACTTGGGTTTGCCATTGCTTTGGCCAGATGGCCAAAAATTTGGCACCCTCTGCGTGCTTGATCGAAAGCCACGCGACCATGCGGCCGTATCACAACAATTACTGCGCCACTTCAAGGAGCAAATCGAAACTGATTTCAGTCTCATTGAATACCAGCAAGGTCTGATCGAATCCAACAGCCAGTTGGAAGTGTTGGTTAACGAACGCACAAACAAGCTACGGGCAGAAATGCTTGAACGCGAACGACTTGAAGCCGCACTCCAACACACTCGAAAAATGGAGGCACTGGCACTCCTGGCTGGCGGTGTTGCCCATGATCTAAACAACATTCTCTCTGGCATTGTCAGCTATCCCGACCTGCTGCTATCAAAACTCGACACAGGCAACCCTCTTAGAGACGCGCTGGAGACAATTCGAGATTCAGGTATTCGCGCCGCAAATGTTGTTCAAGATTTATTGACCGTAACCCGCCCAACCACACGCAGTCGAGAAGCTGTGGAGGTCAACACCATCATTACTGACTACCTCCGCTCGCCGGAAGGATTATCACTGCTAGCAGAGAATATCGGCATCACTGTAAAGACCAAGCTAGATCCCCAGTTGCGTTACGTTAACGCCACGCAACTGGGCATCAACATGTGTGTCATGAACCTGACCATCAACGCCGTAGATGCGATGCCTGCTGGCGGTAACCTCACCATCTCGACCCAAAACGTTCGCACGCTAAAAAGCGAGCAACCGCCGTTAAAACCGGGCAATTACGCACTTTTAATCGTGCGCGATACTGGCCCAGGCATCGCCTACGAAGAGCAACAACGAATTTTTGAGCCCTATTATTCGACAAAAGAGCTCGGGCGCAGCGGAACCGGGCTCGGATTGACCACTGTCTGGAGTATCGCTGAAGAGTGCGGGGGCTGCGTATTCGTCGAGAGCTCACCGGAGGGAACAGTATTCAAACTCTATCTACCGGCAACGGATGTAACCGGACCTGCAAAGCGCGAACCGCCTAAAGCGCCGAGCAGCGGCACGTCAAAAGAGCTCATACTGGTTGTTGATGACGAACCACGACAGCGTGAAATACAAAGCTCAATGCTTGAAGCCTTAGGCTACCGAACAACAACGGCTTCTAGCGGACAGCAGGCTCTCGATTTAGTTGAAACACAAACCTACGACTTGATCATTCTTGATATGACCATGACACCAGGAATGAATGGCCGAGAAGCCTACGAAAAGATATTGCGAGTCAATCCGTCCCAAAAAGCGATAGTTTCCAGCGGGCTTCTGGAATCGGCAGAGCTTGGTCGAATTCAAGAATTGGGAATTACCGCAATATTGACAAAGCCCTACACTCTGGCCGACCTCTCCAAAATCATACGAACAGTGCTCGGCAAACCTGAGGGGAAAATACAAATCACTACAATGGATGCCTGAACCATGAGCGTCACCCAATTCACTATCTCCAATCACGTCGCCACCATCAAACTGAACCGTCCAGAAGCGATGAATGCACTTAACCCAGAGCTGCGCCATGCGTTGTCACAGTGTTTTGATGAAATCGCCAGCAACGATGATATTTGGGTTGCCGTTATAACCGGCGCAGGGGACAGAGCATTCTGCGCGGGAGCCGACTTAAAACACAGGGCGCGTGAGCGTGACGCCAGTGTAGAACAGCGCAAGCGATGGGCCGACATGCTTGCCGAAACAACACCAGTCAATGAGCGCTGGCACTTCCCTAAACCGGTTATTGCAAAGGTGAACGGTTTTGCACTTGGCGGCGGCCTCGAACTGGCACTCGCCTGCGATATCATTGTTGCCGCAGATCACGCTGAACTCGGTTTGCCCGAGCCGCGCCGAGGTCTAATCGCGGGGGCAGCCGGCGTGCATCGATTGCCGCGACAAATTGGTCTAAAGCAGGCGATGGGTTACATGCTGACTGGACGCCACATGAGTGCGGCGCGCGCCTATCAGTTAGGGCTGGTGAACGAAGTGGTTCCCGCAGACCAACTCGATATCACTGTCGATGGTTGGGTGGCCGACATTCTGCGCTGCGCACCGCTTGCAGTGCGTGCTACCAAAGAAGCGGCGATGGCCGGACTGGATATGTCGCTGCCTCAAGCGTTTTACCACCACTACGACTACGAAGAGCGCCGCGTACGCAGCAACGACGCACTTGAAGGTCCGTTGGCATTTGCCGACAAGCGCACTCCAAATTGGAGCGGGTCTTAATCGGCACGTCGATTAAGACCGGTATACCCTAGCAAGTCTAAAACTCTAGAATCGCCCGCCCGCTAATCTTGCCTTCTTCAAGCGCCGTGGTGGCTTCGTTAATCTCGTCGATGCTGTAACGCTCGGTCACCATTTCTTCCAGCGGCAGATGCCCATCTGCATGCCATTGCAGGAACGTGGGGAAATCGCGATCAGGCGCACAAGACCCACCTATGCTGCCCCGAAACTGTTTTTCGTTGATCAGCATATCAATCGCATTCAACTCGACCGGGGTCGACGGCACACCAACCAGCACAGCCGTTCCGCCAACCTGCTCACCAAAGTGGCAGGTTCGGCAGGCCGGCGCAATTTGCTCCATCGTCTGCCGTAACCCAATGCAGTCAAAGGCGTAGTCGGCGCCACTCACTAGCTCGCGGGTAATCGTGTATTCACCCTCTCGCACCGTCATTGCATGAATCGCCGCCACCGCGTCCTCACGGCCTGCGTTGATCGTGTGAGTTGCACCAAAGCGTTTAGCAAACTCAAGCTTGGCGTCATCGAGATCGATCGCGATTATCGGATTGGCGCCAGCCATGCGCGCACCAACGACAGCAGAAAGGCCAACACCACCAACCCCAAAAATAGCAACGCTTTCGCCTGCTTTCACACTGGCGGTATTGATGACTGCACCCGCACCGGTCATCACGGCGCAGCCAATAATCGAGGTAACATCCTTTTTAATATCGGGAGCAGTTTTTACGACATACTGTTCATCGCATATGGTGTTGTCTGCCCAGGTAAAAACATTTTCGGACTGGGCAATGCCACCTGAAACCTCAAGCGTCGCTCGCACGGGCAAACCAGCAGCCTCTCGCGCCGCCCTTGGCACCCAGGTAACCAGCACGGTATCGCCTTCATCAACGTGCGTAACCGCACTACCTTTTTTGATAACAATGCCCGTCGCTTCATGCCCCAGAACAATGGGCGACGTGCGCTCGCGATGCATCTGGTGCAGTTGCGAATGACAAACGCCGGACGCGAACTGTTTTACTACCACCTGGGTAGGCCCTGGGTCTGGCAAAGTCAGTTCTTGAACTTCGAGTGCACCCGGCTTTTGCGGTAGCACAACAACTCGTGCAGTTGTTCCCATGATTTTCCCCTAGCTAATGAATACAGCCAGTCTGAGCTTGTAGCGCGTTGCTCGCAAGCCTAGGAAGATGTTCGTACTGCAACGCTCGTCTGTCCTCGCACCGCTCCACTAGCGTCTCGAAAGACCACTCTAATACGATTTTCAGCAGCGCTCTCCGGCACAAAGCCAGCACTACCAACAAACACTCCAAAGGTGCTGGTGCCGCCGGCTACAGCGCTAAACGCGACAGTATCGGCAATCGGCGCAGCAGTGATGCAGGCGCCTGTTGCGTTCGTTTGGCAAATACCAACGGCCACCGGCAGGCTTGCGCTAAATGTATCGACCTGTGCCGTGAGCGCCGCTGCGCTACCAACGTTAACAGTCGCCACCGCAAAGGCCGCTGACCCTGTGTTACCTGGTACGTCAAGAAATCCGTTAGCGGTGGGCGTGGCTGCCAATGCGACGACATCGGGCACCGGCGTTACTGACCCAGACAGCAACAACGTATTCAAACCAGAGAACGGTGCAACGTTCTCCGCATTCGCACAGGCAAACCGAAAACGACTATCCACGGGCGCAAATGCGTCCAATATCTGCGCGCTAATCACATAGCTCTGCACAGCACCCGCCGCTATATCTGAGGGCGCATTAGGGAAGCCGATGACTGCATTAGTTACTGGATTGGTCCGCTGATAGTTAAATTCGACAGGGAGTTCGGTGTCGAGGGTGAGCGCGCAATCGGTTGCCGCAACCGCGCCGCCATTAATAATAGAGACGAAGGCAGACAACGAGGAGCCGACCTGACCGGAGCGACTGGTCGGAAGAATGGCAGCTGCGAGGACCGTGGGGTCAGCCAGCCAGTTCAACCCTGCAAGTGACTGCGTTGATCCAGGAAAGACTTGCCTAGCCGAGTCGTTGACATCTGGCAGGGCAACCAACAACCCGGAAGCAAGCCCGGCGGGCGCAATCCCAGTGGCACCAATGGGTGGATCCAGTAGCATCGCGATCAACGATGAATTAGGACTAAAGGAAAAAGGGTCTTGTCGTGTCAGGTTTGTGCGCGTGGTTCGCTCAATAGTTTGGCCAACAGCCAGCTCAAAGGGCGCAAAGGTACGCGCTGTGTTATTGAGATCTATTACAAACAGATTTCTTGCCGGATCGCCGTCAATAACCGCAACCTTCGACTCATCAGCACTGGCCACCATGTGACTGACACCAGGTTCCGAGATCGAAAAGCCTTCTGTCGCAAGTGCTACCGAACCTGACAACAGCCTGGCAGGCTGCCCACCACTAGTCGATGTACTAAAAAGCTCCACCAGATTGGGGTTGGCTTGCGCCGCGTTATACAGCACCGAATCACCCACAATCAGCACATCTTCCTGATTGGTGAAGCCTGCACCAGCAACAGCAGCAGGATTAAGTTGAGTCGCAACACCAGGCGAGGCCAGCGTCACGGCAAAAGTATCACCGGGGCCGATTGATCCCGCGGGAATGGCCCGATAGAAAACTTGCTCGCTGTTCTTGTCGATATCAAACTCGAAAACCTGTTCGTCAAAGGCTGCGCCCTGATTCACCTGTATGGCAGCCCCAATTTCCCGCCGACCAGGTGCAATCGTGACCATCCGCAATGGCTCAGAACGCAGCGGCGGAAAATTGCCGAATGCATCAACACCAACACCGCTACGCCACAAAAACTGGCGAGAGTTAGCGCTAAACTGAAATTCGCTGGGACTGTAGTTCGACGAGGGCACCGGCAGATCGATACGTTGCGAGTTTTGTGGCAGCGACAAAAACGACATTCTCAGCTCTGGCTCAGCGCCCACGCGATCAACTCGATAGGCAAGCGTGCGCCCATCGGGGCTCATTTCCATGTCACCGATCGTCGCACCAGGCGGCAGCGCATCAGTGATAAGCGTATTCACCCCGGGCGTGTCAACATTGGCAACGTACAGCCGGTCTGTGCCTGTAGTCAGATTGCGCAGAGCAAAGGCGACTCGGCTGCTGCCCAGAACACCCGCAAAAAGTATTGGCGCATCAACGCCAACTACCCGCGGCGCATTCAGCACTTGCGATGTGCTAGGTGCGTTCACATCGACGACAAAAAGATCATCAAAGCTACCGCCGTCTGTGGTGAATGCCACATAGACAATGTGGCGACCACTATTGACCGGTAATAGAGGGCCAATGGTTGCCCCAGCCGGCAGCGGCGGTCCAAGGGTGATTGGCGAACCCACATTCACCACATTGCCAAGACGCGCAACGTCAACCATCTGAGCGATAAAGTTACCGTCTTGATCAAGGTCAGTACGCGACACCAATCGCTCTGCATCTGCCGCTGGCCCACATAACAGAATCCCCAGCAGTGTTAGAACGGCAACAGCTGACGTCAGCGCATGCGCACCCACTGGATTCGCTTTGCTGGGCAACGTAGGTAGAGCGCGAATAAAAAACATGATATCGCCGAAAATCAGACCGGCAGCCGCACCGATGCCGTACCGAGCACCCGAGTTTCCTCTGCGGCATTTACTAGCGTCAGATCAATCTCAACCAGCCCAGTATCTTCGTCTATATCCGTTACAACGCCACTTATACGATGCGCAACATCGACAATGACTGGTGCCCGAAAAATAGTATCAACATTTTCTATCACGGAGCCTGGCGCCCATCGATGAATCATCGCCGCCAAAAAGCCCTGACTCATAATCCCTGGCACTAGCGCCCCGGGGAAACCTTCTTTTCGGGCATGTTCATGGTCGGTAAAGCGGGGTGAATTCCACCCAGATGCATCGCCAAATCGCTGCACGTTGGCTAGGCTGGTGTCAGGCTCAAATACAGGCAACTCAACACCGAACTCAACGTCGGCCAGTTTTACTATTGTCATTTTCTTCTCTTAAATCCAAATTGCATTCAGACGGATGGCTTTTCCCGAATCACCACCGACGTATCGGCGCTGGCGACCTCAGTACCGCTTGGATCAAACACTTCCATGCGAATAACAAAAAACACCATGCGACCCGAGCGACCGGTTTTAGTGTAGATATCTTGCATATGGCTTTTACCCAGCAACTCAACGTCCGGCCGAATTGGCGCTTTGGGAGAAACGGCCTTGCCAGCATCCATTCCCAAACCCGCAACCTTCGGAAACCCCTTTGGCATACGCTGTCCGGGCTGGAGACTCGTCGCTATTGTCGGCGGTGCCTGAAAGTCTGCATCAGCAGGATCGGTGTAGCGTGACGCCGTTTCACCACAGGCTATCGCATAATCAGCAAGGGCTTGGCCGCTGAAAGAGAAGGTCTTTTCATCAAACACCTTAAACAAAAATTCTTCTTTCAGCGCTTCAACGTCTAACGGCGCGCTCATGCGGCATCCTCTTTAAAAGTAAGGGCTTCAAACTCACCTGACTTAAGCGCCGCAACCAGCTCGAGTTCGCTGTTGATCACCGCAGAGAAACGCGTGGCGCAACGACCAATGTGGCTAACAATGTGCGCATCACTACCACCGATGCCCTGATAGCTCAGCTTATCAGCCATTGTTTGCGCAATATCATCTTCATTGCCGCGACTGCCGCCGTTAAACGTCTCAACAATATGGACGCCTTCGGGAACTCCATGCTCTTCAATGTGAGCAGACATTCCCACGCGCACGCGCCCGGGATGACAGGGCACCGCAACAGCGCCGTGCTTATTGGCAGCGGCAACAACGTCTGCAAGCTTCAGCGTAATGTTGCTAAAGTCGAACTCTTCGGTGAGCGGCTTGGTCACACCAAACACCAACACGTGACCGTACTCAGTCTCAACCTCCGCACCTTTTAAAATGGTCAGATTGAATTTTTGCGCGAGCTCTGAGTAATCTGACTCGAAGTCAAACTGGCGGTGTTCCGTCAGCACAAAGCCATCAATGGGAACATTGCGAGTGGTAATCCACTGACAGTAGTTTTGAACCTTGGCGCGGCCGTCATCAGATTTTATAGAATGGGCGTGTAGATCCAGAATCACGCGCGATCTCCTTGTTGGTGCAACCGCTAATTCTAACCTCGCAGGGCCTAGCCCGCGAGTGAGATACACTGGGGGTTTGTAAGTAACCTCCAACAGCGATCGCCACCGCTCAGATGGACACCATGTCAGCTAGCTCACCAAACAACGGCTCCGCCCCACCAGAAGCGTCTGACAAACCGGTCAGACCGACAGCAGACTGCCGGGTCATATTTATCGAACCCCAAGGCAACCAACGCGCTGTCAGCGTGCTAGCAGGCCAGAACCTGATGGATGCAGCCCTTGCGGCAGGAGTTGCAGGCATTGTCGGCCAGTGTGGCGGAGCAATAAACTGTGCAACCTGCCTGTGCAATTTCGAGGACAACCAACTGCCATTGCTGCCCCCTGCACATCCGGATGAAACCGAGCTTCTAAGCTATGTTGATGAGGCCTCAACAAACTCACGGCTAGCCTGCCAATTGATTGGTAGCCCTGCACTGAACGGGCTCGTTGCCCAGGTCGTGCTGAGCATTGCCTCTCCCAACGACTGATTCCTGTCGAACACAAACCGAGGTGGAGCCGAGGAATGTTTTGCCGCTCCCCCGCCCGCCCAGTATCCTTGTGCTCCGCGCTGAACCCATCACAACCCACACACAACCCCACCTTCGGAGAGTCTCGATTTTTCTTTGCTTGCAGCTGTTTTCGCTGACACTAGTTCGGCCAGGTCCTGCACAGTTTGCAGCGCTGTTTGGCGCGTGTTTACTGTTTGGTTTGATACCTATTGAGGCTCGTGCGAGCGATGCTAACAGCCAGCCGATCGAGCTAGATGTTGGTGACGGGCCACCCATCGCACTGGCATTTATCGAAGATGCCAACATCACTCTCGACGGCACTTTGGATGAGGCAGCCTGGCGTCGCTCTGCTCCGATCACCAACTTTGTCTCCGTCGACCCCGATACACTGACACCGGGTTCACTGCCAACCCGCATGTATATGTTCTACACCGAACGCGGTTTCTATCTGGGCGCGGAAATGGAACAAGACCCAAACCGATTGCTCGAACGACTGACCAGTCGAGATCAGGGTCGACTCAATCGTGACGCCTTCTCCTTTACGCTGGATACATCTGGCGAGGCCCGTTACGGCTTCTGGTTTCAGACCAGTCTCGGCGACAGCGCCACCGACGGCACCATCCTTCCTGAAGCGCGCTATTCGACCAACTGGGACGGCGCCTGGCAGCGCTCAAGCAGACGTACAGAAACCGGCTGGAATGTGGAGTTCTTTATTCCTTGGTCGATCCTCAGCATGCCAAAAAACGAAGGCAAGCGATCGCTTGGTATTTTTGCATCGCGGCGCGTGGCGTACTTGAACGAACGTTGGGGTTGGCCGGCTTTGCCGTTTACCCAATCCAAATTTTTCTCGCGCTATCAAAAATTGGAAGTAGAAAACGTTTCTCCTCGTCAGCAATGGGCCGCATTTCCTTACGCATCAGTCACAAGAGACCATGTTGGGAGAGAGACGCTCTACAAGGGCGGTGCTGAGCTTTTCTGGCGACCATCCACAAACTTTCAGGCCACCGCCTCCATCAACCCAGACTTTGGCACAGTAGAAAGCGACGACGTTGTTGTTAATTTCAGTGCGAACGAAGTGTTCTTTCCAGAGCGGCGCCTGTTTTTTCTTGAAGGTCAGGAAATATTCACGACTACGCCGCGCTCAGACCCACGCAGCAGCTTTAATCCGGTGAGCCTAGTTAACACGCGACGCATTGGCGGCAGCGCGCTCGAACCAGAAATTCCTGACGGCATTACCGTTGACGATTTCGAACTCAACCAACCGACAGAGCTCTTAGGCGCCGTCAAAGCAACCGGTCAAATCGGTCAGCTGCGCTACGGGATTCTTGGCGCCTTCGAAAACGACATCAAATTCGACGGCCAAGGTCCATCCACCATTGGCCCGAACGCTGAAGAACAAGCTGGCGGCGATATCAATCTGCGCCAAGACGGCCGTAACTACAGCGTGCTGCGCGCACTGTACGAACCCGATACCGATGGCGCCTACTTTGGCGCGGGCCTGCTGAGCTCAGCAGTAACCCATCCCGAGCGCGATGCTTACGTGCATTCAGTTGACCTGCACTACTACACACCAGAGCGCGATTGGAACGCTGACGCACAGCTGGTGGTCTCCGACATCACCGGAGAAAGAGGCGGCATTGGAGGGTTCACCGATTTACGCTGGGTACCCCGCCAGGGTCTTACCCACAACCTGCAGCTTGAATATTTTGACGCCGACCTCGACATCAATGATCTTGGTTTCCAGCGCCGGGTTGATACCTACGGCGCGCGCTATTCGTTCTCTAACGTCAATTCCAACATCGATGGGCTGCAAAGCCTGCGCACTAACGGCTTTCTTGGTGCCGGCTGGAACACCGACGGGCGACTGATTCTTGCCGGCGCCAATGCCAGTCAGGAATATCTGTTCGAGAGCCTGAACCGATTTGAGTGGCGCCTGTCCTATAGCCCCACGCGCTTTGAAGACCGCAACAGTTTTGGCAACGGCACCTTCAAGATCGACACGCGCTGGGACGGCCAACTCAGATTTAGCAGCAATAACTCTCGGCGGCTTGCAGCCTCGTTCGAAACTCGCGTGGCAGAAGAAGATCTTGGTGGCCTGTCGCGCACCTATGTGGCCGGCTTAACCTGGCGCATGTCGAACCGCATGACCAGTGAACTGTCGGTTCGCCGCACTAAACGCGACGCGTGGCTGTTGCACACCGGCGACGACACCATGGCGACCTTCCGCAGCTCCGACTGGGCGCCAAACCTTACTTTTGATTTTTTCCCGACTGCCCGTCAGCAATTTCGAATAGCGTTTCAGTGGGTGGGTGTAAATGCGCGCGAGCGTGACTTCTTTACCATCCCTACCGCCGCGGGACGACTGATTGAGCGCCAGAAAGCGCCTGGAGAGGAAAGCGACAGCTTTACGGTTTCAAGGGTTAATCTGCAGGTGCGCTACCGTTGGGAAATCGCTCCGCTGTCAGATTTGTTTCTGGTCTACACCCGAACGAGTGATCTACCGAACGACCCAGGGTCAGACTTCGGCGACCTGTTCAGCGACAGTTTCAATGAACCGCTCGCTGAACAACTCGTGCTCAAGCTCAGATATCGTCTGGGCTCTTAAACCAAAACGGTTAGAGCATTTCCGAGGCGATTAGCTCAAGCGCTTCAGGATTTTGCGTGCCAATCAACATAGAACCAACCTGGCCTTTGCCGCCTGCCTGCTTCCAACGACCCAGACGTTCCTTGATACGCTCAGCCGGCCCCACCAGGTGGCAGGCGTCAATAAGCTCAGCAGGAACAGCCGCCATGGCTTCGTCTTTCTTGCCAGCGAGAAACAGATCCTGAATTTTCACGGCCGCGTCTTCATAACCGAGTGCTTTGCAGTAGTTGTTATAGAAGTTCTTATCACGAGCGCCCATACCGCCGATATACAACGCCATGTTGCCGCGAATCGGCTTCATGCACTCTTCAACGTCATCACCCATTACGCAGGTGACAAAAGGGGCCACGTCAAAATCAAGCAACGACTTGTCGCCAGCAGCTGCAAAACCCTTTTTGATGGGCTCTTCAAACACGGAATATTTCTCAGGGTCCATCCATACGGGGAAAAAGCCATCAGACACTTCCGCGGCTGCGGCAACGCCAGCAGGTGTAATAGTCGCGGCATAGATAGGGATATCTTCTTCACAATGCATGATGCTCTTGAGCGGTTTGCCTAAACCAGTCGCGCCCGGTCCTTTATAAGGCATTTGATATTCTTTGCCTTCATAGGTCAGCACACTTTCGCGAGCAAAAATTTTCTTCATGATCTCGGTGTATTCCTTAAGACGCGTCACAGGGCGGCCATAACGCTCGCCGTGCCAGCCTTCAACAACCTGTGGACCAGAGGCACCCAAACCGACAATAAAGCGACCTTCAGACAGGCTCGCCAGCGACATAGCGGTCATGGCTGACATACTTGGCGTACGAGCAGGCATCTGCATGATCGCCGTTCCGACTTTAATCTTGGTGGTTTGCGCCAAGATCCAGGCAGCAGGGGTAATCGCGTCAGAGCCATAGGCCTCGGAGGTCCATATGGAATCGTAGCCAAGAGTCTCGGCGTGATGGATAGGTCCCATCGGAATGTTCAGCTTTCGGCCAGAATAGCCTGCGATAATGCCTAACTTCATGGCGTTGTCCCCTGAGATATTTGTGATCAATAAGCCTGATAATTTACCAGATGCATGGCTGGGACTGAACCAGCCCTTAGTTTAGAGTCCGCGCATGCCCAGTATAAGAACCCGACTACTCAACCAGCTCCTGCGACTCACCGTCAAACGTCACATGACCACAGCGGCTCTGACGACCGAAGAAATCGCCAAAACCCGCGCCAGAATGGACCGTTTTGGGCGATCTGGGGGGCTGCGCAAAGCCTCTAAGGTCAACTTCGAGATGGGTGAACTGGGCGGAGTTCCACTGTGCTGGGCAGAGCCCAAAACACCCGTAGACAGCCCGCGGCCGGTTATTCTGCACATGCACGGCGGGGCCTATTTTGTCGGCTCGTCAGACGCTTACCGGCCCTTTGCCGCCAATCTGGCGCTGGCCGCAGATGCTCGTGTGGCCGTGCTTGACTACAGTCTTGCCCCAGAGACGCCCTATCCGGCAGCTCCCGCTGACGCCATCGCCGCTTACAAAGCGCTGCTGCAACAGGGTGTCCCCGCACAGCGCATTGCCATCTGCGGCGATTCTGCCGGCGGCAATCTGGCGCTGGTGACGCTGCTAAAAATCAAAGAAGCACGCTTGCCCACCCCCGCTTGCGGCGTGTTGCTGTCTCCCTGGGCTGACCTGACGGGCAGTGGCGAGTCTATTCTCAGCAACGCCAAACACGACGCCATGCTGCCCGGCGCCCGAATGCCCGAAGCAGCCCACCTCTACGCGGGTGAAAATGACCTCCGTGACTGGCGCCTATCACCGCTGTTTGGCGATTACGCCGGCTTGCCACCGCTAACTATTCACTGTGGCAGCCATGAAATTCTGCGCGACGATGCCCGACGCGTAGCTGCCTGCGCTCGAGAAGCTGGCGTTAAGGTCGAGTTAAAGGAGTGGCCACAGGCACCCCATGTCTTCCCGGTGTTTGCTGATCTACTTCCAGAAGGTAGGGCAGCCATGATCGAGATCGCGGCCTGGCTAGCCGAACAGTTGCCCGATCGCGGCGCTATTGATCGCGTACTTGGCAGCCGAGATCTAGAACCAGACGGCGCGGCAAAGCAGGCAACACCTTGAGCGACGAACCCCATGAGCCCAGCTCACCAACAGGCTCGCCACCACCTAACCCAGTGGCGCCAACCGCCGATACCGGTGGCTTTGCCTTGCTACCGCCTGGGGCAAATGTGGCGCCCCTATCGGTCCAAGCCTCAGCGCTGGTGCGTTCGATTGATTCACTATCAACCATTTTCTGGATAATGATTGGCGGCGCGTTCCTGTCGGTATTGTTCGCCGGGCTCATGCAGCTGGAGGCCAACGCGCGCAGCGACTACCTGTACCTCGGCGAATATCAGGTACCTAAATCTATTCTGCCTCTGATCGGCGCAAGCTTTGCCTTGTTTGTGTTCTGGCTCACCTCCAATCGTTTGCGCATGCTGCACTACGTGTTGAGTCGCAGTGAGTTTCCAAACGCGGTGGTGCG